>JACOUI010000074.1 GCA_016177915.1 Planctomycetia bacterium
GCCTCGCCAGAGGCGAACGCTTACGGAAACCGCATCGATTCGTGTGCCAGCCGGTCATTTCGCCATGACCGACAGCGAGCCGCCACTGAATCCTACGAGTCACCTGCCCGAAAATCGCCCTTTTTCCGACAGACTGTAGCTAGTAGCTCCGCAGGACCCGAGGCGTATGAGTTCCGTTGAGCAGGGAGCTGCGCTTGCGATGGTGAGCCCACAGGGAATTGCGACCAAGGGAATTGCCGCGCCGGGAATCGCCAATCAGGGAGCGCCCAGCGAAGCGACGAGCAGCGAGGAATCCGAACCGCCGGGTAGTCCGAGCTGCAACGCGGCGCCTCTCCCGCCGTCTTTCCTTCCCGCGATCCCTGCCGATGCGCGGCCGCCTGTGTGGCCGCCCCGCAGCGGAGAAAAGTCGGTTGCCCGCGGCGCTCAAGCGTCGTCCGCCCGCCCGCGCCGCGCGGCGCGCTTCGCCGAAAGCCCGCTCGTGAGGGAATTCCGGCGCCGACACTTTCCCGGCGTCTCGCGGGCGGAGTGGAACGACTGGCGCTGGCAGACCCGGAACCGCGTGCGGACGCTGGCGCAGTTCGAGCGGATCGTGGAGCTCTCGGACGACGAGCGGCAGGCGCTGGTCCAGCGCGGCTCGATGCTGCCCGTCGGCGTCACGCCCTACTACCTGAGCCTCGTCGATCCCGTGCGGCCGGAGCAGGGCCTTCGACGGACGGTCATTCCCACGACGGCCGAGCTCGTCCGCACGCGCGGCGAGGCCGACGACCCGCTGGGCGAGGACGCGCACAGCCCGGCGCCGGGCCTGGTGCACCGCTATCCGGACCGGGTGCTGCTTCTGGCGCTGGATTTTTGCGCGACGTACTGCCGCTACTGCACGCGGTCGCGCGTGGTGGGTCACGGCGAGATCCTGCCCAACGAGGAGCGGCTGGAGCAAGCGTTTGCGTACCTTCGGCTGCACACGGAGATTCGCGACGTCCTCATCTCGGGCGGCGACCCCTTGGCCCTCGGCGAGGACCGCCTCGAATGGATCCTGGGCAAGCTGCGCGAGATTCCACACGTGGAGTTCATCCGCCTGGGGACGAAAATGCCGGCCGTCCTGCCGCAGCGGATCACGCCGCAGCTCTGCCGCATGCTGCGCAAGTTTCATCCGTTCTGGATGAGCGTCCATTTTTTGCACCCGGACGAATGCACTCTGGAGGCGGCGCGGGCCTGCGCCCGGCTGGCCGACGCGGGCATCCCGCTGGGTTCGCAGACGGTGCTGCTAGCGGGCGTCAACGACGACGTGCCGACGATGCAGGAGCTGATGCACAAGCTGCTCATGATGCGCGTGAGGCCGTATTACCTGTACCAGTGCGACCCGATTTCAGGTTCGGCGCACTTCCGCACGAGCGTGGCCAAGGGCCTTAAGATCATGGAGGCGCTGCGCGGTCACACGACGGGGTATGCCGTCCCGACGCTGGTGATCGACGCCCCCGGCGGCGGCGGGAAGATCCCCATCGCCCCCAGCGGCATCGTCGGCCGGGAGGGCGACGACCTCTTGTTGCGGAACTTCGAGGGGAAGGTGTTTCGGTATTCCGACCCGATGCCGCGCCCCCAAGACGCCGACGGCGTTCATGGCCGTCGCGCGACGGAGCGTTCCGCCGCCAGCGGCGCGCCGGTCAATGGTGCAGCCAGCGGCGCGGCGGCCCCCTCCCCCCTTGCGGGGGAGGCTTGGGGTGGGGGGGCGGCCCGCGGTGTCGTCGTGGACGCGCCTGCGAATGGGTCGGCCACGCCGGCGATGCGCTTCAACCTGGGCCGCTAAGATCGGCCGAGCAAGCCATGCGGATCGGCCTGACCTACGACCTGCGGCCCGTCTACCTGGCCGAAGGCTTTTCGGAAGAGGAGACCGCGGAGTTCGACCGCCCCGACACAATCGACGCGATCCAGCGGGCACTCCGCGAGCTGGGGCACGAGACGGACCGGATCGGGCATGCCCGGCAGCTTGTCGAGCGCCTGGCGCGCGGCGACCGCTGGGACCTGGTGTTCAACATCGCCGAGGGGCTGCGGGGTATCGGGCGCGAGGCCCAGGTGCCGGCGATCCTCGACGTTTACGGCGTTCCCTACACGTTTTCCGATCCGCTCGTCTTGGCCCTCGCGCTGCACAAGGGCCTGACGAAGGTCGTCGTGCAGCAGGCGGGGATCAGGACGGCCGATTTCGCGGTCGTCCGCACAGCCGCCGAGCTGGATCGCGTCGAGTTGCCGCTGCCGCTCTTCGTCAAGCCGGCGGCCGAGGGGACGGGAAAAGGGATCTCGGGCGCGTCGAAGATCGTCGATCGGGCGGTACTCGCCAGGCTGGGCCGCGAGCTGCTTGCGCGCTATCGGCAACCGGTGCTCATCGAGCGGTATCTGCCGGGGCGGGAGTTCACGGTGGGGCTGGTCGGCACGGGCGAGAGGTCGCGCGTGCTGGGGACGCTGGAGATCGTGCTGCGCGGCGCGGCCGAGGCGGGAGTTTATTCCTACGCGAACAAGGAGCAGTGCGAGGAGCTGGTCGAATACGTGCTCGTGCGGCCGGACGATCCGGTCGTGGCCGATTCCGAGCGGCTGGCCCTTTCCGCCTGGCGGGCGCTCGATTGCCGGGACGCGGGCCGGATCGATTTGCGCTGCGACGAGTCGGGTCGGCCGTGCTTCCTGGAGGCCAATCCGCTGGCGGGTCTGCACCCGGAGCACTCGGACCTGCCGCTCCTATGCACGCGGCTGGCGATTGCGTACAAAACGCTGATCGAGTGGATTGTGGAGTCGGCGAGCGAGAGAGTCGCCGCCACGCGGCGCGTGCCGTAACGCTATCCGGGATTCCGGCCGCACAAGTACCGGATCTACGTAGCCGGGGAGTTGCTTTTTGAGCAGCAGGGGTGCTGAGGGGAAGCACCCCCGGCCAGAGTCGAACTGGCAACCTGCGGATTAGAAATCCGATTGCCGCTTCCGACGCTTCGGCCGGAACTGCCGAATGCCAAACCACTAACGAAGCGCAGGCCGCCCCGCGTCCCCTTGTCTTGGCGGACTGCTTGGCGCTTTTGCAGCGGGAGCGGCCCGACTTGGCGGTCATCGTGGAAGCTTGGGATCGGCTGCCCGAGGCGATCCGGGCGGGCATCGTGGCGATGGTAAACGCAGCCGGCGGGAAGTAAGCCGGAGTGTCGTCAACCCCCGCTGCCTGCGCTCTACAGACTGCGGCGACACTAATCGAAGGTCGAATCTCAATAGCCTCTGGCCGTCATCGCTAAGTCGCCAGCCCGTGCTGGTTTGCGTGCGTTCAAGCCGCGCTTGCGGCCATGCCCGGCCCCCCCGTGCCGCATGACGCGACGGCTTGGTTAGGTTCCCCGCGGAGTATTCGCGCCGAGCAGCGAAGATGCGCCAGTGTGTCCCGCCACAGGGGTGGCCGGTGCGCGCCAGTATGGGGCCTGGCTGGTATGCGTAAGTGCTGTAGCAGTAAGTAGTGGCGGCGCACAATCGCTGCTTGAATCGCTGCAATGGGCGGTCATTCCCGCGGGCGTGTAGGGCGCCAGACAGTCGCCTATGAGCAGCGCGGGTTGGGGGGCAGCCCGCTCAGGCTTGACTAGGGTTGACGAATCGCAGATTGCCAACGGCGACGATCAACCCGAGGCCCTCGGCCTGCCCAAAACGAACGAACACGCGATAATGGACGTGGCGGCCGTTTAGACGGTGCGAAAACGGACGAAGCCGGGCAATGCCCGCAGCGCGCGGCCGGCGCCCAAAATCGCCGGCCGCCGCGGAATCCCCAGGGGGGTTGGGGGGGAACTGTCTCTATGCCCAGCGGACGGAACGCTAACGGCAAATTCGCGCCCGGCAACCTCGGCGGACCGGGAAGGCCCCGGCGGGCCGTGGAACGCGACTATCTGGCGGCGCTGTCCGACGCCGTTTCCCTGGACGATTGGAAGGCCGTCGTCGCGCGGGCCGTGGCCGACGCCAAGGCCGGCGACGCGCGGGCGCGGGACTGGTTGTCGCGTCACGTACTGGGGGCAGACCCGCCGTCGCTAAAGGGGCTGGCGACGGCCGAGGCCGCCGGCATTACGGCCGAGGCCGAGCTTGAAGCCGAGGCCCGGCAGCGGGCGACGTTCGATCGGCTTATGGGGCAACTGGCCGATGCAGACGGACCGGCGAACCCGTGACGCCCTGCGGCTGCTTGACCGCGCCGCGCCCAAGCCAGAGCGATTCTCGGCCGGCCAGCGCGAAGCGCTTGTGGACCTGGCCATCGGGCTTGTGGAAGGCCCGGACGATCGAACCGCCATCCGCGCGGCCGCGGCGCTCGTGGCGATGGAAGGCGCAAACTTGCGGGCCGAGGGAGTTGTTTGCCCGCGCCCTCTATCCCGCCGGCCGCCTCGGCGCGCTTCCGCGCCGCCACGAACCGTTTCCCTTGCCGACACGGTTGCGTTGGTCAAGCGGCAACCGTTTCAAGAGGCCCTGCGCTTGCTTCACAGCGCGGCCCCGCGCCCGGAGAAATTCACGCCGCGGCAACGGGAATTGCTTGTCGAACTGGCGGCGGGGCTGCTCTACAACCCCGACGCCCTCACGCGCTCTTCTGCCGTCGGCGCGATTGTGTCGATGGAGGGAGCGAATCAGCAAGCCGAATCCGCCGGGGGCCGCGGGGAGTGGGGGATACGGTGACAGAGCGGCCTACGGCTACGCATCGAACGCGATTGGCCAACGGTTTCGCCGCGCGCTTCTACGCCCCAGCGACGTTGGCGATGATTTCGAGCTGAGCGCGGGCGGCCGAGGCGTCGCCCGACTCAATCGCTGCTATGGCCGTCTGTGCGGCTTCCCGAATTCGATTCCATTTGCGCGTCGCCGCGGCCCGCCGTCCTGCGCCCTTTGCCCGTTTCGTCCGCACGGCCCTGGCGGCCGCCGCTTTTCGTTTTCTCGTGCGCGCTGCCTTTTGCCCGGCCGTCATCTTTCGCGTAGCCATGCTGCTTGCTCCGTGTTGCCGATCGGGTTGACGGAAAGTTGCACCGGCCGTGTAGCGTAGGCCGGAGCATCGGAACAGGCAACACATTGACCCACGAAGCGATTGTGTGTCGCATTGGCCAAGCCCCTGATCGACGGCGGCACGGTCGAACGGCTGCTTGAGGAATCCAAGCGTTTCGCCGGCAGCATGGCCGAGGGGCTGCGCGTCCGCATCTATGAGGAAGTGATTCCCGTTCTGGCCGAGGGGCTGGCCAAGGCCCGCGGGCTAAGGAAGCCGTCGCCCGCCAAGCTGGCCGAAACCTACGAAATGGCGATGACGGTCCTGTTTCGGTTGCTCTTCATCGCCTACGGCGAAGATAAGGACTTGCTCCCGTACCGCTGGAACGAGCTGTACCGGCATCGCTCGCTCAAGCACAAGGCCCGCGAGTTGCTGGAAATGAAACTCGCCGGCACGCGCTACGACGACAGCGATTCGCTTTGGGAAGAGGTTTCGCGCCTCTTCCGCGCCGTCGAAAAAGGGCACACCGAATGGGGCATCCCCGAATACGACGGCGGGCTGTTTTCCAGCGAACCGGAAGTTTCCCCGATCGGCGCGGCGCTGGCCGATGTGCGCCTGCCCAACACGATCATGGAACCGGTGCTAGAGCATCTCTTGCTTGTGGGCACGCGCTGGGGCGGGGACGACGGACCGTTGGACTTCCGCAGTATCAGCGTGCGGGAATTCGGGACGGTCTACGAAGGGCTTTTGGAGCAAGACCTGGCCGTCGCCGAAGCTGACTTGGCGCTGGACGAAAACGACCGCTATCGGCCGTGCAAGATGGGCGAAACGCCCGTCGTCCGGCGCGAACACATTTACTTGCACAACAAGTCCGGCGCCCGCAAGGCAACAGGTAGCTACTTCACCAAGGCGTTCGCCGTCGAACACCTGTTGGACCAAGCGCTGGAGCCGGCGCTGGCCGACCATATCCAGCGGTTGGACGCGATTGCCGACGACCACGCGGCGGCCGAGGCGTTCTTTGATTTCCGCGTGGCCGACATTGCGATGGGCAGCGGGCATTTTCTCGTCGCGGCCGTCGATCGGATCGAACGCGGGCTGTCAAGCTACCTTGCCCGGCGGCCGCTGGCCGGCGTGCGGCAGGAGCTTCTCACGCTCCGCAAGTCGGCGAGAGAGGCCCTCGGCCCGCTGGCCGATCAAATCGAGGACCAAATCGAGGACACGCAGCTTTTGCGACGGCTGATCGCCCGGCGCTGCATCTACGGCGTGGACTTGAACGCCGTGGCGGTTCACCTGGCGCGGCTGTCGATCTGGATTCACACTTTCGTGCCGGGACTGCCGCTGTCGCTCTTGGACCACAATCTGGTTGTGGGCAATTCGCTGGTCGGCATCGGGCGCGTGGCAGAGATTGAGGATAAGGCCCGCGAAGATGACCTGCCGCTGTTCAAGTTGGAAGCGAAAACGCTGGTCGGGGCCGCACTGGAACCGCTGCAAAAACTGGCCCGGATTGCCGACGCCACGATGGCCGACGTGCGCCGGGCGCGAAAGGCATACGAGCAAGCACGCCAAGCCGTCCGCCCTGCCGAAGCCTTGTGCGATATCGTGACCGTGTGCCGAATGACGGGCGAGCGGCTTTCCGTCAATTTGGAGCACTGGAACGAAATCAAAGACACGCTGCCCGATTCCGAAGAACATCGAAAGGCGCGGACGCAAATCGGCGCGCTTTCGCCGCTGCACTTCCCTGTGGCGTTCCCCGAAGTATTCCTGCGGCAACGGCAGGGGTTCGACGTGATCCTCGGCAATCCGCCGTGGGAAGAGGCGACGGTTGAGGAACACGCCTTTTGGGCGCGGCACGAGCCGGGTTTGCGGGGACTGAATCAGCGCGAACAGGAACGCCTGAAAGCCAGCCTGCGGCGCACGCGACCGGACCTTGTGGAGTATTACGACCAAGAGGTGGCGCAGGCCGACGCGATGCGATCGGCGCTGCTGAGCGGCCCCTACCCCGGAATGGGGACCGGCGACCCGGACCTTTACAAAGCGTTTTGCTGGCGCTTCTGGCAACTGACCGTGCCAAGCGGCGGGCGGTTCGGCGTTGTCCTCGCTCGGCCTGGAATGCAAAGGGGACGACGGAATTCCGCACGGAGATTTTCAAACGCGCCGCTGGCGTAGACCTGTTGATGCTGCTGAACACGGGCGGCTGGGTTTTCGACGAAGCTGAGCCGCGATACACGATCGGCTTGTCGTCCGTTTCCCGTTCCATCGGCAACCTCGGGGCGGACACGCGGGTCCGCTTGCGCGGTCCCTTTGCCAGCCTGGAGCGCTTCCAAAACGGCGTGGGCCGGCCGCCGGCCGAATTCGCCGGCGCGGAAGTTATGGACTGGACCGACACGGCGTCGCTGCCGCTCTTGCCGACGGACGAATCGCTGGAAATCTTCGTTCAACTCCGCAAGCATCCGCGGCTGGACCTGAACGATGCGCGATCCTGGCGCGTGCGGCCACAGACGGAACTGCACGCGACAAACGACAAGGGACTGATGGACCTGAAGTCCGAAAGTTGCCCGCGCGGCTTTTGGCCCGTGTTCAAAGGCGAGTCGTTCGACATTTGGGAACCGGACACGGGCCGGTACTACGGATTCGCCGACTCGGCGAAAGTCGTGCCGCATCTTCAAGACAAGCGCCGCCGCGCGGCACGCAACCGCAACTCGCCGTTCTGTGAGTTTGACGCGGCATGGCTGGCGAAGGACCGAATGCTGCCGTGCTACTCTCCGCGCATTGCCTTCCGCGACATTACGAACCGGACGAATCAGCGGACCGTCATCGCGGCCCTTGTGCCGCCGAAGGTGTTCATTACGAACGCGGCGCCCTACTTACTTTGGCCGAGGGGCGACGAGCGCGACCAAGCGTTTCTTGTCGGCGTTCTTTCGTCGCTCTGCCTGGACTGGTACGCGCGGCGGTTCGTGGAAACGCATGTTAACTTCTTCATCCTCAACCCGTTCCCCGTCCCGCGCCCGCCGCCAGCGGATCGGCTCTGGCAGCGCGTTGTCGCGCTGGCCGGGCGGCTGGCGGCCGTCGATGATCGTTACGCGGCATGGGCCGGCGCGGTCGGCGTCGAGTGCGGTCCGCTGGAAGCCCGCGAGAAACTTGACCTGATTTGCGAGCTGGATGCCGTGGTTGCGCACCTCTACGGCCTGGAAGAGCGGCACCTGGCGCACATTTTCGAGACGTTCCACGAGAAGTGGCAGCCGGGCACGTCCTGCGACCATCCGACGCTGGGCGACTACAACGCCCGGCTGGCGGCGACGCTACGGCACTTCCGCGCTTGGGGTGGGCGGTTGAAGTGACTGCTGGAAGAGGTTGCGGAGCGCGTTGGAAGCTGCCGGGGAGAGCGTTCCAGGTGTCGGCCCGCGGATTTCCGCGTGGCCGGGGTCGTTTTCGTCGTTGACTGCAATTACGTCCAGTTGCAGCGGTTTATCGTCCCCGCTTCTGAGGGCGCGAATGTCTCCGACGAGCGCCGAGGCGACAAGGCTGTTCGGCAGGGCGTCTGGTTTGGCGACCAACTCGTCCGCGCTCACAACGGAAGCGCGATAGACGGATAGCCCAAGATCGCCACGCTGGCGGTCCAGCTTAAAATTGCCCGTGGCAATGCGATCGGGAGGCTCGAACCAGGGCTTGAAGGCGGGAATGCGACGGTAGACAACCTCGTCGTCGGCAAGGCGCTCACCGTCCACCGCTTGGCCCTCGTTACGCCGCGCCAGATGGACCTAGGGATGCGACGCGGCGGATGTAGCCAATAACGGCGTCGAGAGATTCGCCCACTCGGACCACGCACTCCGCGGCTTGGCGCGCTTCACGATCCTCAAAGTAGCACTGGGCCGTAGTAGCCCCCGTCAACTCAATCTCGAAATAGCGCCCAGCCTGCTCCCATTCAAATTGCACTCCACCCGGTAGCGGATTGACGTGCGGCTTTGGAAGGTCGGCCACCCTTGCCAGCGACCTAATCAGCGTTTCGGCGCCTCGGATGGCGCGGGCGTCGGGGGGCGACCCGCCGTGCGAGTCCCAGCCGCGGCGCAGCGCCGAAGTCGCTCTCAGTTGCCGCAGCACCTGCGGTAGCGAGGCTGAAAGTTGCGAAGTCGGGGGAGCATCGCCGGTAAACTCGTCAACAGCCCGGTCAAAGCCGGCGAACTCAAGCTTGTCCTGGTCGAGTGTCGCTTGCTCGCTCATTGCGTTTTTCCCCATTCGGCGTGCATGTCAGGTTCCGTCAGCGAAACGAAGCCGCGCACGACCCATTCGTGTCCCAAGTCAAGCCAGGCGAGCGCGGCGTCGATCGTCGGTTCGCGCGGCGATCCGCGCGCCGTTAGATCGAATCGAATGATGAAGTTCTTGTCGCGGTGCCGAAGGGCTGGCAAAGCCCGGACGTGCAGCCGCCCTTGTGCGTCAGGCATCACAAACGAGAATTGCAGAATCGCACGCTCTGGGGAAGGAAGCCAGCCGTCGCCGGTTTCGTTTCGCCAGACGGTCAGCACGCGCTGCAACTGCGGCGCGAAGTCCGTAAGTGCGCCGACTTCGATGTGGTTTACGTAGGTAACGAAGCATGACGTGGGTTCAATGTGCCCGATTGCGTTGTTGTGCAAGAATTGGTCCAAGGCGTTCAGCTTTTCGGCGTAGTCGGCGCGCCGCTGGTCGTAGCCCCAGTAGGGTTGGCGCCGTTCGGGGTCTCGCTCCCAATTGACGAGCAAGGCGTTGTGCTGAATCTGGATTGTGTGGCGCCCGTCCGGGGACTTGCACCACAATCGCGGGGAAGGCGGCTGGTCGGATAACTCCCACCGAATCTCTGGCCGGACTTTAGGCTCCGCGCCGAATTCTTCGCGCACCTCGTCCAACGGCGCTTTCTCTTCCACGTTCGGAAAGTTAGCTTTGAACTGCGACCAAAAGAGCGAGCGCTGGGCGATCGTGAAGGCGCGTAGCGGCCGGAAGTGAATCCCCATCACGGTTTCGACGACGGGCGGATCGTCGAACTTGGGGGAAGGCAGGGAACGCTGTGCCATGAAGCTATCCAGCTCGTCGGCTCCCGCTGGGGGCCGTAGGTCACGTAGCCCCAGCGACTCACTGGAAATCATCGGCATCTAATCTTAGGATGCTCAAGGATTTGAGTCAAATCCCGACCGAGTGTAACCGATCGCTGTGGAACCGGGAAGAGCACCGCCAGTCCCGGCGGACTCCCGCACGGGCGCGGCGTCGCGTATCGAGTTGACGTGCGAACATGGCCGACCAGCACAGCCCGATCCCCCCAACGAGCGGCCGCTCTTCGTCGATAACCGCGCCGGCAATTCGATGGCCGCGGCCATCCGCGACCATCTTCGCGCGCTGCGGCAAGAGCAGCCGATGCTCTGGGAGCTTTGCGTCGCCACGGCGTTTTTCAACGTGTCGGGCTTCAACCTGATTGCCGACGAATTGGAGCACGTCGGCAAGGTGAGGCTGCTCTTGGGCGCCGATCCTCGGCCCGAGGCGAACTGGCCGGTCCCGAAGCCGGGCGACCCGCCGGAACCGGAATTCACGAATCGGCAAGTCGCCGCAGCGCTCCAGGAACTAATGCAGGCGCTGGAGCGCACGCGAAACCTGTTGCCCTTTGACGAGCCGTCGTACAACGCCGTGCGGCGGCTGCTCGCGTTCCTGCACTCCGGCAAGATCGAAGTCCGCCAGCCGACGAACCGCTTCCTGCACGCCAAGGCGTACATCTTCCGCCATGAATCGGGCGGCGTGCTGGTCGGATCGTCGAACCTGACCTACGGGGGCCTGCGCGGCAACCTGGAACTGAACCTGGGGCACTACGAAGAGCCGATCATCGGCAAGGTGGACGTTTGGTTTGACGAGCTTTGGCAGACGGCCGCACCGTTCGACCTGGCGAGCTTCTACGACGTGCTGATGGCGGAGCACGCGCCGTATCTCGTCTACCTGCGCGTTCTGTGGCAGCTTTACGGCCAGGAGCTTGCCGAAGAGGCGCTGGAAGAGGATAAGCCGATCGACGCGCTGCCCGTGACGACGTTCCAAAGGCACGGCGTCTGGCGGGCGCTGCGCATCTTGCGGAAATTCGGCGGCGTGCTTGTGGCCGACGGCGTAGGGCTGGGCAAGACGTTCCTGGCGGGCGAGATTATCCGGCAGTACCGCGGGCAGCGGCAGCGCGTGCTGGTCATTTGCCCGGCCGCGCTCCGCGACAGCACCTGGGCCGAATTTCTGCACGACTATCAGCTCTTTGCGGAATGCGTCTCGTATGAGGAATTGGCACGCGACAAGCAACTGGGCGGCGACTTCAACCACCTGCGCAGCCCGATCGACGAATACGCGCTGGCGGTCATCGACGAAGCCCACAACTACCGCAACCCCGACACGCCGACGCGGGCGGCCGTGCTGCGCCGGCTGCTCATGGGGCAGCGGCGCGACCTGCTCTTGCTGACGGCCACGCCGGTCAACAATTCGCTGTGGGACTTGTACACGCTCGTGCGGTACTTCCTCAAGCAAGACGGCGCGTTTGCGGATCGGGGCGTCTTGTCGATGCGGGAGCGGTTTGAAGATGCGATGCGGGCCGACCCGTACAACCTGAACCCGGATTTGCTCTATCCGATCATCGACGCGACCACGGTGAAGCGGACGCGGCGGTTCATCAAGAAGCATTACGACCACGAGCTAATCGTCATCGACGGCGAGCCGATGATGATTCGTTTCCCCAAGCCCGTCGCATCGTCGATCGACTACACCCTGGAAGGCGTGCTGCCGGGGTTCATCGACGAACTGGAAGCCGCCCTGGCGCCGCCGTCCGGGCACCCGATGCTGACGATGGCCCGCTACCAGCCGGAGAATTACCTGGAATCGGTGACGGCGGACCAGCCGGACAGCGCGCTTGTGGGGCTGGTCCGCACGGGCTTGCTCAAGCGGTTTGAATCGTCGGCGTATGCCTTCACCAAAACGATGGAGCGGATGGTCCGCCAGCACGACCTGTTTCTGGAAGGGCTGGACCGCGGCGCGATTTTGAAGAAGGAGCTTTTGCACGAACTGGCGGCGACGGACGACGAAGAGGCGATCGACGAACTTCTGGCGAACGATCCGCGCGTGGAACCGGCGGACAAATACGACGTGGCCGCCCTGCGCGCCAGCGTCCGCGCGGACCGCGACTTGCTGGAAGCGCTGGGCAAGAAGGCCGGCCGCGTGCGGGCCGACAAAGACCCCAAGCTGGCGGAATTGGCCGAGGAGCTAATCGAGGTTGCCCGGCAGGCAAAGAGCGAAGCGATCGACGATGACGACGAACGGCGGAAGCGCAAGGTGCTGGTCTTTTCGTCCTACGCCGACACGATCGACTGGATTGAAGGCTACCTGGACCGGAAGTTGGACAAGGAACCGAAGCTGGCGTGCTATCGTGGCCGCACGGCATCGGTGGCGGGGAACGATTCGCGCCGTGGCGTGACACGGGAACAGGCCGTACACGGATTCGCGCCCGAGTCGTCCGGGGCGCCGCCGGGGCAGCGCGATGATCGGTTCGACTTGCTGCTTTGCACCGACGTGCTGGCCGAGGGGATGAACTTGCAGCAGTGCCGGAACATTATCAACTTCGACCTGCCCTGGAACCCGATGCGGCTTGTGCAGCGGCACGGGCGCATCGACCGGATCGGGAGCAAGCACTCGACGATCTACCTGCGGACGTTTTTCCCCGATGAGGAATTGGACCGGCTGCTAAACCTGGAAGAGCGCGTCCGGCGGAAGCTGGCGCAGGCCGCCCGGTCGGTCGGCGTGGAAACGACGCCGATTGAGCATGGCGCCGAGGGGCAGCAATCGTTTTCCGAGACGCGAGAGGAAATCGAAAAGCTGCACCGGGGCGACGCCACGATCTACACGAAGGGCTGTTCATCCCGGCGGACCTGCCCGAGGCCGACACGCTGCTTGTCTGCGAAGGCCCGACGGACACGGCCGCGCTCTTGGACTTGGCATTTTGCGCCGTGGGGCGCCCGAGCTGCACGGGCGGAATGCGGCTGCTTGTCGAGTTGGTCCGCCGGCGGCGGCCGGCCCAAGTCGTCATCGTGGCCGACGCCGATGAGCAAGGGCAGCGCGGCGCGGACAACCTGGCGGCTGTGGCTGCGGCCTACGCCTCGGCCGTGCGCGTGATTCTCCCGCCGGCTGGAATCAAAGACGCGCGGGAATGGAAGCGGCGGGGCGCCTCGGCCGCGGACGTGGCGGCGGCGATTGAGGCGGCGCCGGCGCGAAAGCTGACGATTCAGACACGGAGAATTGGGAAATGACGGCACCGGCGAACGGACTGACGATCGACTACGCGGCCTGCGGTCGCAACGGACACGCGACGCTGACGGCCCGCCTCAATGGCGACTTGCTGGCCGTCGAAAAGGTGGACCTGACGAAAGGGACGGCGCGGGGCGCCTTCGCACAGACGCTTTGCACGGATCGGCCGGGCATCGACCGCGGTAGTTTGGATGCCGAGCTACTGCGGATTGCGGCGGCGATCGCTACAAAGCCGGCGGGCATTGCACCGGCGGCCGACACGATGAACGAAATTGACGCTTCGCGCATCATCCGGCCGGAGCGGTTCATCGTCCCCGAGGCGTCCGGGCTGGCCGTCCCCACGATGATGGCCGCAGGGAACAAAGTCGCGGGACGGTGGACACTGTACCTGCGCTGGCCGGACGGCCGGCGCGAATCCGTTGCGATGCCGAACTCCATCGACGTGGGGGCGGGCGGCAAACTGTGGGTTTCCCCGGAACCCCCGACACCAACGGCAAGCCTGCGCGCCGGCTGGTCGCGTGAATCGCGCGCGGAATGGCTGGCCGGATCGTCGGCACCGAACCCGGCTGAGGTGTTCCGGCGGGTTTGCGAGCGGCTGGCGCACTACGTTGATTTCCCACGCGAACACGCGCAAGGTACGACGGCGACGCTGGCGCTGTGGGTTCTGCTGACGTACTCCTACTTGGCTTGGGACGCCGTTCCGTACCTGTACATCGGCGGCCCGGCGCACAGCGGCAAAACTCGCGTGCTAAAGCTACTTGGCCGGCTCGCATTTCGTCCCCTGGAATCCTCGAACCTTACCGCGGCGGCGATGTTTCGCACGCTGCACGCGCAAGGGGGAGCTTTGTTGTACGACGAAGCCGAGGGGCTGCGGCGGTCGAACGATCCAGCGGGCTTAGCCGATACGAAATCTGGAAGCGAACGGGAGTGGACCAAGCGACGCTAAGCCGATTCGTCAACGGGGAGCGGCTGCTGTCGCTGGATGCTGTGGACAAGCTGGCCGAGGCCCTCGGGCTGGAAATCGTGGCCCACGGCCCGAGGCGTTCCTAACGCGACGTGGGCGATTTGGTGACAAACGAAAGGTAGGCCGGAAATGCGAGTGTTTCGGGCGACGTACAAGGATCGACGCGGGCGGACGCGGGAAGCGGCCAAGTGGTACATCGAATTCCGGGACCACCTGGAATCCACGCGCCGGTTGCCGGCCTACACCGACAAGAAGCAGTCCGAAGAATTGGGCCGGAAGCTGGAAAAGCTGGTCGCTTGCCGCTGTAACAATGAATCGCCGGAGCTTGAATTGAAGCGCTTCCTCGACACGCTCCCGAACCGCATTCGCGCCAGGCTGGCCGAATGCGGCCTGATTACGGGCCGGTCGCTGGCCGCCAGCAAGCTGCTGTCGGACCACCTGCGCGACTTTGAGGCGGCGCTTGTGGCGAAGGGGAACACAAAGACGCACGCGGCGCAGACGGCCAAGCGCGTGTGCGTCGTTATGGACGGCTGCGCCTTCCGGTTCTGGAATGACATTTCGGCCAGCAAGCTCCAACAGTACCTTGCCGACTTGCGGACGCCGAAAGACGACAAGCCCGGAATCGGCATCGCCACGGCCAATTACTACCTGCAAGCGGTCCGCCAATTCTGCAAGTGGATGGTCCGGGACGGCCGCGCGAGCGAATCCCCCGTGGAACACTTGCAACGGCAAAACGCCAGCGTGGATCGGCGACGCGAGCGGCGGGCGCTTTCGGTCGATGAACTGCGTTGGCTGCTGACGGTGAGTCGCAAGGCGCCGGACCGGTTCGGAATGTCCGGTCCCGATCGGGCTTTGCTCTATCGGCTGGCCGTGGAAACCGGCTTGCGGGCGAATGAATTGCGGTCGCTGACGCGGGCGAGCTTCGATTTGGACTGCAAGCCGCCCGTCGTGAAAGTCGCTGCGGCCTACGCCAAGAACCGGCGCAGCGACGAACTGCCGCTACGGCCCAACGCGGCCGAGGCCCTGCGCGAATTCCTAAAGCACAAACTGCCGGCCGCCTCGGCGTTCAGTTTGCCGGCGTTCTACGAAATGGCCGACATGCTCCGCGCCGATTTGGCCGACGGCCGCGCCGCGTGGCTGCAAAACGCCAAGGAAGGCCCGGAACGCGATCGGCGCGGAAAGTCCGACTTCCTGGCCGCCTCGGACAAGGCGGGCTGCGTGGTCGATTTCCACGCCCTGCGGCACACGTTCATTACGAACCTTGCCCGGTCCGGCGTGCATCCCAAGCTGGCGCAATCGCTGGCGCGGCATTGCGACGTGAATCTGACGCTCTCCCGCTACTCGCATACGACGTTGGGAGAGGAAAGCGCGGCCGTGGCGGCGCTTCCCGACTTGTCGCGCGACGTGGCGGTAGCGGCAGCGACGGGAACGCACGGCCCGGACGTGCCGGCTGTCTTGGCGTCCTGCTTGGCGTCAGACGACTCGCCTGCAAGCGCCCCTGTTCAGTCTGATTCAGTGGACGCGGGCAACAGCGACGATCCCCAAAACAGCGAAAATCCCCGTGAAAAACTCGACTCTCCCGAGGATTCAGGGGGCGAAGGGGAAAGCACCCCCGGCCAGAGTCGAACTGGCAACCTGCGGATTAGAAATCCGCTGCTCTATCCCATTGAGCTACGGGGGCGAAGGCTTGTTATTGCGCGCAAAATGCGCTTTCCCGGGACCCGCCGGTTGCGGTTGCTGATGGACGCCCTTCCGGGCACCCGTTAGCAAACCACCTGGAAAAAGGACGGCGATGCGACGGTCAGGCCTGCCGCGCCGCCCGACGCCACACCTGCGTAGAGCTGTGCGCCATGCTGGATTCTACCCTTGTGCCTGTGACCCGCAAACGCCACCACGATCGGCGGCGGCGCGCGAGATCAAGTCGCGGTCAACCACATCATGGGCCACGCCGACGCTTCAATGGCGGCGGTCTACCGCGAGCGCATCGAGGACGACCGGTTGAAGGCCGTCGCCGAGCACGTGCGGAAGTGGCTGTTCGGGAAGCAGAAGGCCAGGTGAGCCGATGAGTTCGGGCTGGTCGTACCACGATGCAGCATCTGTGACAGCACTCCCCATAATCAGGTTTTGGTTCTCTTCGAGGATGTACGAACCGATCGAAAAGGCACCACGAAAGAGAAGGTGCTTCGTGAGGCTGTAAGAAATGAATCTGCGGACGATCTTGGCGAACCCTTTGATCGCGTCGTACTCGTTGTCTACGCCGGACTCCAGCGCAACAACAATCGTGTCGTTGAACGTGAAAAGGGCCGGCAAAGAAGGTTGTCGAGCGCGAGCCGGATAAGCGTCACAATGGAAAGATGAACGACCCGTCTGGCAGTTCTACGGGCAGGCGAGCTCGACGCCAGCTCTTGCCGAGCCGCCGCGCCTCCTCGTCGTCCAACGTCAGTCATTTCCCCGCCACTTTCGATCAATCGTTCGACTTTTTTGAGCCGCCCACCCAGGTGACGTGGCAGCGTTGTCCCAACCGACAAACTCGCCTCAGTTGGTGCTTCCCGCAGGGGCCGTGCGCTCGGCCGCGGCGGCGCTTTCGGCACGACCGGACCGGCGCCGTCGATCCAGCCGCATTCACGCGGCGTGTCGGCAAACCAGCCCACACAAACCCGTAGGCTGCAGTGTAGCGAACGAACGCCCGCAGCCAGTCGACGCTTTCACGGCTAGCGGCACCTGACCGGGCGGCGACTGACCTTGACACTATGCCGCCGCCCGACAGAATCCCTCGTTCGCTGGCAGGCCGACTCAACACGCAACCGCGACTGATTCGGCGAGGGGTCGCCAACCGATACAAGAGGCGGCAAGTCCCAAAGGTCAGAAAATGTCCTTGCAGCAGCGACGGCCGTTCCTTGTCCGAGCCATTGCAGGCTTAATGGCCACGCTGCTTGTCTTTCCTCCCTTCCCTGCCCATCGGTGCTGCTGCGCGTCGGCGGCGGAGGGCCGCCCGTGCTGTCTCTCTGCGAAGAATGAATCCCAGAACGCCGGCAAGTCTTGCTGTTGCGGAAAGCGGTGCCCTTCCGTAACGGGCGGTGCTTGCTGCTGCCGGGGTCGTGCCCAAAAAGCGTCGGCTAGCGAAGGGGCGGGTACGCATTTGTCGGCGGGTTGGGGACCGACTTGTCCCTGTGGGACGAATTGCCGTTGCTGCGAGAATTCCGAACCGTCCCCGGGCGATGCTACGACGTCACAACGGACGGCTTGCGAACGGGAAGAGCACGCTTCGGGCGCCTCACTCGTGGCGGTAGCACACATTGAATTGCATGTACCGTGTGCCGGCTTCCGAATCGACCACGATACTCTCGCCTTACCCACCTGCGGCGTCTGCATCACTCTCTGCCGTCTGACGACCTGAGATCTCTCCTCAGGCGTCTGGGCACGGTGCGTCAGTTCTATCACCGTCGCCCTTCCTGCTGCTGACACTGGCGCCAGTCTTGTTGCGACCATCGCGGTCTCGCGATGCGCAATTTGGCGCGCCCGCGTGCCTCGAATGCAATTCACACGGAGAGAAACCCATGCGCCTTTCGACACGGAACGTCCTCTTGATCCTGACCTTGGGCATTGTCGCAGCGTCCGCTTCGGCCCATCCGCCGGAGCATCATGCCGGGCCTCATGGCGGCCAGGTCGCCGCGACGCGCTCCTACTTTCTGGAGGCCGTCTACCTGCCCACGCAGACGCGGCTGTACCTGTACGATCGGTCGGGACGCCCGCTGGATGTCGCCACCGCCCACGGCGATGTGGCCATGCTCGTTCGCAGCAACCTGCGCGAGTTCCGCTACGGCCTCGCGCCGGTGACCGGAGTTCAGGGCGTACAGTCGTACCTCAAGGCAGGCGTCGATGTCTCGCGCGTTCGAGATGGCGACATGACGATCACGTTTTCCCTGACCGACCTGCCGGATCGGGCAGAACCCGCCGTTCGCATCCAGCAAACCTTCGCGATCACGCCGTTCAGGCCGGACATCGTCGTGGCACAAGTTACCGAGCGGGACCGCGACGCGATTGGGCGCCAGAAGACGTGCCCGATCATGGGCGAAACGTTGGGTCAGCACGGCGAGGTCGTCAAGGTCCTCGTGGACGGGCTACCCGTCTACCTGTGTTGTGAGGGCTGCGTCGACAAAGTCAAGCAAGATCCGCTTGCCGTCCTGACGGCTCTCGGCGGCAGTGCGGAAAAGCAGAAAGAAGCAGCGGACGGCAAGATCACGGTGGCCCAGGCGACGGCGGCCGACCGTGAGGCGATGGCAGCACAGGGGAACTGTCCGGTCATGGGGAAGCCGCTCGGCGCTCACGGCACGCCCTGGAAGGTCACGATCGGGGAGCGGTCGCTGTTTGTCTGCTGCAAGGGGTGCATCGCGCGCGTGCAACGCGACCCCGAAACCTATTTCGCCAAGGTGTCGCGCTCGGCGCCGTGATTCGGCGGGAGCGTTCAACGAGCGCGGAGCAATCCGCGCACTGTCGAGAAGGAGAAGAGGCCATGCTGAAGCTCAGGAAAATTGGAGCGTTCGTTTTTACGTTGGTTGCGTTGGCGCTGGCGGTCGCGGCCGGCTGCCGGAGCACCGATTCGTCGTCTGCCTCGCCGCCGTCGGGGCATTGTCCGAGTTGCAGTCGTTAAGTCGCTGGGGACGACGGCGCCTCCGGCTTGCCGTCAGCAGGCTTGGCAAGCGTTGGAGTGCGGTGAAGATTTGAAGTGCGGGACAATTGCGGAGAACGGGTAATGTTGCGCGGCTTTGGAGCACAGCCGGTGCTTTCAGTGACAATGGCCGTCGTCATGGCGGTCGCGTCGCTGGCTCGCTCGGTTGCGCTCTGCCAATCGGGACATGCCACGTGCCGGTTGGCTCGGTGCTGCTGCGCCGCAGCGCCCGACGTATCCGCAAGGGGTGCCGGCGGCGAAGTGGCGCGGTTCCCAGTTCAGTCCCAAGCATTTCGTCTCTGCCGCACTCCGCGCTTGCAGGCCCTGCTGTGTTGCTGGCTGAAGTGCGCGGACGCATCAACGCCTGGCGAGACGGCGCAACGCTCGCCACCCGTCCAATGGCTCGGCTTGGCCGAGCATCGGGGCCTGAATGAAGTCTCAAACGGAGATGTTGCAGCAAAGGAAGATACCGGCGGCTCAATTCATCGAAGTGCCGAACGTGCTTGAACTTCGGGCAGGCGGCTGCCCTCGCAAAAGTGGAAATCGCGATTTGGCCTTATGTCTTGCGAGCTCAGCGCCGTATAATAGACGGCAACGGTAGGATGGCGATGAGAACCCGCCCTGCAATTCGCTGGATTGTCACAGCATGCTTGGCCCTCAGCCTGAGCATGTCGGCGCTGCACCCTGCGCTTGCCGTCGCCCGGCGCGGAACCGGTCAGCCGATGGATGTTCATCGCAAGTGCTGCTGTGGCACGCCGGACGGACGGTGCTGCGGCATGGCTTGCTGCCTGTCCCGGCTCCCGCCCAAACCTTCCGAGCCAGCTTCGCCGGGCGGCCGTCATCATCAGCGCGGCGATTCACTGGTCCTCGTCTTGCACGCGATTGCCGACTTCGACGCGGCCGGGACTGACGGGAGGGCTTCAGCGCGCCCGATTTCGGACGCGTCATGGTCGCCGGCCGATACCACTCTTCAAGCTCTTCAGGTCCGGCTGAACACCTGAGTCTTTCTCGGCGCTACCGGTATGCGCCCACCCTGCGCAGCCGGGCACTTCGAGCGCTTTGCCGGACCTGCACCACGTGCTGCTTTCGTGCCTGCCGCGCCTGCGATCCGCACCGTGCTCGTCCGCTCGGTTGAAGCAAGTGGACTGGCGCCTGCGGTCGAACGCCCCAACGTGACCGTTCGGTTAACGTCGCACTACGGAAGCCATCCCCGGCAGTGGAGTGACTTCTGGTGGGAGAGAAATCATGAGCGAGCCGAATCAAGTCCCCCAAGCTCCAGATCAAGCGAACGTTAGCCAGCCCGAGCGGCGCAGCTTGGGGAGGTCGTTGCTGTTCGCCCTGAAAATGATCGAGATCCGCCTCCGTTTCATCCTCGTCCTGGTGGTGCTTGGCCTCGTCATCGGCTATTGGAGCACGATCAAGAACTACTGGGACAAGTGGACGAGGCCCTCGGCCAGCGGCGCAGCGGCGCTTGCCGGCGGCGAGGAGTTCTACTGCCCGATGCACCCCAGTGTCGTGCGCGACCAACCCGATCCGGGCGGCGCCATCCCCAAGTGCCCGATCTGCGGCATGCCGCTTTCAAAGCGAAAAAAGGGCGAGGCCGCACCACTGCCGGAGGGGATCGTCAGCCGCGTCCAGCTTTCGCCCTACCGGATCCAGGCGGCGGGCATCCGAACGGCGGAGGTTTCGCTGCAACCCTTGACGCGTGAGGTCCGAACGGTGGGGTTCGTGACCGTGGACGAGAGCCGGCTGTCCAGGATCGTGCTGCGCGCGTCGTCGTATGTCGAAAAACTCCTCGTCAACGAATCGTTCACCGAAGTCCGCGAGGGCCAGCCCTTAGCCGAGGTGTACAGCCCTGATCTCTACAACGCTGCGTCGGAACTGCTGATTGTCAAGGACTCCCGCGAATCGCGCCTCGTAAAGGTCTCGCGTGACAAGCTGCGGCTGCTGGGCGTGGCGGACAGCGAGATTGACGAGATGGTCCGCACGGGCAAGGCCAGCGAGCGGCTGATCGTCCGTTCGCCTCAGAACGGGCACGTCTTCATCAAGGAAGTAGTCGAAGGGGACCGGGTCGAACCGGGCCAGATGCTGTTCGAGGTAGCGGACCTTTCGACGGTCTGGATCGAAGGGGAAGTGTACGAGAAGGACGCGGCGATGACCCGCAAGGGTCAGGCCGTGGAGGCGACCATCGAAGGCTTGCCGGGCCGCGTGTTCCAGGGTCGCGTCGGCCTTGTTCATCCCCATTTGGAGCCATCGACGCGCACGCAGCGCGTGCGCTTCGAATTGGAGAATCCGGGTCACGTGCTCCGGCCCGCCATGTATGCCACGGTGGTATTGAAGACCCCTGTGCCGGCCATCGAGCCGTTCCGGTCGCGGCTGATCGCCTGGAAGGAGGGGCAGAGCTTTCCCACAGCCGTTCCGTCGCCGCCCAGTGGAGCCGGTGATGGCGTCAATGAGCAACTCCCCTCTGAAAGCGCCGATGAGTCATTGATCAAGCTGCAAAAAGTCTGCCCTGTCACCGGGGCGAAGCTCGGCAGCATGGGGAAACCCGTGAAGGCCAGCGCCGGCGGCCGAACGGTCTTTCTCTGCTGTGACGGCTGCGAAGAGAAGATCGCGCAGCAGCCCGATTTCTATCTGAACCGTCTGACAACGGTCACGGACGAAGCCGTATTAGCGGTTCCCGAAGGGGCCGTCGTCGACACCGGTGCCCAGAAGGTGGTCTACGTCGAGCGGGAGCCGGGCTTGTTTGAAGGCGTGGCCGTCACACTCGGGCCGCGCTCGGGGGGTTATTACGCGGTAATTGACGGCCTGTTGCCGGGGGACCGCGTGGCCGCGGCAGGCGCCTTCCTGGTCGATGCCGAGACGCGCCTCAACCCCGCGGCGGCGGCGGCCTACTTCGGGGCCAGCGGCGGACCGGAATCGGCGGGGCCGTCCGCCACGCGCGGCACGACGTCGGGAAGCGGCAGCACGCCGGGCGGCGGGACTGCGGGAGGAAAGTCGAAGGAGCAAGAGAACCTTGCCAAGCTGCCGGAAGCGGACCGCAAGCTCGCCGAGCGGCAGAAGAAGTGTCCGGTTACGGATCTGCCGCTCGGTTCCATGGGCGTCCCTTACAAGATGAACGTCCAGGGGAAAACGCTCTTTCTCTGCTGTGAGGGGTGCAAGGAGGAGGTCGAGAAGGACCCGGCCGCCGCGCTGAAGAAAATCCGCCCGTAACCAAATGGGAGCTATCGCGGCAGCAGGCCACGCAGGCGCCGCTTGCCGCGAGTTTTGAAGCCTGCGCATGAAATGGAGTGAAATGCGATGAAATCGACGCTGTTGACGATGGGCTTGGGGGCGGTCGTCTTGGCCCTTCTGCTTGTCGGGGCCTATGCGCAGGAGAAGCCGCCCGCGGCGGATGCGCTGATCCTGGCGGCGCAGAAGATCTGCCCGGTCACCGGCGAGGCGCTGCACGCCGAGACCGCCTTCAAGGCCAAGGTGGGCGAGCAGACGATGTTCCTCTGCTGCAAGGACTGCGCGGGCAAGAACATCTCCAAGGAGACGTGGGCGAAGGTGCAGGCCAACCAGATCGCGGCCCAGCAGCGGTGCCCGGTCATGAAGCGCGAGCTGCCCAAGGACGCGCCCTCGGTCGTCGTCAACGGCCGGGCGCTCTACGTCTGCTGCAAGCCCTGCATCGCCAAGATCAAGGCCGATCCCGACAAGTATGTGAAGGTCCTCGATGAACTGCTGGCCAACAACCTCAAGCAGCGGGGAGGCGACAAGTAACTGCCGTCGAGGCAGGGCGATACGTGCCGAGGGAACTGCGGTGCGGCGGTCGACCGTTCGCGCGGCCGCCCATCGCAGCCTCCCACCACCTCAAAATCAGGAGTCGAGCCATGTTTCGAAAGGCCGTGGTTGTAGCCGCGATCGTCGCGGCCCTCGCGTGGGGTCTGGCCTGGAGCGGCCAGTCCGAAGATCAGCCGCAAACCTCCAATGGCAAGTCGCCCGCGGCAAAGCAACTCTACACCTGTCCCATGCATCCGGAGATTCAGTGGCCCCGGCGGGACAAGTGCCCGATCTGCAACATGGCGCTCGTTCCCAAACAGGCGCGAGCGCCAGCGGCAGCGGAGCAAAAGAGCGATCACGACGCGATGCTCAAAGCCACCGACGGCGCGGCGCATCACGATCACAACGGGATGGAATCGATGAACATGCCATGCCCCTGCCCGATGTGTATGCCAGGGATGGGGATGCCTGGTCAGAATGGCCACACGCTGAAGGCCCCTGCGCCCGCCAGCGGTCCGGCGCCTGCGAGGTTCTGGAGCGCACCTTCGCATGCGGGTGTTCGTCGGTGTGGATGCTGAGCAAAACGGCTCGCGTCGGCCGCCGGTTCGGAATGTCCATCCACTGACATCGGGAGAACTCGAATGTTCCGCAAAACGCTGGCGATCGCGATTCTGGCACTGGCCGCGACACTGGGCTGCGGGCAGTCGCCCGCCGGAATCTACTTCTGCCCAATGCACCCAGAAGTCGAGCAGGGCCAACCGGGCAAGTGTCCGAAATGTGGAATGGACCTCACGCTCAAGGAGGCCGCGAGCTGAACGAAAACACCAAGTGCTCTTGCTGCTCGCCGGCGCGGCGTAGCGCCGGGGGCTGACGTTCCGATTGTTCCACTTTGAGGAGGGCGACCCATGCGCAAGGCATTGCTTGTCTTGGCTGTCTTGCTGGTGCTGGCCGTTTCCACCTCCACGGCCCATGCCTGGCATTGGGGCTACGGCGGGTGCGGGTACGGCGGCGGTGGCTATTACGGTGGCGGCTACTACGGCGGCTACGGCAGCTACTACGGTGGCTACGGTGGCTACGGTGGCTACGGCGGCTACGGTGGCTACGGTGGCTACTACGGGTATCCGGCCTACTACGGCGGCTACCGCGGGAGCTACCCGGTGTACTACGGCGGCTACTACGGCCACGGCCACGGCGGCTATTACGGCCATGGCTACTACGGCCACGGCCACTACGGCCACGGCCACAGCTACGGGGGCCACGGCCATGGCGGGCACGGTCACGGCGGCCACGGCCACTGATAGCCATGAAACCGACGCTGCTGCTTTGGGCGGCCTGCTTCCTGCTGGCCGCCCAGGGCAGCTTGTGACGACGAAAGGAGATCTCATGTCCCAACTGAATGAGACTGGAGCGCTGAGCCGCGGCGACTTCCTGCGGCTGGCCGCCTTGGGGGCTGGCGGCCTGGGGCTTTCGGCGCTCGCCGGCTGCGGCTCTGAGACGGCGCAGGCAGAGGGCGGCCGCAAAGGCTATGTGGTGGCCGTCACCCACGGCCCCAATGACCCGACGCGCGTGATGTTGGCCCTCGTCACGGCCAGCAAGCTGCCGCAAGGCGACAACCACGTCTGGTTCGCCATCGACGGCGGCCCGCTTTGCAAAAAGGGGCAGGCGGAAAAAGTCTCCTCGCCGCTGTTCGCCAAGCAGGAGAACGCGGCCAAGGTCATCGAGACCATCCGTGCGCAGGGCACGGCCGTGCACATCTGACCGTCCTGCGCCGACTACTACGGCGTCAAGGGCGCGGTCGCGCTCGACGGTCTGGATGAGAAGGGGCCGGATTGGCTGCTGGAAAAAGTGGCCACCCATCACCTTGTCCCGTTCTGAGGGGAGTCCACGCGTCCCGGGAGCGGCAGGTGGCAGCCTGCCGGAAGGCCATGATCGAGAAGATCATCGAATACTCGGTCCGCAATCCGTTCCTCGTCATCTTCCTGGCGCTGGTCGTTGCCGGCCTGGGCGCGTACTCCGTCTTGAAGACGCCCATCGACGCGATCCCGGACCTGTCCGAAAACCAGGTCATTGTGTTCGCAGACTGGCCCGGTCGCAGCCCCCGGGAAGTCGAGGACCAGGTTACGTACCCGCTTTCAGTGAACCTGCAAGGCCTGGCGGGCGTGAAGGACATCCGCGCGACGTCCGAGTTCGGCTTCTCGATGATCAACATCATCTTCGAGGACCACATCGACTTCTACTTTGCGCGGGAGCGCGTGCTGGAGCGGTTGTCGATCGCGGCCACGTTTTTGCCGCAGGGCGTCGCCCCTTACCTTGCCCCGGACGCGACCGCCCTGGGGCAGATTTTCTGGTACACCGTCGAAGGCGAAGGCCAGGACCTGGGGCGCTTGCGGGCCATCCAGGACTGGTACGTGCGCTACCAGCTTTACAGCGTGCCGGGCGTCGCGGAGGTGGCCTCCGTGGGGGGCTTCCCCATCGAGTACCAAGTCGATATCGACCCCAACAAGCTGCGGGCCTACAACGTGACGCTCGGCGAAGTCTTCTCCGCCGTGGCGCGATCGAATTCCTCCGTCGGCGGCCGCCTCATTCAGAAGGCCAACTCCGAGTATCTGGTCCGTAGCACCGGCTGGATTCAGTCGCTCAAAGACGTCGAGAACACTGTCATTACTTCCAGGAACGGAACGCCGATCTACGTGGGCAACGTGGCCAGCGTTCAGTTTGGCTCCTCGATGCGGCGCGCCAGCCTGGAGAAGAACGGCAACGAGGCCGTCGGGGGCGTGGTGCTCATGCGCTACGGGGAAAATCCGCTGGCGGTGACGAAGCGCATTAGGAAGAAGATTGAACAGCTCCAAACAGGACTCCCCGAAGGCGTGCGGATCGTGCCGTTCTACGAGCGCACGGCGCTCATCGACCGGGCCATCGGCACGGTCACCGGCACGCTAACGGAGGAAATGCTCGTCGCCAGCCTGTTGATTTTGCTGGTCCTCTGGCATGTCCGCAGCGCGCTCATCGTCTGCATTACGCTGCCGATGGCGGTGCTCGTGTCGTTCATCCTCATGCGCCTACTGAACATTCCGTCGAACATCATGTCGCTGTCGGGCATCGCCATTTCGATCGGCGTGCTGGTCGACTCGTCGATCGTGATGGTGGAAAACGCGACGCATCATTTGCACCAGCGCTTTGGCAAGGAAAAGGTCCGCGGAAGCACGCGGGAGCTGGTCTTGCCGGCCCTGCGCACGGTCGGACGGCCGATCTTCTTTTCCGTGATGATCATGGTCATCAGTTTTATCCCCGTGTTTGCGCTGAGTGGGATCGAAGGGCGGATGTTTCATCCCCTGGCCTGGACGAAGACGTTCGCCATGGTGGGGGTGTCGATCCTGGCCATCACGCTGGTGCCGGCGCTGATTCCGCTCCTGGTGCGCGGCCGCGTGCGGCATGAAGAAGAGAGCTGGATCGTGCGGAGCTTCATCCAAGTCTACCGGCCGGTGCTGAGCTATTTGCTGGATCATCCCTGGCCGATCGTGCTCGTGACGGGCGCTATCTTCATTGTGGGCGCCGTTCCAGTGGACGTGCGCATCGTGTTCTTCATAGTGGTGATCGGGATCATGTTGGCCGCCATCTGGGCGGCCTGGGTGGACAGTTCCGGCCGAGGCCGGCTGGTGCCGCTGGCGGGTGTGACGGCCTGCCTGTTGGTGGTGGCGCTGCTGGCCGACACGCGCATGCCGCGCCTGGGCCGCGAGTTCATGCCGCCGCTGGACGAAGGCACGGTCCTGGACATGCCGATCACCATTCCCCGCGCCTCGATCACGCAGGCGACGGATGACTTAAAGGCGCGCGACGCGCTCCTGCGCAGTTTTCCGGAAGTCGAAATGGTGGTCGGCAAGGCCGGGCGTGCGGAGACCCCGACCGATCCGGCGCCTCCGGACATGATCGAAACGGTCGTGAATCTGCGGCCGCGTGAGCACTGGCCCAAGCGGGAGCTTCAGTACCCGGACGCTCGGCGCCAGACAGAGGCCGTCTTCTCGGCCTTACAGCGTCGCGGATGGATCAAGAATCTCAAGCCGGACCAGCAAACCGACCTGGTCAACGACGCCACGATGTTTGCCCTGGAGGAGTTTGATCAGACGATGCGAAATCGGACCTTCCAGGACTATGCCGCCTTCCAGAACCAACTTGCGCCAGAGCTCTCGCGCTTCACCGTCGAGAAGATCATCCAGGCGCTGCGGAAAGGAGGGAAGCTCGTCCGCGAGCCTAGCACCGAAGAAATCGCGTCCCTGGCGTCGGCTGTCGCCGCAAAGCACGGCGTCCAACTGGTGGAATCGCCCGACATGTCGTCGATCTCCGCCATCGCTCAGCAGGTAACGGAAGAGATGGCCCGGCGCGGCGTCGTCAAGCAGAGCCCGGAACTGCTGGCCCTCAAGTCGGGCCTCGCGGAGGAACTGCTGCGCGACGCAGGGCAGGTGCTAGGGATGGAGCGGCCGACGTTCTCTTCCGTCGTGCTGGCCGCGGTGGAACGCCAGCGGCGCGATCGCTGGTCCGACCACGTTAAGCATTGGAACTGGCGGCTGTTCGACCACGCCGTTCCCTTTTACACGTGGCAGGCGGTCCAGCAACTGCGCAAGAAGGCCGAATCGTTGGGAGCGTGGAGCGGAGGCGAACGAGACGAAGACCTCCGAGCGCTGCAGACAGAGCTGGAAAAGCCATTCGCCGCCGGCCTGTTCCTCTGGCAGAAGTCCAAGGACAGCCTGCTCAAGGAAATGGACTCCATGGTGCAAGTGCCGGGCTGGGGCAACATCTGGACTCAGCCCATCATCAACCGCGTGGACATGCTGGCCACCGGCGTGCGCACGATGATCGGCGTCAAAGTCTACGGGGATGACCTGAATGAAATTCAAAGCGTGTCGGAACAGATCGCTGCGGTTCTCCGCGACGTCCCCGGTGCGGCGGACGTCTTTCCAGACCAGATCGTCGGCGAGGGGTACCTGGAGATCAACATCGACCGCGACAAGGCCGCCCGCTACGGCATCAACGTGGGCGATGTGCAGGACGTCGTCGAAACCGCCCTGGGCGGCAAGATGATCACCATGACCGTCGAGGGGCGCGAACGGTTCCCGGTGCGCGTCCGCTATGCGCGGGCGTTTCGCGAAGACGAGGAGTCGGTCAAGAATCTGCTGGTGAGCGCCAGCGGCTCGATGGCGGGCGGAGAGAAGGTCAGCGCGGCCTCCGTCGTCCCGCAAGATCGCTCGGCGCTGAAGCCGACTTCCAACGGGGTCACGCAGATTCCGCTCAGTCAGATTGCCGACGTGCGGATCGTGGAAGGGCCGTCGATGATCAAGAGCGAAAACGGCCTTCTGCGCAGCTACGTCCAACTGAACGTGCGCGACCGCGACATCGTCGGCTTTGTGGAAGACGCGCAGAGGGCGGTGGCCCAGAAAGTCAAGCTGCCCTCGGGCATGTACATCGAATGGAGCGGGCAGTTTGAGCACCAGCTCCGGGCCAAGCGGACGCTCATGGTCATTGTGCCGATCGTGGTGATGATCATCTTCGTGATCCTGTACATCACGTACCACGACTTCGCCGACGCCGCGCTGATGATGCTGGCGGTTCCGGGCGCGGTGGCCGGCGGTGTGCTCTTCCAGTCCCTGTTCGGCTACAACTTCAGCGTGGCCGTCTGGGTGGGCTTCATCGCTTGCTTCGGCCTGGCCACGGAAACGGGAATTGTGATGCTTGTCTACTTGCGCGAGGCAGTGGAGAAGCGAGGCGGCCTTGAGAACATGACCCTGGCCGATCTGAGGCAGGCGGTCATGGAAGGGGCCGTGCATCGACTGCGACCCAAACTGCTCACCGAAGGGACGACGATCATCGGTCTGGCCCCCATGCTTTGGGCGACGGGGACCGGGGCGGAGGTCATGAAACCGATGGCCGCGCCCGTGCTGGGAGGCATCCTCGTGGCCGACGAGGTGATCGACCTGCTACTGCCGGTCCTCTTTTACCACGTGCGCGCGTGGCGCTGGCGCCGGCTCCAGGCCAAAAAGTCCCACCAGCAAAATCAAGACGTGTTGGACGCCGCTGTCGTGCATGCGAGTTAGCGTTGGCGTGGTCGCATGCGAATCCTCCCGTTGGCTGCCATCCTCAGGCCCGGCCAGAAGGCCTCCCGATCTCCACGCGGCGGTGCTCCGCCCTACCCAGGCCACTGCTTGCCCAGCGCCGCCTTCTGAAGCTGCGTCACCTGGCGGATGCCCGAGCCGGCGAGCTTCAAGAGCTGCAAGAGCTGCTGCTCGCTGAACGTCGATTCCTCGCCCGTTCCCTGCACCTCGACGAACCGCCCCTGACCCGTCATGACCACGTTCATGTCCACCTCGGCCACGACGTCCTCGGAATAATCGAGGTCCAGAAGCGCCTGCCCGCCGACGATCCCCACGCTCATCGCCGCAACCGAGGTCCGCAGCACCGGCCGCGACAGGCCCGCGATCGAGCGCAGCGCATCGACGAGGGCCACGATCGCCCCGCTGATGCTCGCGGCGCGCGTCCCCCCGTCGGCAATCGCTGGATTTCGGTCGTCCGGCCGTCGATTTTCGCGCCGCGCTCGCGCGGCTTGCGGGGGCTGGTGCTGCCGGGCAGCATGTTGTACTCGGCGGTGATCCAGCCCTTGCCTTTGCCCAAAAGCCACGGCGGCACGGACTCGTCGACGCTGGCGGTACACAGGACCGTCGTGCCGCCGGCCTGCACCAGCACGCTCCCCGGCGCGGTGCGCGTGAACCGGCGGCGGAACTTGATCGGGCGCAGCTCGTCGGCTCGTCGTCCGTCGCGGCGCATGACGGGTCTTTGCAAATTGCGGAGTTGGATCTCAGGTGGCGACGGCCGCGATCTCGCGGTGAAATTCCTGCAGGCCGGGTTAGCCGCTCGTTATTATTGGCTGAGGCGG
The DNA here is from genome assembly GCA_016177915.1 of Planctomycetia bacterium. GTDB lineage: Bacteria > Planctomycetota > Planctomycetia > Pirellulales > S012-138 > JACOUI01. The sequence continues at coordinate 29,552 of JACOUI010000074.1, forward strand.
TCGAGTTCCTTCCTCAGCGACTCGGCCAGCTCGCGCCACAGGGCCTCGGCCGCGTCGTCACCGGCAGCCGCAAGCTGCTGCTCGATGGCCGTCTGGATCTGCTTGCCCTCGGCTTCCACGTCCTTTCGCAGCGCCGCGGCGATCTGATCGGCCTCGGCGGCCTTGCCGGCGTCGCGGCGCGCCTTGGCCCGCGCCTGGCCGGCCTCGCGTCGGACCGCCAGTTCCAGGACGCGCGTGCGCAAGGCAGCCAGCGCCGCCTGCCGCGCCAGGGCCTCCGCCGAGACGTCCAGCTCGATCGTCTGCTCCCTCGGCCAGCCCGGCACCAGGGGCCATCGCGCGAGCGGCGCCGATTCGTTCGACACGGTCACATAGACGAGCGGCGACTTGCCGGCCGGAACAACCGCCTCCCCCTGCCGGTCCGTCCGCCCCGCCAACTGCGGCGCATCGTTCGCGCCTTCATCGACGGCGACTTCCAAGGCCGCCAGCGGCGCGCTGTCCCCCCGCCGCACGACGCGCAGCCGCGTCGAGCCGCCCGGCGGCGAAACCTGAAAAGCCAGCGTCTCTCCCGGCACAATCGAGAGGCTTCCCGCGCCCACGACATGGCACACGGCCTCCGCCCCCGGCGTGCTCTCGACGACGAGGAACGTCGACTCGGCGCCCGCGGGCGGCGCAAGACACAGCACCGCCCCCACCCGCAGCGACGCGGCCCGGTCATCGCGCAGCGGGATGCCGCCGGCCCGCAATCGCACGGTGACCTTGTCGTCCTTCGCGGCGGTCACGAGCGCCTGCGGCATCACCGCCCCATGTAGCGCCGACCAGCAGGAAAAATTCAGGTCCGATAGCGCAGCCACTTCGCGCCGCACGACCGGCCCCTGCCAGCCCGCCAGCGGGTCGCTCTCCTGCGCCTCGACCTCAAAGGCCGTTCCGCTCGATTTCAAGTGCAATTGCACTTTTTTGGCGGGGAGCGAAGGAGCAGGGGATTTGGCGCCGACGCCCTGCGCCGTCGCGCCGGCAACGGACACGTGCCAGGCCGCTCCCATCGTTCGTCGCGCCGCCTGCGGCAGATGCTCTGCGACCTCGTCGAGCCGCGCCTTGGTCCAGACCGCCGAACCGTCCGCCGAGATTGAAACCTCAATCTCGTACGCGGCGTTGTCCCATTGCGTGAGCGTCATTTCCGGCAGCGCCGGCTGCTGCGCGCGCAGCGACGCGGCAAGGAGCACGACGGCCATCGCCGCCGCCGTCCCGCATCGCCACGCCCGTCGTCTCCATGCCGATTTCATGTGTCCCTCAATTCGCCGCCGGACCCAGCCGCCATTGCTCGACGTTCTGATACAAGACGAGCGGGGCGGCCCCGACGCCCGCGAGCCGCTTGTCGTGGGCAAAGAACTCCGTCAACTGCCACAGCGGCAGCACCGGCAATTCTTCCGCCGCCAGACGGTCGATCTGGCCGACGATCTCCTGGGCCTTAGCCCAGTCCGGCGCTCGGGCCAGCCGCGCGAGCGCGTCCACCAGGGCCGGGCTCTCTGTCCAGGCAATTCCTTCGTGCCCAAGGAGCTGTACCGCGTCGGCCGCCGGGTTGGCCGCCATTCGTTCGACGTAGGCCAGGTCCCAGCGATCAGCCTGCTTCAGCGCGCCCTCCAGACCGTCGTCGGGAAGCTCATAGAGCTGAATGGCGACGCCCTTGCCCTCCAGGCCAAGCTGCTGTTGGATTTCCTTGCACGCCCGGCGGGCCGTCTCCGTGGGCGGATGCGCGAGCACCAGGCTGAGCGCCTGCGGCGGTCCCGTCCTTCCCCCCGCCGCGCCGGCCGCCGCCAGCATCGCCAGCATCTGCCGCGGATCGTAGCGCAAAGGCTCGCCGGCCGCGCCCGACGCCAAGGGTCCCGCCGCCACGCTCCCGCGCTGCACATCGGCCGCTCCCAGCAGCGTCTCGCTGAGAATCCGTTCGCGGTGAATGCCGTACAACAGCGCCCGCCGCACCCAGCGCTGTCCCAGCAGCGGGTGCCCCGGACGCATGACCAGGAAATGCACGCTGGGGGCGGCATAGGCCGCCACCGTCACGTCGGGGCTGGTGCGAAGTCGCGCCGCCTCCCACGGCGGCACGCGGTCGATCGCCGCCGCCTCGCCCCGCAGCAGGGCCGCGACGACGCCCTCCGCATCGTACTGCCGCTCGATGATCTCGCTGGCCATTTCCGTTTCCAGCGCGAAATAGTCGCCGTTGCGCAGGTAGCGCGTTTCGCGCTCCGCCTGGATGCCCGGCAGGTACGGTCCCAAGACGGGCGGCGCGGCATCGCCGGCCGAGGCGCCAAAGTGCCAAGGCACGAGCGGGAATTGCCAGGCCGCCTGCGCAAGGGCGCTATGGCCGTCCGGACCCGTGGCGACCGCTTCGGACCCGTCGCCGCACTTGATCGTCCACAACGACGATCCGAAGCCCGCGGGGACCGTCGCCAATTGCCGCGCGACATCGTAGCTCGTCACCTCTCCCGCGCCGCCCGACCATTTGAGCGCCTTGGCAAGCTCCAGCGTGCCCGTCTCGCCCGGCGCCCAGGCGCCCACGGGCGAAATGAACTTCGGCCCTCCGGGCGTGAGGGCGGTTTGTTCGGCCGGCATGCGGTGCAAGAGCCGCGCCTGCCGCCGGGCGGTCCAGCCGTCGAGCGACAGGCGCTCCGCCGGGCCCGCCAGCCGCGTCACGCCGACCGAAATGATGCTGTACTTCGACTGAATCTCGCGCAACAGCTCCTTGGCGCCCGGCAGGTCCGGGAACTTCGCCACGGCCGCGGCCGCCGCCTCGTGCGCCTCGCGCCATTTCTGCCGGCCTTGAGCCGCCTGCGCCGCGGCCAGCGCCGCCGTCGCCTCGTCGACGAGCTGCTGCTCGCGCTGTTTCACGACGGCGTGCTCAGGGAACCGCGCCTTGAGGTCCGCAAGCTGCCGCCGCGCGGCCGTGTAGCGCGAGGCCGCCAGGTGCCGCGCCACGAGCGCATCGACGATCTCCCCCATCGCCGCTTCTAGCCCCTCGAAGCTCGCGTTGCGGGCGTGCAGCTCCGTCAGCAGCGCCAGCGACTGGTCGAGCCGCCCGCGCTCCTGCCAGAACTTCGCCTCCTGGAACAAAAACTGCTGAAACGCCTGTGGGACGCCGGGGAACTTCGCGTAGTTCTTTTCCAGAAAGACGTAATAGGGATACGCCTCGTCGAACTTGCGGGCCTGAACGAGCGCCGCCGCCTCTCCCATCACCAGCTCTTCAAAGAGCTTGAGGCTGGCGATGTCGGCCCAGGTCACTTCATATTGCTGCTGCGGCCGGTCGAAGAGCCGCACACGGACCTTGGAATCGGCGGCCTGCCCGCGCAGCGGCCTCCGCGGCTCCAGCGCCAGCGGCTGGAGCTTGATGGGGGTCTCCTCGGCCTTGAGCGTCAGCTCGTCGAACGGCTCGCGGTCGATAAGGCGGGTCTCCGGCGGCTCCTGGGCCGGAGATGAACTCGCAACGGCCCCGCTGATCGCAATCGCCGCGACCCACAACAAGACGGCGGCCACGCGTTTGACGGTTTCGGATCGCGAGGACATGGCTCTGCTCTAGTCTTAACGGGTCTTCAATGATCCGGCGGCGGCTGCCGCCGGCGCCGAGGAGAGTTTTTGCGTCGTTTCGCGCGAGACCAGCAGGCTGCCGTCGCTGGCCGAAAGCGCCAAACGGTCCCCGGCGATCCACATCCCCCCGGCCAACGGCTGGCCGGCGTCGATGGTCCCGGAAACGTCGCCTGTCGCCGCCGTTACGATGAACAGCGTTCCGCTCCTGGACGCGACGATCCATCGCTCTGAGTCGAGCGCGGCCGCGCCCACCACGCGCCCGAACCGCGGGCCGGACGTCCACGCGACGTTGTCGCCGGCGATGCAGCGCACGACGCCGTCCGCCGTGGCCACGATCGCGCGATTGCCGAGCGTCTCCGGCCCAAAGACCGGCGCAGCCGAAAGCGGCGCGGCCGTCGCTTCCTCGAGCCCGGGCAGCCGGAACGAAACGACGTCATACGTTGCCGCCGGCCCCTCTTTCTTCCGCACCAGCCAGGCGAACTGCCCGACGACGGCCAGGCCCCCGGCCCCGCCGCCGCGAATCGCCGTCCCGCCCAGCGGGGCCGTCCGCGCCGCCGCGAGCTTCCGCGACGCGCCGTCAAACTCGAGCCGACACAGCGTCGAACCGCACGCCGCCACGAACGTCTTCTCATCCGCCACTCCCGCCAGCCAAGGCGACTCGCCGGCGCCGGGCAAGACGACCGGCCGGCTCCCTGGCGAACGCTTCTCGACGTCGTAGACGAACACCGGCCCGCCCGAGAGTCCGACGAGCAAATGACCGTCGTCGATCTTCTCGCAGCACGTGATGGCGGCGGAGAACGAGTGCAACGTGCGGGGCTTGTCCAGTCCCGTGTCGAACACCAGCGACGGTCCGCCCAGCGGCGCGAGCACCGTGGCGGACGGCAGCGAGAAAGCCCGGCCCGGTTGGAAGCCGCTTGCACGCCGTGCTTGGTGACCGGCGCTGGCTTCAAACACCGTCGGCGCCGTGCTCGTCCCGCCGGGCAGACCGCCGCGGAACAGCTCCTCGGCCGGCGTCACGGCGCGAAACTCCGCCGCCGAAACCGCGGCCGCCGCCAGCGGCTCGGCCAGCGTCGTCTCCCAGCGCACGGTTTGCGCGTTCCTCGGATCGAGCGCAGCGACGGCGATCCCGTCGCGGTCGGGCGACCTGCGCGCGATGACGATGCTTGCCGACGACGACGCGCCCAGCGCACACGACTGGCCCTCCCACATCCGCGCCTTGGACGTCAACCGGCCGTCGGTCGTGCGCTGCACGATCGAAACGCCCTGCCGCCAGGCTGCGCCCAGGTCCTGCCCCAACAGGAAAAGCTGCGGTCCGGCGACGCCCGCCGCAGCCGATTCATCGAGGGCGCCGCTCGCGCCCCGGCGGATGGGCCGCGCCCGTTCGGACTCCAGGTGGTCCAGCACGTGCAACTGCCCTTGCTCGGTCGCCACCAGCAGCCGGTTCCCCATCGGGCGCGGCGGCTGCCGTACGCGGCCGGGAAGGTTGACCGGCTGCAGCGCCGCCGGCGTGCCGTCGAGCGCCACAATTCGCACGAGCGTTTCCTCCAGCCCGTCGTCCTCGAAAACAAGCAAGTGCTTGCCCACGATCACCGGCGGCGTGGCCACCGTCCCCGCGTCGTGGCCCACGTAGACCGCCGCCATACACTTGTGCTCCCGCCCCGAGATCACGAACAAGAACGAGTGCTCGGCCAGCACGCAGATCGTGCCGGTCTCCAAGTCGACGGCCGGAGCACACGCCGGCGGAAGCGGGAGCCCATATTGCCACAGAAGGGACCCGCTGTCGGCGTCGATGACCAGGAGCGAGCCGTCGCGCGTCGCGGCGAAGACCTGGCGGCCGTGGACGACGGGCTCGCCCGCCAGCGGTCCGACCTTCTGCCGCCAGAGCGCTTTTCCGTCGCTGCCGGCGACGCGCAGCAGCTCTCCGTGGCGCGAATCGAAGAGCACGGCGCCCGCGGCCCGCCCGTCGTCGTCCAGCGCTAGCACGGGCGCGACACTGTCGAGTCCGACCGCGCGCCGCCACCACAGGCGCCCCGACGCGGAATCGAGTCCGTACACGGCCCCGTGCTCCGGCGCGAAGATGACGGCCACGTCGCCCGGCGCCGCGGCCGCGCCGCCGCCGGCGCTGCTTGTCGAAAAGACCGCCGCCAGCGCAAAGGCCTCGTCCCCCCCGCCTGGCTGCGCCGCGGTTTGCTTTTCCGCCGCGCTGACGCGGTCCTTCAAGGCCGTTGCCGTCCGCTGCATGGCCGAAATCAGCGCCGGGCTACGCGCGAGCTTTGGATAAGCCAGCAGCAGATCCTCTCGTGCGGCGGCGACTTCGGCGGCCTTGCCCTCGCGCGCGGCGGCGTCGATCGCGCTCACGGCGGTCCGCAGCGCCTGGGCCTGTTTGACCTGCCGCTGGAGGAGCGCAATCTGGCCGCGCAACTCGCCGATCTGGTGCCTTTCCTGCTCGTCCGCCGGCAAATAGCGATCGATCAGCTCCAGCGCCCCGCTCGCCTGCGTCACGGCCGACGAGAGCTTCTCGTCGTCCGCGCCGGCGTCCTGCGCTTGTTTCGCCAGGCCCGCGAGAATTTGCGGCAACGACTCGGCCAGCCCCCGCTGCGCGGCGTCGGCGTAGGCGGCGTCGCCCCACTGGCCGGTCGCGTCGCGGACGGCGGCCAGCGCCTGCGGCCAGGCCGACGACTCCACCTGCGGCAGCACGCGCGCCAGGCCCTGCTTGAGTTTCGCCTCCTCTGCGTGCGCTCCCTGCGGCGCGGCGGCCAGGTACGTCTCGAACGATTTCTCCGCGTCCGCGTATTGCTTCGCCTGGTACTTGGCGTCGGCCGTGAGAAAAAGCTCTTCCGACGAAGTGCCAAAAAACAAGAAATACGCCCCGGTTGCGCCGCCCGCCAGCACGAGCACCACGGCCCCCGCGGCGATCACCAAGGGCGCTCGCCGGTGCCGGTGTGGCGGCTGGGGCGATGGCTCCGCGCGCTTTTCCTGGGTGGGAGTTGGTGCGGGAGTGGGTGAAGGCTGGCGCTTTGGGGGCGGTGCGGCCGGCGCCGGCCGGCGCACCGTCCTAGGTGTCGGCTTGGGCGCAGGCGCCGCGGCGGCGCCGCCTTCGGCGGGAATCAAGTCCGCGTCGGAAAGTTCCGGCAACGACGCCGTCGGGCCCAGCGGCGTCAGCTCCGCCAACGGCTCCAGCGGAGTACGCTCCGTCAGCGGCTCGATCGGCGTGAGTTCATCGAGCGGCGTCAGCTCGGGCAGGTCCGTCGGCTTCGGCGCGGGCTTTCCAATCGGCTTCAAGCCAAAGTCGTCCGCCAGCGGCGCCAGGCCCGGTGCAGGCTTGGGCGATTGAATCGGCTTCAGGCCGAAATCATCTCCGGCCGCAACCGCGGGCGTGCCGCCCGGCGCTCCCACAAACGTGGCCATGACCGGCCCGATCTCGATGCGGTCGCCCGCCTTTACCGCCGCTGCGGTGACGGGCGCGCCGTTCAATTTCACCTTGCCGGCGGCCTTCGACGCCACCACCTGAAACTGCCCCCCCTTGCCGACGATCCCGCAATGGACCGGGTGAATCCCCTCGCCCGCCAGCACGATTTCGGCCGGCGCCCGCGATCCGAGGCGGACGGTCCCGGAGGGGTTGAGCGCGACTTTCTGCGGCCGGCCGTCCGGCTGTTGGATGAGAAGCTGCATCGTGGCGCGCGACGAAAAGGGCGTCCCCTGGAGCTACCGTGCGATCTGCTCGACGACGTAAAACTCGGCCGCGCCCGCCCGCCGCACTCCAAAGCGCGTCCTGAAAATCTGGTCCGCGCTCCGGTTCTGGAACGCCTTTTCCAATTGCGCCAGCTTGTCCTGCGCGCCTTGCGGCCAGAAGTGGAGCACGATCCGCTGCGCGGCCTCCAGCCCGGCCTTTGCCAGGATCTGCCGGTCCGCCTCGATCAGGTCGCCGCGCTGCCAGGTGAGGTAGGGGCGCGTCTCGGCGGCGGTCGTCCCCTGGCGGCGCGTGGGCATCGCCTGCGCGAGCTTGGCGACGTATTCGATCTTGCCGTCGTCCATCAACACCGCCAACTCCATCCCCAATTCGTCGAGGTAGTCGGCGTACTCGCCCACGGTGATCCCTTCCGGCAGGACGAATTCCCAGCGGCGCGAGACGGGGACTTCCGTCGCGGCCGCGGCGCGCGAGGCCGTCACAAACCGGTCCATTGCCGGGTCATCCAGGCTCGGTCCCAGCGAAGTGAGCCCCGCCGAACCGGCCAGGCCGGCCAGCGGATCGCCGGTTGGAGCGCCGGCCGCCTCGGGAATCGCGCCGCGGACCTGCACGGGCGCCCCCGGCGTAATCTTGGGTTCCGCCTGCGCAGCGCTTCCCGTGGGACGATGCCGCGGCCCCGCCGTCGTGCCGCCGACCTTCGTCGCGCCCGGCCGGATGAAAAACCAGTAGGCGCCGAAGGCGCCGCCTGCGACAAGCACCAGGGCCGCGCTGCCGACGAGGACCAGCCCCAGCCGGCTGCGCCCCTTTTCCGGCGCGGCCGGTTCCATCTGCGGCGCAGTTTCGGGCGCTGCCTCCACGGGCGAAGGCTCCTGCGCGTGGCCGGCCGCCTCGCTCATGACCCGCCTCCGACCGCCGCGTCGGGACGGATCGAGCTGTACCACTCCGACCACTTTTTCATGGCCGACTTTTTCTGCTCCGCCGAGGGCCGCAGGACGAGTCCGAAGCCGTCCGGTTTGCGGCTGATGAGGCGCAGGGCGCTTTCCGCCGCCTGCACGACGTCGAGGTCGTCATCCGACAAGAGCTGGATCAGCGCCGGGACCTGGTCGAGGTTCCGGCTCCGCCCCAGGCCCTCGATCGCCGACAGCCGCACGGGCCGCTCGCCGCGCTGCGCCAACCGCGCCAGGGCGGAGGCGTGTTTGGCCAGCACCTCGACGTCCCCCTTGCGCGCCTGGTCGGCCAGCGCTTCGCGCGCCGCGGCGTACTGCTCGTGCCGCGGGTTGTCGATGATCTGAAGCACCTTCTCCAGCGGCGCCTCCAGCGGCTTCACCACGATCTCGCCGTCGCGCAGCCGCACGCCGGGCTTGTCGGGGAACCCGCTGCCGGCCACGAGCACGCTCGACTGGTGCCGGCGAATAAGCGATTTGTCGAGGCTCCTCTGCGTCGAGCGCAGGAGAAACAGAATCGCGAACGCCGTATCCGGAACAGACATGTTCTCCTGCGCCTGCCAGCTCCCGTCCGCCCGTTGCTCTTCGACGATGAAGCTCGCCCCTTCCTGGTACCAGGTCGGGTTCTTGGGCCGGACGTGCAAGTCGGCCTCGCGCAGGCTCTGGTAGCGCTCCATGGCGTAGAAGTAGTAGTAAATCCAACCCTTCTCGGGCCTGCGCTTATAGTGCTGCGTGATCCAGGTGTTGCCGGCCGTGATCGCCCGTTGAAAGTACTTCAGCTCGATCGTGGTCTTGAGGCGCTTCTTGCGCTCTTCCTCGGATTCATAGGGCTGGAGGGCGGCGGGCGTGTCGTCGTCGTCGCGCTTGCGAAGCTGGCCGTGGCCAAGCTGGTTGCGCACGATGTACAGCGCTCCCATGGCGGCCACGGTCAGCGTGTCGGTGACGGCGCCCTGCTTGACGCGCTGGTCGAGCGAGCCGGGCGTCCCCTGGTAGCTCCAGCCGCCGTCGGGCGCCTGCGTCGAAATCAGCCAGTCGGCCGCCCGCTCCCAGACGCGCGGCGGCGTTTCGATGCCCGACAGGTCGGCCGCCTCCCACAGCCCCAGCACGGCATACTGCGTCATGGACGTGTCGCAGGTCTTGCCGTTCGCCTCGTTCGAGACGGGATACCCCCAGGCCCCCGGCCGCTTCTGCAGCCGGTGCAGCGCTTTCACGTAAACCTCGATCTCCTGCCGGTACTTCGACGGGTCCATCGCCACCAGGAACATGATGCACACGCCGGCGTCGTAGATGAGTCCTTCGGAATAGGCGTCCGGACCGGCCTTGGCCGTCGCCAGGACCGCCTGCAACGCCTCCTGCACCTTCGGCTCGTTCTTGTCCTTGCCGGCCTTGAGAAAGGCCAGGCCGACGAGGGCCTTGCCGCCCAGGCGGCCGTACTCCGCCGTGCGCAGATACTCCAGGCCGTCCTCAACGGCCTTCTTGACCTCCGGGCTCTCCGGTCCGATGCCCGCCGCGGGGTGGGCCGCCAATAGCGCCACCGCGCATCCCGCCGTCAAAACGAGCGTCCGTCGCATTTGTTCCGCCTCCGCTGGGAACACCCGCAGATTCTTTCACTTTGACGTTAGTGCGGCCGGGGCAGGGTGTCAAGAAAGGGCGCCGCGAGCGGGGAGCATCGGCCCCGCCGGTATCACGATGCGTAATGGCGAGCGGCGGAGCGAACTCCGTTTTCATTTGGCACGCGCGCTGCTGTGAGCTGCCGGCTTCAGCCGGCATCCTGTTTGCCGCCGGGCTTCAGCCGGTGGTAGGTAGGCTGCCTAAGCGCATCTTAGCCGGCTTCAGCCGGGCTTCTCGCCCCGCTTTAGCAGATGATTCCGTCCCGCGAAAAACTTGATCCGCGCTCCGCGCCGCTTTATCGTGACCGGTGCTCAATTGCCCCTCCCCACCATCATGGAGCTACTGCCATGTCCGCCCGCCGAGTCCGCTTTCCCGTTGCCGTTGCTCTCGTTGTCGCCCTCGTCTGGCTCTCCGGCGTCTCCGCACAAAACGAGCCGGCGGGAATCAAGGGCTGGCAGAAAGGCAAAGGCTGGGGCTGGATCTGGGGCAAGGACGACGAAGTGGGCGCGCTCAACGCCATGAACGCCGACTCTGTTCGCGCGGCCCTTTCGCTGGCCAAGGCGGGCCGCGTCTACGACCTGGGCGTCACCTACAGCCGCAACAGCTTCAAGTGGCCCGGCCACAGCCCCGGCGAGATCATCACCTTCCGCAGCCCCGAGGGCGTCAAGCGGCAGGGCGATCACGACTTCGCCGTCTCGGCGACGAACTCGTCGGGCACGGCCTGGCACTCCTGCGCCCTCTTCATGAACGACAACGTGGCCACGCAGATCGACGGGCTGGGGCACGTCACCATCGGCAAGGACAACCACTGGTACAACGGCTACTCCGAAAACGACTGGGGCGGCAACTGGGGCGTCCGCAAGTGCGACGCGACGACGATTCCGCCGATCGTCGCCCGCGGCGTGATGCTCGACATCGCCGGCGTCAAGAAGGTCGAGCAGCTTCCGAGCGGTTATCCGATCACGCCGGCGGACGTCGACGCCGCCCTGGCCGCTCAGAAGGTAAGGCTCCAGCCGGGCGACGTCGTCATCTTGCGCACGGGTACGCTCCGCCACTGGGGCAAGGACGGCTCAGACCACCCGACGATCAAGACCTACGACTCGGCCGGCATCACGCTGGAAACGGCAAAGTACCTCGTCGAAGAGTTCGGCGCGATGCTGATCGCCTCGGACACGAGCGGCCTGGAAGTCGCCCCCGCGCTGCCCGGCCAGGACTCGTTCATCCCGGTCCACAAGTACCTCCTGGTCGAGCAGGGCGTTCACATCGGCGAGTTCCACAACTGCGAGGAGCTGGCGCGGGACAAGGTGTACGAGTTTTGCTACATGGCGACGGTGAACAAGATCGCGGGCGCGACGGCGGGATTCACGCTGCGGCCGATTGCGATCAAGTGAACGGCGCCGCGACGAACAAGATCCCCGCAAAACCTGAATAGGGGGGTACAATGGCGTAGGACCATCTTAGCGGCGAACGAAAAACAAATGTCGTCTTTCGCTCCGCGAAAGAGCGCCGTTTCGCGGAGCGAAAGGCGACGAGGAGAACGTCTGCAATGCCTACGACTCGCCCCCGCTACAACCAGGAGGAATTCGCCAAGCGCGGCGACGCCATCTACGACCGCGACGTCGCCCCGCGCCTCAGGCCAGAGGACGACGGCAAGTTTGTGGCCATCGACATCGAGACGGGCGCCTACGAGATCAACGACGACGAATTGGCGGCGTGCGACGCGCTCCGCGCTCGCGTTCCCAAGGCGCAGATCTGGATGGTGCGGGCCGGGTCGAGGTATTTGCATCGCTTCGGTGGGCGGGAACTTCAAGGCAAGCCATGACAACCGGTGCCGTGCGGATACACTGCGCTCTGTTCATTCTGGCCGTCGCCGGCACCAACGCTATGGCTCAGACCTCGGCTTTGCTGCGAGATGACTGCCGAGCCGTCCTTGCCCAACTCGACGGCGAAATCGCCCTGCCGGGGCTCACGCAGCCCGTCGAGGTGCTGCGCGACCGCTGGGGTGTGCCGCACATTTACGCGAAGAACCAGCACGATCTCTTCTTCGCCCAGGGATTCGTGGCTGCCCAGGACCGGCTGTTTCAGATGGACGTGTGGCGGCGCCTGGCGGCCGGAGAAACGGCCGAGGTGCTGGGAGAAAGCGGGATTCCGATCGACCGGTTCGCGCGGCTCGTCCGCTATCGCGGCGACATGCAGGCCGAGTGGCAAAGCTATTCGCCCGACACGCGCGAGATCGCCGAGGCATTTTCGGACGGCGTCAACGCCTACATCGACCGCGCGGGCGACCGCCTGCCGATCGAATTCAAGATTCTCGGCGTCAGGCCTTCGCGCTGGCGGCCGGAAGACACTCTGGGCCGCATGGCCGCCGTGGCGATGACGCGGAACCTCAAGAACGAAGTGCAGCGGGCGCAGCTTGTTGCGGCCGTCGGCGCCGAAAAGGCCGCGCAGCTCGTCCCGCCCGATCCGCCGCACGAGCCGGTCGTCGCCCTCGATCACGAGGAGCTGGCCGCCATGGGCAAGCACGTGATCGCCGACCTGGAGGCGGCCACGAGCGCCTGGAAGTTCAGCGCCGGCGGCAGCAACAACTGGGTCGTGGATGGCACGCGCTCCGCCTCCGGCAAGCCGCTTTTGGCCAGCGACCCGCACCGCGAAATCGCGCTTCCCGCCCTGCGATACCTCGTTCACTTGAACGCCCCCGGCTGGAACGTCATCGGGGCGGGCGAGCCGGCGCTGCCGGGCGTGGCGATCGGGCACAACGAGCGCATCGCCTGGGGGTTCACGGTCGTCACCACCGACCAGAACGACCTGGTCGTCGAAGAGACCCATCCGGCGGACCCCACGCGCTACAAAGCGGGCGACCAGTGGCAGCCGATGCAAGTTGTCCGCGAGAAGGTGCGCGTGAAAGGCAAGGACGCGGCGATCGAAATCGAATTGCGATTCACTCGTAATGGCCCCGTCATCTACCAGGACGAGAAGCGGCGTCGCGCCTATGCGCTCCGCTGGGTGGGCAGCGAGCCGGGCACTGCGGCCTATTTGCCGTCGCTGGCGATCGACCGGGCGGGAAACTGGCAGGAATTCCGCGCCGCCGTCGCCCGGTGGAAAACGCCCTCGGAGAACATCATCTACGCCGACGTCGAGGGCAACATCGGCTGGATCGCCGCCGCGCTCACTCCCAAACGCCGCGGCTCCGACGGCCTGCTGCCCGTGCCGGGCGCCTCGGGCAAGTTCGCCTGGGACGGCTTCCTTTCCATCGACGACTACCCGCAGGAGCATAACCCCAATTCGCACACGATCGCCACGGCCAATCACAACATTTTGCCGGCCGGCTACGAGCACGAAATCTCCTACGAATGGGCGCCGCCCTATCGCATCGGGCAGGTCCGCCGCCGCCTGGAAGAGAAACCGAAGTTCACGCTGTCCGACTTCGCCGCCTATCAGCACGATAACACGTCGATCCCCGGCCAGACGCTGGCGCGAATCGCCGGCCGGATGAAAAACCTGGACTCGAGCCTGGAGCCGTTCCGCGGGCAGATGGCCGAGTGGGACGGCGTTTTGCACGGCGAAAGCGCCGCCGGCGCGGTCTACGGACTCTGGCTGCAGCGGATCATGGACGAGTTCTTCCGGCCGCGCGTCCCAGCGGAGCTGATGGAATTCGTGACCGGTCCGGGGCGGATTCCACTGGTGCTTGAGCAGCTTGAGCGGCCGACGGAAACCTGGTTCGGGACGAAAACAGAAAACTCTGGGCCGGAAAAATCGCGCGACGAATTCCTCGCGCGCACGCTCGCCCAGGCCGTGCAAAAAGGCAAAGAACTTCTCGGCGATCCGGCCAAGACGCCCTGGACCTGGGGAAGGCTCCACACCGTGCGCTTCAAGCATCCGCTATCGGACCTGGGCGAGTCCTACGCCAAGGCGTTCAGCCTCGGGCCGATTGCCTTGGGCGGCGACGGACTCTGCCCCAACGCCGCGCGGCACAACGAGAAGTTCGAGGTGACCAACGGACCCAGCTACCGGCAGCTCTTCGACCTGGCCGACTGGGACAAGGGCCTGGCCACGAGCACGCCCGGCCAATCGGGCCAGCCCGGCAGCCCGCACTACGCGGACCTTCTCCCCCTTTGGTCGCGGGGCGAGTATTTCCCGCTGGCGTTTTCGCGGAAGAAGGTGGAGGAGGTGACGGCCCACAAGTTGGTGCTGCGGCCGAAGGAATGAATCGCGCTCGCCCGATCGGACCGCATGAATGCGGTCACTACAAACGGCCCGAAGGCGGTACTCCAACCTACGTCTTCTCCGCCGGCTTAATGAGCGGGCCCGACGCCCCCACGCCGCCCTTGAGCTGGTCGGGCTTTTGCGCCTTGCGAGGCTCGGGCGTCGCGGCCTGGGCCTCGGCCGCCTCGTCGTCCTGCGCCCAGTCGACGCGCTTCCGCGACAGGCCGATCTTCCGCTCCTCCGGGTCGACCCGGAGGATCTTGACCTCGATCTCGTCGCCGACCTTGCAGACCTCTTCGGGGTTCTCGACCTTGTGGTCGGCCAGCTCCGAAATGTGAAGTAAGCCCTCCAGGCCGTTCTCCAGCCCGACGAACACGCCGAAGTTCGTGAGCTTCGTGACCTTGCCCTTGACCACCTGGCCGGGCTGGTACTTGTTGGGGATGTCGGTGGCCCAGGGGTCGTCCTGAAGCTGCTTGAGCCCCAGGGCGATGCGGCGCCGCTCCTGATCGACGTTCAGCACGCGGCACTCGACCTGGTGGCCCTTCTCCAGCATCTCGCTGGGATGGCTGATCTTGCGGGTCCACGACATGTCGCTGACGTGCAACAGGCCGTCGATCCCCTGCTCGATCTCCACGAACGCCCCGTAGTTCGTGATGTTGCGCACGGTGCCCTTGACGAGGGCGCCGACGGGGTAGCGCTGGGCGACTTCGTCCCAGGGGTTCTTCTGGGTCTGCTTCATGCCCAGCGAAATCTCTTCTTTCTCCTTGTTGATGCCCAGGACGACGACGTTCACCTTGTCGCCGATCTGCACCAGCTCGCTGGGGTGCGAGACGCGCTTGGTCCAGGACATCTCGCTGATATGCACCAGGCCCTCGATCCCCTCCTCCAGCTTCACGAACGCCCCGTAGCTCATCACGTTCACCACCTCGCCGGTGATCTGCGAGCCGACGGGGAACTTGGCCTCGACGTTCTCCCACGGGCTGGGCTGCTTCTGCTTCAGGCCCAGGGCGATCTTTTTCTTCTCGTAGTCGATGTCCAGGATTTTGACTTCGATCTCCTGGTCGATGGCCACCATTTCGCTGGGATGCCCAATCCGGCCCCAGGTCATGTCGGTGATGTGCAAGAGGCCGTCGATGCCGCCCAGGTCGACGAACGCGCCGAAGTCAGCAATGTTCTTGACCGTGCCGCGGCGGAGGTCGCCGATCTTGATCTCGGCCAGGAGCTGCTGCTGCTTGAGCTGCCGCTCCTCCTCGATGAGCGCGCGGCGACTGACGACGATGTTCCGCCGCGTCTCGTCGATTTTCAGCACTTTGCACTGGATCTTGCGGCCGATGTAGTCGCCGATGTCGGCCGGGCGGCGGATATCGACCTGGCTGGCCGGCAGGAAGACGTTGACGCCGTCGACGTCGACCAGCAGCCCCCCCTTGATCTTCCGCGTGACTTCGCCCGTGACGGGCTCGCCTTCCTTGACCCGCTTGAGGAGCTCTTCCCAGTTGCGGATTTTCTCGGCCTTCCGACGGCTCAAGAGGAGCATGTCGGTGGCTTCTTCCATGGCCCCCTGGCTGTCCTCGATGTCCTCGACGAGGACCTTCACTACCTGGCCGACTTCCGGCTGCTCGTCGGTGTCGCTCCACTCGTGGCGGGGGATGGTGCCTTCGCACTTGTAGCCGACGTCGACGACGATGAACTCGCCGTCGATGCGAATGATTTTGCCCTCGACGACCTTGTTGGGCAGGACGTCTTCGCGGCTCGGCTCGACGATCATCCGCTCGACCGCTTCGTCCACGTCGCCGGTGGGGTCCAGCCCGGCGTCTCTCAGCGCTTGTGCAAATTCTTCTTCCGTCGGTTCCAGGTTGCGAAGGAGGTTACGGTTGACCATACGCAGGGGCGATCCTCACGGCGCTGACGAACCAGCCGGCGCCGGCCGGCCGTTCTTGGGGCGCGTCAGCCTTCCAGGAAAGAAGGTTTCACCCAGGCCCGCTGCGCACCGCGCGCAGGGACTTTCCAGGCAAATTGTGTTAGAACGGGTGATGATACCACGGCCGGCGGATGCTGGCAATTGCTGATTGAGGCGGACGTTCTGGTTCTCATCACCAAACCCGAAGCGCACGCAAGGGCGCGTCGCGGCCGCAGGGCAGATTGGCGCTGGCGAACGCGCCCATTGCGATGCTTGGCAATCGAGCATACCTTCCAGCGTCGAGCCACGCCGCCATCGTGTTCCGGCCGAAATTTCTCGCCGATCAACGGAACTAAGGCGGTTCGGTTTCCGTCGTAAAGCTAAACTCCAGCAGCGGCACAGCAGACTTCCCGATCGCCCCTCCCGCAAACCCAATCCACGTCAGGAGTTATCGACATGCATCTCCCTCGCTTCGCCCGCTGCGTGCTTTTCCTGTCAGCGGCAATGCTGATCCTGGCCGCCGCCATCTCCGCCCGCGCCGAAGAAGACGCCAAGCTCCCGATCAAGCGCGTCGTGCTGTTCAACTCCGGCGTCGCGTTCTT
The DNA here is from genome assembly GCA_016177915.1 of Planctomycetia bacterium. GTDB lineage: Bacteria > Planctomycetota > Planctomycetia > Pirellulales > S012-138 > JACOUI01. The sequence goes on from JACOUI010000074.1 coordinate 46,073, forward strand.
CGAGCACAACGGCGAGGTCGAAGGCAACGCCCGCGTCGATCTCAAGTTCAACGTCGGAGACGTGAACGATCTCTTGAAGAGCATGGTCCTGCAGGACATGGGCGGCGGAAAGGTCTCCACGATCAACTACGGCTCGAAGGACCCGATCACCAAGGCGCTGAAGACGTTCGCCGTGGACCTGACGGTCAACCCCACGCTGGCCGACCTCTTGGCCCAGGTTCGCGGCGAGAGAGTGCGCGTCACGGCCCCCAACGAAATCGTGGGCGTGATCGTCGGCGTCGAAAAGCGCAAGCAGCCGATCAAGGACGGCGAAACGATCGACGTCGAAATCCTCAACCTGTTGACCGACGAAGGACTCCGCAGCGTCAACCTCAGCAACGTCGGCACGATCAAGCTCTTGAACCCGAAGCTCGACGAAGAGCTGCGCCAGGCACTGATGATCCTGGCGACGGGTCACGACGTCGACAAGAAGACTGTCGGCCTGAATTTTCTGGGCGACGGCAAGCGGCAGGTCCGCGTCGGCTACGTTCAGGAAGCGCCGATCTGGAAGACGAGCTACCGGCTCGTGCTGACGGACGACGAGAAACCCCTCCTGCAGGGCTGGGCGATCGTTGAAAACACGACCGAAGCCGACTGGAATAAGGTCGACCTGACGCTCGTCAGCGGCCGGCCGATCTCGTTCGTCATGGACCTCTACCAGCCGCTCTATCTGGCGCGGCCCGTGGTCGTGCCGGAGCTGTTCGCTTCGCTCCGTCCGCAAACCTACGACCAGGACCTGGCTGCCGCCGAGGGTGAGTTCCGCAAGAAGGCCGACGACGTGGCCGAACTCAAATCGCGCGGCGGCGGGGCATTTGCTCCGCCGGCGCCGGGCAAAGCCGGGGCTCCCGCAGACGCCCTGGCCCGTCGCGCTTTGTCGGAAGGCCTCGATAAGAACTCGGCCGGCGAGCGGTTTGATCCGGGCCGCGGCGTGCAGTCCGCGGCGCAGGCCGGCGACCTCGGCGAGCTATTCCAGTACCGCATCGAAACGCCGGTCACGCTTCCCCGCCAGCAGTCGGCCATGCTGCCGATCGTCAACGGCGCCGTCGAGGCCGAGAAAGTCTCCATCTACAACCGCAACGTCCACGTCAAGCACCCGCTCAACGGCCTGCAACTGACGAACTCGACCGGCCTGCACCTGATGCAAGGCCCGATCACCGTCTTCGACGACGGCGCCTACGCCGGCGACGCCCAGACGACGTACCTGCAACCCGGCACCAAGCGCCTTATCAGTTACGCGATGGACCTGGGCACGGAAGTCTCGCCCGTCTCCAAGGGAAACCCCGAGCAGCTCGTGAGCTGCAAGCTCGTCAAGGGCGTGATGCATACGTCAACCAAGTATCACCGGGCGATGGAGTACACCGTCAAGAACTCCGGCGGCAAGCCCAAGAAGGTGTTGCTCGAGCAGCCCAAAGACACCACCTGGCAGCTCGTGGGCATCAAGCCCGACGAGACCACGCGCGACCTCTACCGCTTCCACGTGACGGCCGAGCCGGGCAAGCCGTCGGTCGTGACCGTGAACGAGGAGTACACCGCCGGGCAGCAGATCGCGCTGTCGAATACCGACGACAACACGATCCGCTTCTACATGAGCGCGAAAGTGGTGAGCGAGGACGTGAAGAAGGCCCTGGCCGAGGTCATCCGCCGCAAGCAGGAACTCTCGCAGCTTGTGACGGACCGCAATCGCTTGCAGCAGCAGGTGACGGTCATCGACCAGGAGCAGGTCCGCATCCGCCAGAACATGGGCCAGCTCGACCGGACGAGCGACCTCTACCAGCGGTACGTCAAGAAGCTCACGGAGCAGGAAGACAAGGTCGACCAGCTTCGCGTGCAGATCGAGGGGCTGATCCAGCAGGAGAACGCCAAGCGGATCGACCTGGACAAGTACCTCATCAACCTCACGATCGGGTAAGTTGGGATATCGTGGCTGGGGTCTCGCGCAGCGAGCCCCCAGCCACGTTTCCTCACACGTGCCCATACTCGACGCGACCGTCCACGATCGTGCTGCGCACGCGCAGCTCGCCGTCCGCGAGGTCGAAGAGCACCAGGTCGGCCCTTTCGCCGGGCTTTAGCTGCGGCGCATCGAGTCCGAGCAGCTTCCGCGGCTGCGTCGTGGCCATCGCCACGGCCGTGGCCAGGTCCACGCCGGCGAAACGCATCACGTTGGCCACTCCCACGCCGATCGGCCGCGAGGCGCCCGCCAGGAGCTGGTCTTGCCCGGCGATGACGAGGCGGCCGTCCACGAGGATTTCCAGCTCGCAGCCGCTGCTCTGGTATCGCCCCGGCGGCAGCCCCGCCAGCCCCGAGACGTCGCTGACCAGCACGCAACGAGCGGGCGTCTTGGCCCGGACCATGGTTTTGACCACCTCGGGCGGCAGGTGCTGGCCGTCGACGATCAGGCTGGCCCAGAGCCGGTCCTCGGCCATCTGGTCCCAGAGATAGTTCGGATGGCGGCGGAGGGTGCCGTGGGCGCCGTTGCCCAGGTGCGTGCTCAAGCGCGCCCCGGCGTCGACGGCGGCGCGAATCTGCCGGGAATCAGCGCCCGTGTGGCCGATCGCCACGACGACGCCCGTCGACGCGACTTGCGAAATGAACGGCGGCGCCTCGTCGAACTCGACCGACAGGGTGACGAGCCGCACGCGCCCGCCCGAGGCTTCCTGCAGGCGTTGAAAGAGCGCCATCTCCGGCCGCCGGCAGTGCTCCGCCGGATGGGCGCCGCGCGGGCCGTCCTCGCGCGAGATGAAGGGGCCCTCCAGGTGGATTCCCGCCACGCGGCGCGCCACGTCCGGCCACCGATCGCACGCGGCGCCGATCGCCCGCACCCCGTGTTCCATCACGTCCGCCGCGGCGGTTGTGAGCGTCGGGCAGAGCGAGGTGACGCCGAACCGGGCGTGCAGGCGGACGATTTCCGCCACGCGATCGGCCGAAAGCTCCGGGGAGCTGAATTCCTGGCCCCCGTAGCCGTTGACCTGGATGTCGCAGAAGCCCGGCGCAACGAAGGGAGCGCTCGTGCCGTCGGCGGGTCCGTGCGGCGCGAGACGGCGAATCCGCCCCTCCTCGACGGACAGCTCCACGCATTGCCTCGTGTCGAATCGCCGCGCCACAAGCTGCATCGTCTGCGTTCCCCCGGCGGCCGGCGATCCGCCCCGCCTTCACGGCTGCCGCCGCCGGCGCCGCGACCTGGCTTGCTACCCCTTGGGCGGCGTCGGCGGCGCCTCCATGCCGACGCTGCCGATTTTCCACTCCAGCGGCTTCCCGCGCGCATCGACGCGGCGGACCACCGTCACGCGATAGTCCTGGGACTGCGGCTTTCCGTCCCTCTCGATCGTCACCGTGTAGACGTCGATCACCATCTCTTCCATGGCGGTCGTGTACAAATCGGACAGCGGCTTCAGCTCCACCTTCGCCTTGTCCCCCTCGCGCGCCAGATCCCCGATCGGTTCCGTATTGAGGTACGCCTTGAGCTGCTCCTGACGCAGCTCGGACTCGGCGTAGATGTCCTTGATCTCGTTCACCCGCGACTCGCGCTCCGCCGGCTCCAGCATCAACTGGTGCGACCGCTCCACTTCGCCGCGCCGCAGGTAGTCGAACCAGGAGGCCGCGATGTGCCGCCCCTGGGCGATCGTCAGCGCCTTCGCGCCTTCCTCGTAGGCCACGGCCCCGCCGCCCGCCAAAAGCGACAAGCACAATCCCCACGCCGCCAGCTTCCTCCCCCCCAAGCGCGGCGACTGCGACGCGATCCGCCGCAGCGAAACGACGCTCACGAGCACCCCCAGCACCGGGATCGTCCACATCACCGGGCTCAGCCATGCCAGCCCGCTCAAAAGCGAAAGCACGAAACCCAAAACGGCCAGCCCGCAGACCGGTGCATACCCCGGCACCTCTTCCTGGTCGTCGAGCTGGGCGAACATCGACACGGCCGGCTCGTCCATCGCTTCCCCCGCAACAACGCAACTTCTTGTAGGACGGACTAAAGTCCGTGCCTCTCGTAGACTCGTGGGGCAGGCGTCCCGCCTGCCGTAGGTTTGGCTCGGCGCTCGTCGGGCATTTCAACGCGCTCGCGGCGCCAATTTTCCACTTACCTTACGCAAACCAGCCTCTCTGGTTCGATTCTCCCCTGGCCGGGCCGGGCTGGGAACCCCCTTTTCATTCCGGTCCCGCGACGCTCGCCGCTGCCTCGCTGACGACACGAACCATTGCCGCTGGGCTTCGTCGAGATAGCCGTAGGACGGGAAGAGGACCACCGTCTCGTCGCTGGCGACGGCCGAGGGCGCGTCGTCCCCCGGCGGCGCAACGGTCGCCGCCGCCAGGCAAAGCACAGTCCAGCAGGTCATCGACATCGCGCTGCGCCCGCCGCGAGTTAGCACCGGGGGGCTCACGCCCCCCGCTCGCCGAGATTCGTGGTCACTCGATGATCCGGCTCACCAGGATCCCGCTGCGCACATTGTGGTCCTCGCCGCGCTCCTGGTGGCAGCGGAAGTATCCGACCGTGATCCAGATGGCGTAGACGTTCGAGCGGTGCGTCATCGTGTTGACCAGCTTGTTCATCGGCTGGTAGCGGAAGTAGGCGTTGCGGTCGCCGTCGTTGTAGGCGGCCCGCGCATTGCCAAAGCCCGTGAAGCCATTGAGATCGAGGTTCGTCTCCGACGCCAAGAGCGGCCGCTTCGGGTCGTTGAGTCCCGTGAACCCCTCGTTGTCCGGGTGCAGGCGGAGGAACGTGGCGTCGGTTAGCTCATGGATCGGCGCCGACAGGTTCGCCTGCCGGTACAACAAGCTGCTGTTGGCAGGCGCAAACTGAGTCGGCGGCACGTTGTAGGCGCTCGTGTACGAACGGAACGGGTTGGCGAAGCACGTGGGCGAATTCGCGTTGAGCAGAATGCCCGCCGTGTTCGTCCCGTATCCCTGCCGGCTGGACCAGACCTTGCCCCAGTGGTTCTGCACCGCCGCCGGGTCGTTGAGGTCGTTCAGGATCGACCGCCACACCAAGCCGTCGTCGAAGGTGGTGTTCGCGTTCACCAGGCCCGGGTCGCGCTGATTCGACACGCGGTTGAACGGCGGGTGATACGGGTGCGCGACCGCATTCCCGGTGAACGGGTCGACCAGGTTGTTGCCGGTGAACGCCAGCGGGTTAAGGATTTCCTCCGTCCCTTCGTACTTCGATGGGACCTGCAAAAATTCCAACACCCGGTGGAAGTTCGACGTTGCCTCGCCGGGCGGGCCGATGTCGTTGCCGTCGTTGGGATCGCTCCATTGGTTGTCGATCTCCGACGAGACAACGTCCGACGAGTAGAAAAAGTTGATCAGGTGGTTGAACGGAAAACCGGATCCCGGACCCTGCTCGTCCGCGCTGGGCGACCGGTCGCGGTAATGGTTGACGAACGCACGCGGCGCCGGCCGCCGCGTGCTGAACTCGTGCAAGAGGCGCGAGGGGCTGCTCGCCGGCACCAGCAAAAGCTCCGCCGGGCTGTTGAACGGCCGGTCGTGCCAATCGAGAACAGGGAACGGGCCCCCGCGCGGCATGCCCGCATAGTTCGGACCCACCGTGTTGTCCCACATCCCGTTCGCCGCGTAACCGCTGTTCAAGTAACCCAGCGAATGGAAGAAGTTCGGCGGCGTGCCGATACCGTTGCGCGGTTCGTCCAGCCGCGACTGCTGGGCCCAGATGTTGTACTGGCTCGTCGGATCGAATCGCTCGCGCGTCTCCAGGTCCTCGCGCGTCCCCATGTCCGCAGGGTCCTTCGTCGCCGACTCCCCGTTGAACCTCCACAGGTCGACCGGCGAGTAATCCACGGTGATGTAGGGGTTGCTCACCGGGTCGTAGGGCTCCAGGGGGTTCGCCAGCCGCTGGAGGTAAACGGTGAACTCGGCGTTCTGGTCCAGACCCGACTGACGCTGGCCGGCGGGATCGAGCGGCGCATCGAGCGGCGGCGAGTAACGATCGCGGTACAAAATCGCCGCGTTGTCCGGGTCGGGCGTGTCGGCGTTGGGCGCCGGATAATCCGTCGGGTCGTCCAACCGTCGTCCCGAGATGGAAAGTTCGCGGGGCGCGTTGATGATCACGCCCATCGGCGAGCGGATCTGGTTGGCCGCCGGATAACCCGACGGCGTGTTGAACACCATCGGCAAGTACCCCTGGGGCTGCGCCGCGTTCTCGTCCAGAAGCTGGATCGTGTGCTGGTTCTGCAGCGTGTTGGCGCCCGCGCCCGTCCGCCCGACCTTCGTCTTGTTCCGCGAGCCGACGACCGTGTACTGCCCCGGCCGCACCTGGTACATCTTGTAGGCCGTGGCCGACGTCATGTTCCAGTTGAGCGTGTTTTCCGGGTCGGGAATCGGAGGGTTCGCCGGCAGGTCGGTGTAGTAGATGTTTATCCCCGGGTTCAGCGTATTGGGGTTGCCCCCGTACGCCGCCGAGGACGTGAACCACACGAAGCTCTCGGCCGCGTTATTGTCGGGCTGCGTGGGGTCGAGATGTGCCGTGTCCGGATTTGGAGGGGGAGGGTTGGGCCGCGACAATTGGTCCGGACCCCGCCGCATCGCCAGCCGCCAGACCGGCTGGGGCGCCGCGCCCGGCGCGGCCGGCGCGAGCCGGCTGAGGTCCAGTGCGTTCTCATTGGGATAGGCCGGGTTGCGCAGTTCGAATGGCACGGGCACCAGCGGCGCAAAGAGCATCTCGACAAACGTCGAGTGCCGTGGGCGGCGCTGCTGATCAAAGTCGTCGTCCTTCGTGGGGTCCACGTTCGGATCGGCGTAAAAATCATTGTCGCCGTCGTCGTTGTCCAGATCCTCCGTGCGGAACTCGTGGAACGCCAGCGATTCCGTCAGCACGAGGAGCGGCCGCTCGTTGCCCCAGGCAATCGCCCGATGCGCGCCCTCGTCCGTGGAGAGCAAACCGTCGACGTCCCACGTGCCATTGGCCGTGTTGCCGTCGTCGTCCACGAATGGATTCAGGTCGTACTCGAAGCCCGTCATGATCGAGTCGGGGTCCTTGAAATCGGCGACGTTCACGGCCCACTGCGCGAGGCGCATGGCGGTGTAGATCGCGTCGCTGGGATCGCCGGGCCCACGATCGAACGGGAAGTTGTACGCGCGGTCCTTGAAGAGCATCATCAGCGCATACAAATGCCGGGCGTATTCCTGCCGGGCCAGGGCGTCGCGGAAATTGATCGCCCCGTCGTTGTTGGCGTCGAAGGGGATGTTGCGGTAGGCCGCGAACTGGGCCTGCGTCTGCGGCCCGTAGGTGGGGGGGATCGCCTGCGTGCCGTTCCACCACACGCGCTCCGGCCCGCCCGTCGCGTCCCGTTCGCCGGGCGTGTCCGGCACGCCGTCGCCGTTCATGTCGAGCCACGGCGGGTCGACGATGCCGTCGCCGTCGTCGTCGCGGCCGTTGCCGAACAGCCGGTTCAGGTTCATCCGCACGCCGCCGGCCACCTCCGGCGGGAACAAGAGCCGCGCCGTGTTCTCGAACAGGTCGCGGTCCGCCGGCAGCGTGTAATCCGGAGCGCCGTCGCCGTTGGTGTCGACGAGCGCCAGCTTGGCGTACAAGAGGTCGATCGCGTGATTGCCGGACAGCGAGAATTGGCCCGGCTGCTGCTGTTGCAACGAGCGCAAGCCCAGCCTTTGCTCCGGCGTCGCGAGCGCGCTATACACCGGCGGGTTGTAGCTCTCGGCCGTCAACAGGCCGCGACGCTCCTCCAGGAACGCCCGCTGCGCTGGCGTGCCGTTGATCGCCGTCAGCGCGGGCACGAGCCGCGATAGCCGGCTCTGCATCGACCCGGCGTCCACGTCCCAAAAGCGGAGCAGAAACTCGGCCTCGGCCATCGAGAAGGCCCCGTCCACGGCCACGCGCCGCCCGTTGCCGTCCAGCACGTTCCGCTTGCGGTCGGGATAGGGATTGATGTGGAACATGTGTTCCAGCTCGTGCTGCCGGATGAGGGCGTTGGTGTGCAAAAACTCGCCGTAGCCGACGTGGACGATCCGGCCGCCCTTGTCCACGTACACCAGGCCCTCGCCGTCCCAGTCGTAGACGGGGAACATCAGCGGGTTGCCGGCGCCGTCCGGCCCGACGTTGTCGTCGTTCAGATTCTTGTTGGCCGAGAACGCCTGGGCCGCTCCCGACGGGTAATCGATGTTCCTGACAATGTCGGACGCATCGCGGAGGAAATCCGTCAAGCCGGGATAGGGCACGTTGCCGCCCAGCGCGATCGGATACTCGCCGCTCCGCCCGCCCTCGCCGAGCAGGTTCCCCGCCGGCGGGACGCCCTCCATGAGGCTCTGCAATTCGGCCTGCGACAAGAGCACGTCGCCGCGCGTCTCGTGCGGGCCGGCGCCCTGCCCGCGCGGCAGCACGGCCGTGGGGCTAAAGCCGCCCGCCAGGGCGGGGCCGGAGATCGTCGTCGGTCCGCCGCCGCCGCCCTGCGCGGTGTGGTTGAAGTTCGCGTGGACGTTGAGGTTCAGGCGGCTGTCCATGTCCTGGATCATGACCGCGATCAGCGGCTTATAGAGCTGGCCTTGCGCGTCCTTCTGCACCGGGAAACCCGGGTCGATCCAGATGCTGTCGCAAATGCCGTCGCCGTCGTTGTCGACGTCCCAGCGCAGCCGCCCCTCGAGCATGTCGACGATGTTGTTGTTGTTCATGTCCTCCAACATGTCGAGGATGCCGTTGTTATTGCTGTCCGGGTTAACGAAAAACCCGGCATTCTCCGAACTGGGATTACTGCCGTCGAACGCGAGCTGCCCCGTTGAGAAGAGGTTGACCGGGCGGAGGATGTACTGCCGCTGGAAAGCCGGGTTCGCCGCCGAGCCGGAGTTTTTGGCGTACCAGTTGACGAGGTCCGGCCGGTAATACGACGGCAACAGCACGACCCACCGCCCGTTGGCCGCGTCCCAGAACCTGCCGGCCAGATGCATGTTGTCGTAGTCGACCGCGTCGTAGTCCTCGTCGGCGCCGCCCGGACCGGCCGGGTCGTCGTAAATCGCCGGGCCGCTCAGAGTGGGCTGGAATGCCGCCGCGTTAGGCGTGAGCCCATAGGGCAAACCGCTGGGATTGAGCATGTCGTTCCGGCCCGTCACGGGGTTCATCCCGAAACCCGAGCCGTTGAACGGCCGGCCGTTGATGAGGACGCGCGGAAGCGGCAAGCCCGGAACGGGCGCGGGCACCGCCCCGTTTTTGAACGCCAGGACGTAGAACGTGCCCAACCGCCGGTTGCCCGAGATGTTCTCGAATTGATAGCCGACGATCCGCGTGCTCTGCATGCGGGCGTCGCCATCGAGCACCGTCAGCACGCAGCCGTTGTACCAGCCGTTGCGCTGCTTGAGACGCGCGAGTGCGGGGTCGGCCGGCTCGACGATCTGAATGGCCACCATGCCCGACGACCACCCGGCCGCCGCGTTGACCGCCGCGGCATTGGCGATCCGGGGGTAATTCGGTTCGCCCGATGGCGTGATGTCGCCCAGCGGCGGCAGGCTGTCGTTCGACCCGTAGTAGTCCTCGAGGATGCCGTGGTGCCGGATCGAGCAATAGGGGTTGTTCGACCCGCGGAGGATCGTCATCAGCGCCCGCTCGAGCTGCTCGGCGTGGTCGCGGTCGTAGCGCTCCAGCGACTGCGAGGCGACCGCCCCGGAGTGGAACTGCCGGGCCGTAATGACGAACATGGCCGCCACGGCCGAGAAGAGGACGAGGACCAGGAGCACGATCAAGAGGACGACGCCGCGGCGCGGGGAAGACCGCCTGAAGGCGGGAGTCCAACGAAGGCGCGGGCCGGCGTGCGGTCGAAGGGAAGCGCGAAGTGTCATGGGAAACGTGTCCTCTCCAAGCGTCGAAGCTTGCCCTGGCCTTCTGCCCGCAACCCCCCACCCCAAGCCCTCCGAGCGCAAAGGGGGGAGGGGCTTCCGCTAGCCTCTACCTCTAGCCACTAGCCACTAACCACCAGCCAC
>JACOUI010000075.1 GCA_016177915.1 Planctomycetia bacterium
CGTTCCACTCCTTGGAGCTCTCCCAGGAGAGGTTGGCGCGGACGACGCCGAAGGGAACGTACATGCGGCTTTTGCCGGCGGGGATGGTGTACTCGGTGCCGTTGACGAACATCACCTGCGACGCGCCCGTCTGGTTGTCCAGGAGCAGCTTGCCCTCGATCGCCCGGCGCAGCTCTTCGCGGCCCTGCGGCGTGGTTTGCATCTTGCCCAGGATGCCGCCCGAACCGGCCTTCAGCTCGTCCAACGAGTTCAAGGTCTGCCCGATCATGTCGGTGAGCGTCGTGTTCCGCGCCTTCAGCGCGGCGACCTGGGCTTCCAGCTCCTTGACGCGCGCCACGAGGTCCTCGTGGCTGTCGGGGATCGCCGCGCCCGGGAGGAGCGGCGCGCCGGCCGCCCCGCTGCCGCCGGGCGTCCCACCCGACGATTGCTCGCTGGGATTGGGGGGCGCCGCGCAGGCGGCAAACGCGACCAGGAGCACTAGACCGCAGCACCAGGCAGCAACAGCGCGTTTCATGATCAGGCCTCCGGCGAAGGAATGGATCGAATCGAACGACCCGGGCGCCCCCCATCCCGGCCGCATCTCATTTTAGCGCGTGGCAAGCGCGCTCTCCAGCGTCATTTTCGCCCGCTGACCAGCGCCCGGCCAGGGGCGGATTCCGATTGGCGAAGCCGCCCAAGCGCACTTCTCGCGTTGGCCGTCGCCCGATCGTATAATTGCCGGCGGTAAACCGTTCCCGCGTGCCCCATTTGGCCTCGCCCGGACCTTGCCAATGTACCTCCGCATGGCCAAGCGCGTCCTCCTCGAGGCCGATAAGCGCCTGGTCTTGAAGTTCGTCTACCTGATGGGCTTCAAGGGGATCCGCTCCGTTCAGAAGCACAAGCGCCGGCTCAAACGCGGCGAGGTCTTCCCGCCCTTCCTCTACGTCTCGATCATCAACAGTTGCAACCTCCGCTGCCAGGGCTGCTGGGTCGACGTGGCCGCCAAACAGCAGACGATCGACGTGGCGGCGATGGACCGCCTGATCGGCGAGGCCCAGGACGCCGGAAACGTCTTCTTCGGCATCCTGGGCGGCGAGCCCTTCATGCACCCGGAGCTTTTGGAGATCCTCGGAAGGCACCCGGGCTGCTATTTTCAGGTGTTCACGAACGGGCACTTCATCACCGACGAAACGGCCAAAGAGATGCGGCGCCTCGGGAACGTGACGCCGCTGGTGAGCATCGAGGGGACGGAGCTCGTCAGCAACGAGCGCCGGGGAAGGCTGAACGTCCTCAGCAAGACGATGGAGGGCCTCAGCAACTGCCTGAAAAACCGGCTCCTCACCGGCGTGGCCACGAGTCTTTGCCAGACGAACTTCGACGATTTGCTCACCGAGAAGTGGCTCGACCGGCTGATCGAGATGGGCGTTTTTTACGCCTGGTATCACACCTACCGCCCCGTCGGGCCGGACGCCAAGCCCGAGTTGGCCCTCACGCCCGAGCAGCAGCGGAAGGTCCGGAAGTTCGTGGTCGAGATGCGCTGCAAAAAGCCGATCGCGCTCATCGACGCCTATTACGACCACCAGGGGCAGGCGCTTTGCCCGGCCGCGACGGGCATCAGCCACCACATCAACCCCTGGGGCGACATCGAGCCTTGCCCCATCGTGCAATTCACGAAGGAATCGATCCACGACGAGCGGGGGGTCGTCGCGGCGTTTCGCAAGAGTGAGTTTCTGAGCGACTTTCGCGACCTGGCGGCGTCGGCCACGCGGGGCTGCATCGTCCTGGAGCGGCCGGACCTATTGAGGCGGCTCGTCGAAAAGCATTCCGCCCGCGACGCCACCGCCCGGCACAAGGCCATGAAAGAGCTGGAGGCGATGCAGCCGCGGCCGTCGCAGTACGACAACGGAAATGAAATCCCGGAGAAATCGTGGGCCTATCGCTTCGTGAAGCGGTTCTGGTTCAACGATTTCGGAAAGTACGCGAAGGTGCGGCCGATCGAGGAGATTCTCGGGCCGGCGCCGGCGCCGGCAAGCGAGCCTGTCGGGGCGGGCCAAGCCGTGTAGGACGGCCCTTCCGGGCCGTCATCTCACGAGACGGCCTGGAAAGGCCGTCCTACAGGAACGACGCGATGCGGGTGCGAGTCGTCTTTACCGGCCGCGGCTACGACGAAATGCGATCGCTGCCTTCGGAATTGGACCTGCCGGATGCGGCGACCATCGACGAGGCGCTGTCCCGCTTGTCCGCCCATTTGCGGCCGGGCGCCAAGCTGCCGCCGACCTGTCTGGTGACGGTCTCCGGGGCGCACCTGGGCAGCGTGGCGAGCCATGTCAACCGCGGGCTGCGCGACGGCGACGAGATCGTGCTCATTGCGCCCGTGGCGGGCGGGTGAACCCGTCCACAGTGCCGATACGCCAAACGACGGCCACCTTGAAATCATACCACTAGGTAGTATAATTTCAACGACGCCTGTGAGCCATCGGGCCAAAAACGTCTGGCCGGAAAGAGTCGCATGCGCTCCGATCGTCCGCTTCGCCCGACCGAGCTGCTGGACTTTGTCGAGCTTCGGCCGTTTACGCGTCGATGGGATGAAATGCGGCTGTCCGACGATGCGCTCGCGGATCTTCAAACCAGGTTAATGCGTGAGCCACGCGCCGGCTCGGTTATTCCCGGCACGAAGGGACTGAGAAAAATGCGGTATGTCCCGCCGGAGTGGGGAATCGGGAAACGCGGAGCGTTGCGAGTCTGTTACGTTTATTTCGAGCGGTTTTTCACGGTGCTGCTCGTGGTTGCGTACAAGAAGAGCGAGCAGAAGGATTTACCTGCTGACGCCATACGGCGAATCAACCAAGAGATTGATCGCGCTGAGCGCGAACTGGAGCGTCGGTTTCGGGCGAGGCAAAAGTGACCACAACGTCCATCAGGCCGGGCTCCGGCATGGGTATCCGGAACAGCAAAGAATGAAAGTGTCATGAGATCGAGCAAGTCGAGAAAGAAACGCTCCGTCGCCGCCGAGATCATCGAGGGGCTGACCGAGTTTGCAGATGCTTTGGAAGCGGGCGAGGACATCTCGCGCCGCTTCAACTGCCACCGGGTCGTGCTGGACGTGCGACCAACGGCTTACGACGGAAAGTCTGTCAAGCTTACGCGGAGCATTCTCGGCGCCAGCCAGTCGATTTTCGCCCGGTTCCTGGGGCTGTCGGTGCAGGCTGTAAGGGCCTGGGAACAGGATCTGAAGACGCCGAGCGAGATCGCCTGCCGCTTCATGGATGAAATCCGAAATGACCCCAAGTATTGGCAAGCGCGCATGACGCAGCTTGTCAAATCCAAGGGACCGCGACGAGGTGTCATGGGATGCGATCACGACCGGCGAGTTCGGCGGGGACGGAGCCTGAGCGCGTGACGCGATGGATGGCACGATAGCCGTCCGGGGGCGCGGCGCGATCTACTCGTGATGCTGCTGCTGCCGGTGACGGTAGCGGGCGGCGGCGCGGTCGAGCAAGGCGCGGTCTTCGAGCGAGAGGCCGTCCATCCCCTGGTCGTGGAGCCGGGCCAGGATCTCGTCCACGCGGCGGTCCTCTTCCTCCTCGATTTGCCGCTGCCGCCGGCGGCGCTCGTCGCGCCGCGCTTCCAGCAAGTTGACCGGCGCGCCTGCCGACGAAACCGCGAGCGGCGGCCCCTCGACGGCGACGACCTCGGCCAGCGGATCGCCCTGCGACAGATCGTAGCCCGGCGGCCAGTCGGGCTCCTTGGCGGCCGGACGTGGCTTCTCCGCGCCGGCGAGGAAGAACAAGAAAACGCCCAAGAGCACGACCGGGAACCAAAGGTGCTCGAAGGGCTGCTCGAGGCGCGGCAGGAACCAGGCCAGCACGCAGAGCGCAATGCCCGTCAGTTGCGCGGCGCGGACGCCGGCGACTCGGGCGCGCTTTTCGCCCAGGGCGCGATGCAAGAGGGCGCGCAAAGCGGCGCCGCCGTCCATCGGCGGCGCCGGCAGCAGGTTCACGGCCAGGAGCACCCAAAAGTTCACAAAGAAGACCATCTGCACGATGCCCAGCGCCGTCGCCTCGCCGGGCAGGAGCGGCTGAATGGGGTCCAGGGCGCCGCGGATGTTGTGCTGGTCGTCGAGCACGAGGCACGTCGCGGCGGCGGCGGCGGCCAGCAGCAGATTCACCAGCGGGCCGGCCAGCGCCGCGGCGAATTCGCGCAGCGGCCCGCCGGGCACAGTGGGCCGCGACAAGCCGCCCAGCGGCCAAAGGATGATCTCGCCCGCGCCGCCCCCCAGGCGCACGGCGGCCAGGACGTGGCCGATCTCGTGCAGCACGACGCTGGCCAGGAGGACGGCGAACAGGACGCCGTAATGGACCATGGCCGCCTGGCCCGTCAGGCGGGCGGCGGCGAACAGGGCCACGACCCCCAATAGCAGAAACAGGGCGTGCACGCGGACGTGAACGCCGCACCAACGCCCGAGGTTCAGGTTCCAGGAATGCAAGTCGCGCATGGGCCGCTACCGCGCCTTTGATCGGCAGGCCGGGCCTCTTGGACGCAGCGCCCGCCAGAGATATCTTAACAAGTCGGTTTTTTGTTGCAAACTTCCTGGGAATCCCGGCGTTGGACGACGAACTCCTGCTGGCGACGGGGCGATTTCGGGTGGTGCGGCGGACGTACCGCCTGCCGGACGGCACGCCGCACCAGCGCGAGATCGTCGAGCACAACGGGGCGGTCGTCGTTTTGCCGCTTCTGCCGGGCGACCGGCTGTGCCTGATCCGCAACTATCGCGTCGCGGTGGGCCAGACGCTGATCGAGCTGCCGGCCGGGACGTTGGACGACGGCGAAGACCCCGCCGCCGCCGCCCGCCGCGAGCTGGCCGAGGAAACCGGGTACACGGCGCAGTCGCTGCGGCCGCTTTTGACGTTCTACATGTCGCCGGGAATTCTGCACGAGCGGATGCACCTGTTCGTGGCCGAGGGATTGACTGCCGGGGCGGCCCGGCCGGAGCGCGGCGAGCAGATTGAATCGCACGTCGTGACCTGGCCGGAGGCGCTGGAGATGATCGGGTCGGGCAAGATCGTCGACGCCAAGACGATCGTCGCCCTCTTGTACTACGAGCGGACGACGCGCGCGGTGCGGCCGGCCGCCGCCAAAAAATGACCTGCCGAAAGTCGCCGCCTTCGTGCCGGCAACGCTTGCCATGCAAAAGAGCATCGAGCATCGGGCGGCGTTCGATCTTGTGCGGTACGCGAACTGCTGGGAAGACGCGGACGTACTCTGCGCGGCGCTACAGCCCGGGCCGGGAAAGCGCATCCTCTCGATCGCCTCGGCCGGCGACAACTCGCTGGCGCTGGCAGCGGAGGGGGCGGAAGTGGTGGCGGCGGACTTGAGCCTGCCGCAGCTTGCTTGCGTGGAGCTGCGGAAGGCGGCCCTCCGCGAACTCGAGTACGACGACGTGCTGGCGTTCTTCGGCGTCCGGCCGTCCGACGCGCGGCTGGCGACCTACGAAAAGCTGCGGCCGGCGCTGACGGCGCCCACGCGGGCCTGCTGGGACGAGCGCCGCGGCGACATCCTCTCCGGCTTTGTCCACCGCGGAAAGTTCGAGAGTTACTTCCGCAAGTTCCGCACGCTCGTGCTGCCCTGCATCCATCGCCGCAAGATCGTGATGCGCCTCTTGGCCGAAAAGGACGAGGTGGCCCGGCGCGAGTTCTATGAGAAGGTCTGGAACAACGTCCGCTGGCGCCTGTTGTTTCGCGTGTTCTTCAGCCGGTTCACGATGGGGCGGCTGGGGCGCGACCCGGAGTTTTTTCGCTACGTCGAAGGCTCCGTGGCGGAGCGCATTTTGTCGAGAACGAAATACGCCCTCACCGTGCTGCCGATTCATGCCAACCCCTACGTGCAATACATCCTCACCGGAAACTACCAGACGGCGCTGCCGCGCTACTTGCGGCCAGAGAAGTTCGAGTCCGTACGCGCGGGGCTGGATCGCGTCACTGTCTTTCACGGTCCGGTGCAGGAGGCGGCGCGGCAATTTGGCGAAGGCGGCTTCGACGGCTTTAACCTGTCGGACATTTTCGAGTACCTCTCGCCCGAACTTTGCCGAGAGATCTATCAAGCGCTCCTGGACCGCGCGCGGCCGGGAGCGCGGCTGGCTTACTGGAACATGCTGGTGCCGCGGCGCTGCCCGAGCGAACTGGCGGTACGGGTCAGATACGAGAAGGAGCTTTCGGAAGACCTCTTCCAGAAGGACCTGGCGTTCTTTTACAGCGCGCTGGTGGTCGAGACCTGTCGTTGAATTGTTCCAATCGTTCTCCTCCTCGTATTCGCGTTGGCGACTCTCAGCCTTCCGATTTTGCGCCATCCCCCGTCGCTTCCGCCCGCACTTGACGCTATTTCGGCGCGGGGCTAGAAACCCTCATGCGGCCCTGCCGCCAAGGCCCCATCGTCTAGTGGACTAGGACACGGCCCTTTCACGGCCGCGACACGGGTTCGAATCCCGTTGGGGTCAGTCGATTTTGGATTGCCGATTTTGGATTTTGGATTGGGGAGCCGGCGTTGTCGCCTTTTCTCTGTGGCACCTCGCGCATCCATTGACGCTCTAGCACGCGAGGCCGCGCGTCCCGTTCACGAGCGCCGGCGATGACTGAAGCATCTCCCCCTTTCGACGCCGTCGTGGTCGTCTCCTTCGGCGGGCCGGAGGGGATGGACGACGTGATGCCGTTTTTGGAAAACGTCGCCCGCGGCCGAAACATCCCCCGCCAGCGGCTGCTCGAAACGGCCGAGCACTACTACGAATTCGGCGGCAAAAGCCCGATCAACGAGCAGAACCGGGCGCTCATCGCCGCGCTCGTGGCGGAGTTGAACCGGCACGGGCCGCGGCTTCCCGTCTACTGGGGAAACCGCAACTGGCACCCCTTCCTTTCGGACACGCTGGCCGATATGGCCGGCGACGGCGTCCGCCGGGCGCTGGCCTTTGTCACGTCGGCCTTCAGCTCGTACTCGAGCTGCCGGCAGTATCTGGAGGACATCGAGCGGGCGCGAAACCCGCTGGGCGAGGCGGCGCCGATCGTGGAAAAAATCCGCCCGTTCTACAACCATCCGGGCTTTATCGAGTCCGTGACGGACCGAGCCCGGACCGCCCTTTGGCAGGTGGCGCCGGAGCGGCGCGACGCGGCGGCGCTGGTCTTCACGGCCCATAGTATTCCGCTCTCGATGGCAGAGTCGTGCCGCTACGAAGCGCAATTGAAGGAGGCCAGCCGGCTCGTGGCCGAGGGCTTGGGGCGTTCGCAGTGGTCGCTCGCCTACCAGAGCCGCAGCGGCCCGCCGGGCCAGAAGTGGCTGGAGCCGGACGTCGTCGACCGCCTGCGCGAGCTGCGGTCGGCCGGTACAACCGACGCGGTCGTCGTGCCGATCGGGTTTGTGAGCGACCATCTGGAAGTCGTACACGATCTCGACACGGTCGCCGCGGCGGCGTGCAAGAAAATCGGCCTGGCGATGGTGCGCGCCGGGACGGTGGGCACGCATCCCAAGTTCGTGACGATGATCCGCGAGCTGATCGAGGAGCGCGTAAGCGGCGGGCCGAAGCGGTTTAGGGGCGAGTTGGGACCCTTGCCGGACGCTTGCCCAGCGGATTGTTGTCCGGGACCGAGGCGTTCGTAGTTGCGCAAAACACTCGTGTGAGTGGCATGTCGGGAGAGTCCCAAGTCGTTCAGCCGTCGCTCGCCCTAGGCGAGAACCTGGCCGCGGCGCCGGTCGTGCTGCTCGTCGGCGCCGTTGATTTGCCTGAGCTGCGCGAGGTGCATCGCGGACTTGAAAGCCTCGCCGCGGCGCGACGCATCGACCTGCACACTTCGGGTTCGTTGCCCGAGGCGCTGGCCGCTATCGAAGCGGGTCTGTTTCCCGACCTGATCGTCTTGGTGCAGTCGCGGCCGAGTGTGTTCGCCGACGACCAGCTCGACGCGTTGCGGCGCCTGGCGCCGACGGCGGGGATTGTGGGCATCGCGGGAACCTGGTGCGAGGGCGAAGGGCGCAGCGGCCGGCCCTGGCCGGGCGCCGTTCGCTGGCAGTGGCACCAGGCGGCCACGCGCCTTGCGCGCGAGATCGAGCGGATGCTGGCCGGCGCGTGTCCAAGCTGGGGCTTGCCTTCGACGGCCACTGCGGACGACCAGCTCTTTCACGAGGTTGAGGGCGAGGGGCCGGGCGGCTCGGCGTCGCGGCGTGCCGAGCGCGTCGTGGCGATCGCCTCAGCTCATCGAGCGATGGAGGAGACGTTGCGACTCTTCTGCCGCGAACTGGGAATGACGGCCGTCGGCGTACACCTTGGCGTTCACACGCTTCAGGGTCGCGGCGCACCGGCGACGACCGGCGACAGCGCGCGATTGGCCGGGCTGGCGGCCGCCATTTGGGATGGGTCCGACGCCGAGGCGGAAGAATTGCAGCAGCTCGCGCAATTCATCGCCTTGGTTCGGCCGGCGCCGGTCATCGTGCTCCTGTCGTTTCCACGAGCGGAGACGATGGACCGCCTCGCAAAGCTCGGCGTCGCGGCGGTGCTGGCCAAGCCGCTTCTCCTGGCGGACCTGGAGGGCCAAATGGAGCGGCTCAGCGTCGCGAGCGGAGCCCCGCGGGAGGCATGACAGTCACCCCTTTCGGGATGGACGATAGTTTGAAGCGGCCGCTGGCTCGTCGAGAGGTTTCTCGAAGAAGCCCGCATTACGGGCCGGCTTCAGCATCCCGGGATTGCGCCGGTTCACGAGATCGGCCGGCTGGACGACGGGCGGCCCTTTTTCAGCATGAAGCTGATCGAAGGCCGCACGCTAGCCGAACGTTTATTTCGGCGGAATTCGCCGCAGGCCGACCTTCCGCGGTTGCTGAGAACCTTCGAGCAGGTGGCGCAGACGCTGGCCTACGCGCACTCGCAAGGGATCATCCATCGCGACTTCAACCCGCACAACGTGATGGCGGGTGCGTTTGGGGAAGTGCAGTTGATGGACTGACCGTTGCGTCACGCCTCCTCGTCGCCGCGCGCCCGCTGCCGCCAGGTAGCCAGATCGGCGAGCAGTTCGTCCATCGCCGCGCCGTCGCCAAACGCCCGGCCCATCAGCAGCTCCGTGAGCGGCCGGCGGTGATGCGGAAAATCGCGCAGGAACTGGCCAAAGCTGAACCCTTCGCGGAAGAAGGCGTCGGCCAGGCAACGCAACCGGTTTTCGCCGCGGTGATACGCCGGCGCCCAGCGGCCCAGCCGCGCCGCGGACGTGTCGCCCTCGCGCACGGCCGCGACGGCGCAATCGGCCGCCATCTCGGCGGACTTCATCGCCAGAAAAGCACCGGCAAACAGCAGGTCGTCGAGCGGCCCGGCCGCCTGGCCGACCGCGATCCAGCCCGGCCCGGCCGGCTGCGCCGCTTCCATGCCGTCCGGACGCCGCACCTGCAAGTCGCCCACGAGATGTGCGTTCATGAGCCGCTCGAGCACGGCGGGACAGCGGCACAGCTCCTCCTCGAAGACGGCCTCCGGACGCGTCTTGCCGCCCAGGACCTCCGCCGCCGCCACGAGTCCCACGCTGGCGAGGCCCTCCGGCAGCGGAACGAACCAGAACCAGCTTCTTCCCGATTGCGTGTGAAACACGATCGCCGCGCGGCCTTCGTTCCCCGGCTCGACGCGCGCTCCGCGATAGTGCGACCAGATCGCCACGCGGCGGGCGCCGGCCCGCTCGCGCCGCAGGCCGAGCTGCGTAGGAACGATCGCCTGCGGGCCGCTGGCGTCGACGACGACGCGCGCGGCAATCTCGCGCGGCGGCTCGTCTGCGATTTGCACGCGGACGCCCTTTACCGCCTGGCCCTCGAAGACGACGTCCAGCACGCGGGCCGGCCGGCGGCAGACGGCCCCGCGCGCGGCCGCGTTGTCCCACAGCCGTTGATCGAAATGGCCCACGAGCACGTGCCACGCGGCGTGCTCCTCGCCCGGCGAAACGTCGGCGAAGCAGAACGAGGCCGTCTCGCGACCCGTCGAGCGCAGAAACCGCACACCGTCGCTGCGCGGGAAGTTCGCCGCCTGCAGCGCGTCGAGCACGCCCAGCCGCTTGAGCGTCGCATGCGCCTCGGGCAGCAGCAGCTCGCCGCGGCCGGCGCGCGGGGCGGGTTCGCGGTCGACGAGGAGCGTCGCCAGGCCGCCCTGCGCCGCCAGCGCCGCGGCCGTGCAGCCGGCCGGGCCGCCGCCAATCACGACACAATCGAACGACTCCAGCATGGCGTCGCGCCGGGGAACGAAGGCGGGGCGGGCGTGGGGGTGGGGTGGGACGCAGCAGGCAGGAACTTCGGGCGGGGCGGCCGCTTGCCGCCTCAACGGCAATCGGCCTGACGGACGCATTGTAGCGGACGCTTGGGCCGCGCACCAAATCCTTTTGGCTCTGGCCGACGGCGTCAGCCAGAACCGGCCGAGGCATTGAAGACCTGCGGTGGAGGAGAAGGAGAGGGGGGGACGCGGAGAGGGGGAGAGGGGGCGAGAGGGAGATGCCGAGAACGAGAAATAGGACCAGCGCGAAAACTCGGCATTCGAACTACCTCACGTAGTCATCCGCCCCCTGCCGCCGCGGCTCCGGCGCGTAGTCGCGCTCGGGAGAATGCTGGGCGGCAAGGAGCGACTCGATCTTCGCCACAACGTCGGGGTGGTCGGCCGCGACGTTTTTCTCTTCGCCGGGGTCGCTCGACAGGTCGTAGAGCGCCAGGGGCGCATCCTGCTTGGCGCGAAGGCCCTTCCACGGGCCCATGCGCGCCGCCTGCTCCAGGCCGCGGGCGGTCGGGTGTTCCCAGTACAGAAAATCGTGCTCCTTTTGACCCTTCACGGCCAGCAATTCGCGGACGAATGAAATTCCGTCGTTGTTTGGCGGCGCTTTGGCGCCCGCGAGGTCGGCGAATGTCGGCATCATGTCCCAGAAGGCGCCCACGTGCTCGCTCGTTGTGCCTGCGGGCACGTTGCCCGGCCAGCGGGCGATGAGGGGCGTGCGGATGCCGCCCTCGAAAAACTGCCCCTTCCCGCCGCGCAAGGGTCCGTTGCCGTCGAAGAAGTCGATGGCGATGTCCGACCAGGGGCTGCCGGTCTGCGGGCCGTTGTCGGACGCGAAGAAGACGAGCGTGTTTTTCTCGAGGTTCAGTTCTTTCAAGAGCGCCATGATTTCGCCGACGCTGCGGTCGAGGCGGCTGACCATACCGGCGTAGGCCGTGTAGCCGTCGTCGGAGCTGATGTAGCCGGGCCGCGGGTCCTTGGCCGCGAACCTCGGAAACTGCCCGGCGTAGTCGCGCATCGAGTCGTCGGGCACGACCAATTCGACGTGGGGGAGCGTGTAGGCGCAGTAACAGAAGAAGGGCCGGTCCTTGTTGCTCTTGATGAATGCAAGCGCCTGGGCGTGGATTTCGTCGTGGGCGTACTGGCCGCGCTTCTTGCCTTCGTTTCCGGGCAGGGCGTACTTCGTGTCGCCGTGCCAGAGGAAGTAGGGATAGAAGAAGTGCGCGTGGACCTGGCTGTACTGGCCGAACCACTGTGAAAAGCCCTGCTTGATCGGGAAGCCCTCGGTCGTTTCCTCGCCCAAGCCCCATTTGCCGAAGCCGCCGCAGACGTAGCCGGCGCTCTTGAGCACTTCGGCCGTCGTCACGTCGGAGTCGTAGAGGTAGCGCCATTTGCCGTTGGCGCGGACGGGCGTATGGCCGGTGTGCAGGCCCGTCATGAGCGTGCTGCGCGAAGGGGCGCAGACGTGGGCCCCTGCGTAGAACTGCGTGAACCGCATCCCTTCGGCCGCCAGGCGATCGACATGGGGCGTGCGGATTTTTTTCTGGCCGAAGCAGCCCAGGTGATAGGGTCCGAGGTCGTCGGCGAGGATGAAGACGATATTGGGGGGGCGCTTGGGTTCGGCGGCGTGGGCGGGCGTTGAAAGGAAAAGCGGCGCGAAGACGACGGCGACGATCGCTGCGGGCAGCCAGGGAGTCTTCATTCTGGCGTCTCCGTTGGGACGTGACGGAAGCCATATCGGACGGGCGATTGGCCGGATGAGGAGAACCGACTTAATAAAGCTCGTAGATGTGCTCGCCGCCGTGCTCGGGATTGCCGATCAGCTTGCGGTTCCGCAAGTCGACGACCAGGTCGAGGTGCTCAAGCGGCAACTGGCCGATGAGCACGGGCACGTCGTCGGGCACTTCCATGACGTCCATCGTGCAGCTTCGCCCTTGGATCGTCAGCCGCACCGCTTCATACACGTCGGCTTCCGCGGTGCCCGTGCTGCTCCTGACTCGCTTGCGCGACGTCTTGGCCAGGCCCAGTTGGGCGATCAGGCGCTTGGGGAGCGAGAGCAACGTCGCGCCGGTGTCGACGAGCGCGTCCTGCAACGTGGCGCGCCGCACTTGATCCGCGGGCAACATCCCCCGTTCGGCGTCCCAGAGGTCCTTCAGGTTCTCGATTGTGGCCTCGGTGAGAACGCGCCCCATGGCTTGCGACTCCAGTGCGATGGAATTCATCGATGCGACTCCTCTCAGGCCGGTGTGGGGAAGTGCGCCGACCATTATACCGCATTTTGGCGTCGCAATCCGGTAAGGCGCCGGACACGCCGGTGATCGATGCGGCGTGCGACCCGGCGCGCCGAAGCGCTGCCTCACGCGGAGCGTGAGGGCTACTTTCGTGTCACTCCGGGCGGCC
>JACOUI010000076.1 GCA_016177915.1 Planctomycetia bacterium
CGCCTCCCGCCGCTGGGCCACCGTCAACTCCGATCGCCTTCCCATCGTCTTGGCTCCTTTCGGTTCTGGGGAACTTCCAATCTACCCCGACCGAAAGAAGCCTCACACAGGCCGATTCCAGGGAACCCCTACCAATACATATTGGCTCACACGCTGCCACCCGGCATCGGTCTCGACGGCCTCCTTGGCCTGGACTTCTTCCGCGACCGCGAGCTTACGATTGACTTTCGGAACGGATCCGTGATCGTACGATGATGCCCTATCACAGCGAGACAGACGCTACTTCCACGGAAGCTTCTGGATTTCCTTCTTCAGTTCAATCACCCGAAGCGGACACTCGGGCCAGTCGTGCTCCCAGCAGACGATGACGCCTCGGTTTTCAGGAGCCTGCTCAGGACATTCGCTCATTGTGTCCAGTGCCCGTAGCAAATTCCAGCGCTGACCGAGAAATCACGGGCCGCCGGTCGCCAGCGATCAGAATCAATGCACCCACCGCTTGGGAAACCCCGCCAGCGGCGAGCCTTCCCCCGGCTTCCACAGCGCCACCTCCTCGATCCGCCGCGCGAGCGCCACGTCGCTCTCCGTGATCCCCCGCACCCGGTGCGTCTGCAGCTTCACCGTCACCGCCGCGTAGCCCAGGGCGAGGTCGGGATGATGCCAGGCGGCCTCGGCCGCGTAGCCGATCGCCGCCGCCAACAGCATCGTGTGCGGCCAGCCCGGCGTATTGTACGTCCGCCGCAGCCAGGCGTCGCGCACCTCCCAGCCCGGCAGGCTGGAAAGCGCGGTTTTCAGTTCCTCGTCGGTCAGGACGTGATCTTCGGCCATGGCGCTGTCCTTTGCTGAAAGGTAAAACGAGCGTGGTACAATGCGGCGCAGCGGGCCCGCGCCGGCGGGACGTTCATTGGCGCTTTCGTTTTACAGGTTTCGACCATGAAGTTCACGGGCAGGATTTCGCGATTGGCCGACGGCCGGTTCTTGGCCGTCCACGAGAGCCGCGAGGTGGGCCGGGTCGAAGCGACGGCCGCCACGCGCGACGAAGCGGCCGAGAAGCTGCGGCAGGAAATCCGCTATCGCCTGGAACTCTGTCCGTGCAGCGGCGAGACGTACCAGCACATCGAGATCGAAGTCGTCTGAAGACACATGCGTCGACGCGGTCGCACGGAATGCGACGGCTTCGTCGCCCGCGGTAAGCTAACTCGCCGGCGGCGGGGCTCTTCTGCGCGAGAAGCAAGCCGGACACATGCAATTCGGTTTGTTGAGTTCCCTGTGAGCCAAGCCGTGAATCGTCGTGCCGTCGTAGTCGAATCTTGACAGGATCAGGTCCAAATAGCTCGTGTCGCCATGCTGGTACCGCCGGAACACAGCGTAGGCTACGTGATCGGCGACCTGCACGCACCGCGAGGCTTTGGAGTTAACAAAGAATGGAACGTCCGCGATGTTCCGAATCACGTTCCATTGCGTGCCGTACTGACGAAATCGCCTTGCCAGCGACTGCAGCGTGGTCTCGTACGTGCTGTCGTCTAGCACGATGAGACCGCGGTGGTTCTCTCCGGCGTCGCGTAGCCGCCGAAGAAAAATGTCGAATCGGCTACAAAGATCCTCAAACGCCATCTCCATCGGGTCACGGTTCGGAAAGGACCCTTTGTGAATGGCGCAGGCAAACGCTCGCGCCGAGGCGTACGATCGCGCCATGACGCCGAGGACCTCGTGGATGACCTGTTTCCTCTTTCCTCTGCTCGCGATCCTTGAGCTGACTCCACGGCGGTTCTCGTCCGCTCCAAATGTCGGACGCATGGAATTCGACCGGGTCCGGATCGTTTGGATTGAGCCGACGCGCGATTTGGTCAAGTTCCTGCGTAAAATGGTCAACCTGATTTTCCAGCAGGCAGATTCCGCCAAGCACCAAATAGTCCTCGGTCGGGTTCTTCGCTGAGCCGGAGTCGTCAAGATAAAGCAGATACACGTTCTCGACCTTCGCGCAAAAAAAAAGCAGCCGGGTGGACAACGTCCAGCGGACCGCGAATGCAGCCCTCCCAACCGCTTTGGTATCTTATCGTCCTTTCCGCCCAATTTCAAGACACGACGCGTCGCTGCGCGGTTCGGCAACCCAACAGCGTCGCTATCTCGGCGACGATAACATCTTATGAAGTAATGATTTGCGATCCGCGACCAATCCTTCATCTGCATGTGCCCCGTCACTTGCAGTCCTTGATTTTCGTCCGTATCCTTCAAGCGGTTCCTGTTACCGCGCCCGTGGCGCAATTGGATAGCGCATCGGTCTTCGGAACCGAGGGTTGGGGGTTCGAATCCCTCCGGGCGCGCTTTGGACTGCGCGGTCGTTTTTTTCCGCACGTGGCTCAGTGCCGCCGCGTCAGCTTCCACACGTCGCTTTCCATGTTGTTGCCGGCCACCATCCACAGCGCGCCGTCGTGGACGAAGACGCTGGCCGCGTGACGCGGCTTCCAGGGCGTGCCGGCCAGCTCGTGCCAGTTGACTCCGTCGGCGGAATACCACACGTCGTTGCGGTTCTTCCCGGCGTAGCCCTCCAGCACCCACATCCGATCGTCGAAGACCGCGACGTCGTGATACTGCCGCGCGTCCCAGGGCGCCTCGGCTGTGTGCCGTTCCCAGCGCACGCCGTCGGCCGAACTCCACACGTCATTGAAGAACTTGCGCTTCGGCGTCTGGGGCGTGTCGTAGGTCCCGCCGCCGAGGATCCACACCCGGTCCTTGAAGACGACGCTCCCGCCGATCATCCCCCGCGCCGGCCAATACGGCTCCTGCGGCTCGACTCGCTCCCACTTCACGCCGTCCGTCGTGGTCCAGATGTCGCGATAGAACACTTCCTCGGACGGCGCGAACGCCGGCATCGTCTGCCCGCCCAGCACCCAAACCTTGTCGCGGAAGACGAACGTGTAGTGCAGTGCCCGCGGGCCCCAGGGAACGGGCTGTTCCTTGTTGACGAGCGTCCAGCTCTTTCCGTCGGCCGAGCTCCAGACGTCGAAGTGGTAGTGGCCCTGATTCACGTCGCCGCCCACGATCCACATTTTGTCCTTGTAGACGACGTAGCCGGCGGTGTGGCGGCCTTCCCAGTCGGCCGTTGCGTCGAACGCGGCGTCGCGAAACGTGTTGGCTTTTTCGAGCGACCAGCTCTTGCCGTCGGCGGAAGACCAGACCTCGTTGTTGCAGATGCGGGGGAAGTGCGTCTTGTCGCCGGGGTTCCAGCCGCCCAAGAGCCACATTCGATCTCGGAAGACGAGCGCTCCGGCGCCGTCGCGCGGGGCGAACTCGGCCTTGCCGGTCACATGCTCCCACCGGTACTCAGCCGCTTCCGGCGGCGGAGCGCCGGGCGAGACCAAGCGGCGTGGCGCGGCAGGGTCGGCGGCAGAGGCTCGCAAAACCAAAGCGCAGAAAATCGCGGCGGGAATGAAAGCCCATCGAAAACGATTCATGTTGCGTCATTTGCTTTCGACTGAAATACGGGCGGCACGCGGATGACGTCGATCGGGGGGAGTTTTTGCAGTACGGTGCCCCGCACGCCGGCGGAGAGCGCTGCGGCGCGCACTTCCTCAATGTCCTCGCCGTGCGCCACGATGTTCTGGCGGTCTTTGTCCCCAGCGACCCATTGGCCGGCGTATTCGGTCGGCGGCGCCTTGAGTCGTCGCGGATCGTCGTTGCGATCTCGTTGCACGGCCATACTGTTGCCCTGGTGGTGATCATGGTAACGTCTACGCCGACGTCGGGTCAAAACGAAATCGGACTCCGCCGACGGCAACCCCTTCGACTTTGCTCCATGTCCCACGTCTTGATCCTCGGCGCCGGAATCAACGGCGCGGCGCTGGCCCGCGAATTGGCGCTCAACGGCGTGGCCGTCAATCTGGTGGACCGGGGCGACATTGCCGGCGGCACGACGGCCTGCTCGTCCCACCTCATCCACGGCGGCCTGAGATACCTCGAGCACGGCGAGCTCGGCCTCGTGCGCGAGTCGCTGGCCGAACGCACGCGGCTGTTGCGCCTCGCGCCGCAGTTCGTCCGACCGCTGCGGCTCTTCATTCCCGTGCGGCGACGGCTCGGCGGTTTCCTGCGCGCACTGGGCGGCTGGTGGCGAGGCAGGCGCCGACAAAAATCGGCGGCGCATCAGGCACCATCCGTCGGCCGCCTTCACGGCGCGGCACAGCACAATCGCGGCCTGTGGGTCGTGCGGCTGGGGCTATGGCTCTACGATCGCTACGCCCGCGACAGGACGCTGCCCGAGCACCGCGTCTATCCCGCCGCCGATCCCGCCGCCATTCCGCTGGACAACAAAAAGGTCCGCTGGCAATGCGCCTACTACGACGGCTTCCTCTGCTATCCGGAGCGCTTCGTCCTGGCCATGCTCGCCGACGCGCAAGAAGCAGCCAACGATCGCGGCGTGCCGCTGCGGGTTTTCACCTATCATGAGGCGTCGCTCTCCGGCCGCGAAGTCGTCCTTCGGTCGATTAGCGAATCAAGATCGAAAGCGCCGGCCGATGCGATCCGCGTCACGCCCGACCTCATCGTCAATGCCACCGGCGCCTGGGTCGATGAAACGCTGCGGCGACTCAACGTCCCGTCGAACCGCCTGATTGGCGGCACCAAGGGCAGCCACTTCGTCACCTATCACGCCGGCCTGCGCGAGCGGCTTGCCGGCCGCGGCATCTACGCCGAAGCCCCCGACGGCCGCCCCGTCTTCATCCTGCCGCTTTGCAATGCCACGCTCGTCGGCACGACCGACCTGCCGTTTGAGCGTTCGCCCGAAGAGGCCATCGCCACGCCCGAAGAACTGGACTACTTGCTTGCGGCCGTCAACAACATGCTCGGCCGCGAAGAGCTAACTCGCGCAGACATCGCCTGGCACTACAGCGGCGTCCGGCCGTTGCCGCACCATCCCGCCAGCGAAACCGCCGCCATCACCCGCCGCCATTTCCTGGTCGAGCACGACCAAGCTCCCCTGCCGATGTACTCGATCGTCGGCGGCAAGCTGACCACCTGCCGCTCGCTGGCTCAGTCGGCGACGGCCACGATCCTCAAGCGCTTGGGCCTCGCGGTCGTCGCCAACTCGTCCGACCGCGTCATCCCCGGCGGCGAAAACTATCCGCCTGACCCGCGCCAGGTTGAATCGCGGCAAGCGGCACTGGCCGGGCAGTATGGTTTGAGTCTCAACCAAATCGCCGCCATCTGGCGGCTGCACGGGACGCGCACCGAAAAAATCCTCGTAGCCTGCCGCCCCGACCCGGCCGAAATGCTCGCGGATTCGCGCTTTCCGACGGCCTACGTCCGCTGGCTGATCCGCAACGAATGGGTCACAAACCTGGAAGATCTCGTCTGCCGCCGCCTGATGCTGCTTTACCAGGGCTGTTCCCGCCGGACCCTTCTTCAACTTGCAGAACTGCTGGTCGAGACGAAACATTTGCGGTCCGGATCGGAAACCTCGGTTGTCGATGCAATGGCAGCGAAATTGACGGCTCGCCACGGCTATAACTTGAGGTAATGTCATTCGCTGCGCCGCCGGCCGTGTCACTTCCCCGATTCCGCATCCAACGGCTTGCAGGATCGTACCTTAGGTAGATAAGGTAAAGGGAGCGGCACGGATCGTGCCTCGCACTAAAGTCCCGAGCCTGCGCAATTTTGAACACCCTCGCGGGCACGTCTAATTGCCCAGGCTCGCCTGCCAGCGTCCGCGCTGGACCCTCTCGCTGCTTCCATGCTTGCGTACCTGGTCATTCGCGATGGTCCGAAATGGTCGGACGTGTTCCGCCTCGTCCCCGACGAGGGACGCGTCCGCATCGGCCGGGCGCCGACCAACCAGATCGTCGTCAAAGACGACCGCAGCAGCCGGTCGCACGCCGAGGTCTTTTTTTCCGGCGGCCAGTGGATCCTGCGCGACCTGGGCAGCCGCAACGGCACGGCCGTCGGCGCCAAGCTGATCGAGGAGGATCACCTCCTGCAGCCCGGCGACGTCATTCGCATCGGCCGGTCGCAAATGGTGTTCGTGCACGACCTGGCCAAGGCCTATCCGGATTCCAGCAGCCTGGCGCCGGCCGCGCGCGCCGGCGCGGGCCAGGCGAGCGACGACACGGTGACGGGCGACGCCAGCGCGATCGTGTCGGCGCCCGCTCCGCCGGCCGACGATGCACCGTCGCCGACGATCACGCACCGCCGCGGCCACACGCGGTTCCTCGAGCGGCCGGAAAAGAAAGAAGAATCCGGCTCGCCCAAGGAGGGCCGCGCCGCCGCCAATCTGTGCCGGCTGGCCTTCGAGCTGGCCAACTGCAATCACCTGGAAACGCTTTGCCATTTGGCGCTGCAGGGCGTCTTCGAGGGGACGCGCGTCGACGCCGGGGCCGTGCTTCTGTTTCCCCGCGACTTCAATGAGGAAACGGAAGCCGACGAGCTGCAAGTCGTGGCCTCGCGCAGCGACACCGCCGCCAAATACCACCGCATCTCGCCCATGCTCGCCTCCACCGTCCTCCGCGAGGGCGAGGCCGTCCTGGCCCGCAACATCTCCGGCGACAGCGTGCTGGGCAGCCCCAATAGCCGCGGCGAATTCGATACCACGAGCGTCATCTGCGCCCCCATCCGGCACACCGGCAAGGTCCTGGGCCTGATCCATCTCTATTCGACCCAGCCCGACGTCGTCTTCGACCCCGAAGACCTGGAATTCACGCTGGCCGTGGCCGAAACCGTGGGCGTGGCCCTGGAAAACCTCAGCGAGCGCGAGAAGCTGGCCGAGGACTTAAACAAGATCGCCACGCAGAACGTGCAGCTTAGGGCGCAACTGGGCGCGGAGAGCGAGATTGTCGGCAAGAGCCACGTGATCCGCAAAATCACCGAGCAGATCGCCCGCGCCGCCCCCAGCAAGGCCACGATCCTGATCCGCGGCGAAAGCGGCGTGGGCAAGGAGCTGGTGGCCCGGGCCATTCACTTCTCCAGCCCCCGCGCCAAGAACGCCTTCCTCTGCCTCAACTGCGCCGCCCTCACCGAGAGCCTGCTGGAGAGCGAGCTCTTCGGTCACGAGCGCGGCGCCTTCACCGGCGCGACGGACCGCAAGATCGGCAAATTCGAGGCGGCCGACAAAGGCACGCTCATGCTCGACGAGATCGGCGAGATGAGCCCGCACTTGCAGGCCAAGTTCCTGCGCGTGCTGGAGGGGCATCCGTTCGAGCGGGTGGGCGGCAGCGAGCCGATCACGGTCGACGTGCGCGTCATCGCCGCCACGAACCGCGACTTGGAAAAGGAAGTCGAGACGGGCAATTTCCGCCGCGACCTCTATTTCCGCCTCCGCGTCGTGGAGATCGTCGTCGCCGGCCTGCGCAAGCGCCCGGAGGACATCCCCGTCTTGTCGCAGTATTTCCTCGACAAATATAACGCGGAAACGGGCCGCAAGATCCGCGGTTTCACGCCGCAGGCCCTGGACCAGATCCTGCGCTATCGCTGGCCGGGAAACGTACGCGAGCTAAAGAACGTCATCGAGCGCGCCGTCGTGCTCTGCGAAGGCGACTCCATCGACGCCGCCGACCTGATGCTCTCCAAGCTCCCGACGGCCGGCGAAACCGGCAAGCTCGTCGCCTCGGGAAACGAGTTCAGCCCCATGTCCCTGGCCGATCTGGAGCGGCAGCACATCCTGGCGACGCTCGTCGCCACCGGCTGGAACAAGAGCCAGACGGCGGCCCTGTTGGGCATCGAGCGCTCGACTCTCGACCGCAAGATCAGGCGCTACGACATCCAGCGCGACGTGCCGGCGTAGCACGCAATTCCGAGTCATCCCCACAAGGGTGCACGAGCGTGCATTCGTCCGCCCTCTGTCGATGCAATTCACGCCTGTTCAGTCAGCGCGCGACGGCGCTAGTGCGCTCGACCCTCAAAGCCGTGTATGTGTGTATATGCCAATAGAGAATGACGGAATGGACATCAACGTTCCTATATCCCCATTCCGTTGCACACGTAAGTCGGGCGACCGGAGACGGGTTTTTCATGTCTCGCGGAACATACGAGCGCGAATCTCGCCGCCTCGGCTCATTATTTTTCGCAATTCTCCGGTCTTCCCCTGTTGACAGCGTTGCTCGGGCATTATTATGTGGAGGCGGCGATACGATAGAGGACGTCGCACCGCGTTTTCGCACCGGTCGATTCAAGAGCCTCTCGCGCGCCTACGAGGTCGAAATGGCAAAGGTCAACAAGAGTTTTGAGATTCGCGAATACAAGCGCCTGCACCGTCGCGCTAAACCGAACACGATTGCCGAGGCACTGGCGCAAAGGGGCATCGAGGTGACGACGCAGCAGGTGAGCACGACTCTCTACATGGCCCGTCGGCGGAGAAAAACGGGCCGGCGCGGCCGGCCGCCCGCCGCGGAAGGTGTCGTCCGCCGGCGCCGTCGGCGGCGCCGGGGCCGTCGTCCGGGCCGTCGTCCGGGCCGTCGTTTGGGCGTGCGGCGAGGCCTGCGGATGGGCCGGCCACGGGGCCGGCGGCCGAAGGGGTTGTCCGCAGAGCTGCTGCTGGCCGCCAAGGCCCTCATCGATCAGGTCGGCGGAGTCGATCGGGCCCGCGCGGCGCTCGATCTGCTGGAAAAGCTGCAGTAAACCCGGTGACGCGACGTCGCTCCAGCATGACGCCGACGGCTCGCGCGGTCGCGATTCACCTCACATTCTTGCCTCGCGCCCATTGAGACGGGCCGGACGCGCCTCTAGATTGTTGGGGCGCGCAAATGCCCGCGGCCGACGACTCCGGTCATTCAGGCGATCGCTGGTCTTCTGCGCGCACAGCCGCCCGCCTTGCGCCGCGTCTGCAACCTTGAATTCGCCTCGCCGTGCCCTCTCTCCGCGGACGCCGCCGTCATGACCGACGCCCGACCCACGCGCGTCCGCTGGCTGATCGTCGCCGTCAGCACGCTCATGGCGGTGCTGCTCTACCTGCACCGCAATTATCTCGGCTTCGCTGAAACGTTCATCAAACAAGACTTGCAGCTCAGCGACGACCAGATCGGCAACATCCTGGCCATCTTCTACGTCGCCTACGGGCTCGGGCAGGTGCCCGCCGGATGGCTCACGGACCGGTTCGGCGCTCGCAAGATGCTCACGCTCTATATCCTCATCTGGTCCGTGTTCACCGCGCTCACGGGGTTCGCAACCGGCTTTTTGTCGCTGCTTCTGTTTCGGTTTGGATTTGGATTGGGCCAGGCGGGCGCTTATCCGGCGGCATCGAGCCTGCTCAGAAAATGGGTCGAATTCCCGAAGCGCGGGCTGGCGAGCGCCGTCGTTTCATCCGGCGGACGGATCGGCGGCGTCCTGGCGCCGGTTCTGACCGGATACATGATCGTTTTGTTTGTGCCACCCAGTCATCCGTCCGGCGTAACACCGGGCGACGTTCTCGATCCGCGGCGGCTCTGCTATGAAATGGTCTATGGTGAACTGCCCGCGCCCGGCAAGCCTCCGCCGCCGGCCGACGCCGCCGCGGCGCCCGCGGCCAAGGTCGTCGTCGGACGCCTGATTCTGGAGGGCTGCTCCCCGGAGCAGCGCACGATCATCGAGCGGATTGCAGCCGAGAAGCGAGAGCACATCGGCGCCGTCAACGCCGCTCTGCAAGCAGGCCGTGCCGCGTCGGACGCGCCGAGACCGCCGGAGGTCTCCGACGCCGAGCGTTCGCACGTCGCGGCGGCGCTCGATCAATCCAAAGTCGTCGGCCGGTTGCCCGCGGCGATCCTGGATTTTCTGCCCCTGGAACGCGAAGCACGACGATTGCTTTCCAAGCCGAGCGCGACGGGTGCCGAGGTCGAACGCCTGCAGAGGTTGATCCTCGAAGCCACGTATCCCCACGCCCTGCGCAAGGTCTACGTCGCCGGCTGGCGCCATGTGATCTGGACCTATGGAGCGGTGGGGCTGGTCGTCGGATTGGTCTTTTGGTTTTCGTTCCGCGACACACCCGATGCGCACCCCTGGTGCAATGACGCCGAACGAACCGTGGTCCGCGTGGGTGTGCCAAAGGACGCGTCGCACGCCGGCCTGGGCCGCAAGGAGAAGGTCCGCGGTTTTCCGCTCGTCGCCATCCTTCGCAGCCGAAGTCTGTGGCTCTCGTGCCTCTCGCAAATCGGCACGAACTTCGGCTGGGTGTTCCTCGTCAACAACCTGCCGCGTTATTTCGAAAAAGTGCACGGCGTTCCCGTCGAACTGCGTGGCTGGGCGGCGTCGTTCGTCATTGCCGTCGGCTTTATCGGCATGGTGCTGGGCGGCCCGCTCACCGATCGGCTCGCCCGACGCCTTGGGCTTAGATGGGGCCGGGCCCTGCCCATGGGTCTCACACGCTTCGTGCCCGCTTTCGCCTTCCTCTATTGCCTCGCCAACCCCGGGCCGATTCAGGCGTTTGTCGCCTTCTGCGCGGTCGCCTTCTTCACCGACCTGGGCGTGCCCGCCGTCTGGGCCTACATGCAGGACGTCGGCGGCAAGTTCACCGCCTCGATCCTCGGCTGGGGCAACATGTGGGGCAACCTGGGAGCGGCGCTCTCCAGCAAGATCCTCATCAACCTCGTCGGCGACGATTTCGACTTCAGTCTCGTCTTCATCGCCTGCGCAGCGTCGTTCGTGTTTTCCGGCATCGCCGCCCTGGGCATCGACGCCCGCAAGCCCATCGTCCGCGAAGGACCCGCCGCCTCTCCCGCGTAGCCCTCACGCTCCGCGTGAGGCAGCCAGTGTGGCGCTCCTGATATGCTGCGCAAGCTGGCTCGGCGCACGAACGACGCCCGTTACCTCGGGCTACGTCACGCGGAGCGTGACGGCTACTTTAATACCGCGCCACGTCCTTCGCCGTGCTCCCCTTGAGCTGCGAAAGAACCTCCTGCGCCTTGGCCGTCATCATCCGTAGCTCGCTGCCGATGGCGATGAACTGCATGCCCTGTTTCGCTCGCTGGAAGGCGTTCACCACGTCCATCACGTGCATTCCCGTCGGCGTGCCCGTCGCCTTGCCGGCATCGACGACGGCCTGCAAGAGCGCCTCGAACTCCTGATCGCTGGACTCCTTCCCGTCGGCCGAGCGCATGTTCGCCCGCAGGTCCACCGGCCCGACGAAGATCGCGTCCACGCCGGGGATCGCGTAAATCTCCTTCGCGTTGCGGACGCCCGTCGGGCTCTCCGTCTGCAACACGACGAGGATCTCGTCGTTGGCCTGTTTGAAATACTCGCCCGAGGTCGCGGCGAAATTCATGGCGTGCATGCCGCCGCCCAGGCTGCGGTTGCCCTGGGGCGGGTATTTCGCCGCCCGCACCGCGATCGTCGCCTGCTCGACGGTGTCGACCATGGGCACGACGATGCCCCAGGCCCCGGCGTCCAGGACGCGCTTGATGTAGTCGTGGTTCCCCTTGGGCACGCGCGCCAGCGGCACTCCCCCCGCGTCGGCGATGGCGGCGAAGATCATGGCCGCCTGCGACCAGTCGATCGGCGAGTGCTCGATGTCGAGCGTCAGCCAGTCGAACCCCAGGCGCGCGATGACGCGCGTAGCGTACAGGTCGCCCAGCGACAGCCACGTGCCGAACGTCGGCTCGCCCGCGCGGAGTTTGCGTTTCACCGGATTGCTTCTCATGGCGGCGCCTCGCAAGGGACGGAAAACCGCCAGTCTTTCAGACGCGCAGCGCCTCCGCAAGGGGCGGTGTGCCTCGTTTCACACGGCACTTCCTACGACTCGGCACACGCCGCGGCCCGCGATTTGCGCCCGGCCCACTGCCGCCACGCGAAGATCAGGCCGATCGCCAGCGGCGCCGCGAATTGGACAATCTGGTGCGCCTGGCCCGGCGGAAAGCCCAGCCCGATGCTGAAATTGCTCTGGCCCAGGGCGGCCGAAAGCGTGAGCTGGTGGAACATCACTCCGCCCACGGCCGCCAACAGCGTGCAGCCGATGATCGTCCAGCGTGCCCGTCGCCTCTGGCCGACAAGGCCCAGGACCGTCGCCACGAGCGCGAGCGCGGCGACGATGATCGCCACGACCGCCCCGTCGATCAGCGAGCGATCGAGCGCGGTCAGGCTTCCGGCGCGCTCGCGCAGCGATTGATCGAGGCCCGTCAGCGCGGTGATGCTCCCGATCCCGAACATCAAGCCCCCAAACGCCAGCGCGAACGCCGGCACCGGCAAGACGACGAACGCCAACACCGAGACCCAGGTCTTCGGCCGCCGGCGATACTCTTGGGCCGCGCCGCGGGCGACGGTTTCGGGGTTGCCCAACCGATCGAGCGTGCTTACCTGCGCCGTCATGGTCTCCTCCGTGAGATCGTCGATGTGATCCGAAAACTCGGCCACGAGCCGCCGCACGTATCGCCGCGGAAGGCGATGCCGCTTTAGCTCGCGCCGTGCCGATTCAAGCCACTGCCGTTGGTCCATGTCCGCCTCCATGCCGCACATTCGGTGGACGTCACGCGAAGTGAGAGGGTGTCTCGTCATCGTGATCGTTCTCGAGACAAAGCGAACCCATCGAGTACGAGAACGAGGACGAGGATGAGGACGATCGGACGGCACACGGAGTGTGCCTACTACAGCGTGAGGGCTACGTTGCCGCCTCCAGAACGGGACCCCTCCCTGCCCCCCCTTCGGAAGGGGGGGAGAAGACAAGACATCTCGGGTTGGAGGATAGCGTCGACGCCCTGCGCCGCGTGGCCATGTGGAACGGCGCCATGCCGAACTTCGCCGTGCGGAACTGCGTTGTGCAGAACTTGCCCGACGGCCCGCACGACCTTCTCCCACGCGCTTGCGCGCTCCGCAAGCTGCTTTCGCCCCTGCCGGGTCACGTGGTACACGACGCGGCTCCGCCCGCCGACGGTCTCGCGTGTGCTCGTCAGAAAACCCTCGTGCTCCAGGCGGTGCAGGACCGCGTAGATGCAGCCTTCGCCGAACGACAGCGCGCTTTGCGTCGCTGCGGCGATGGCCTGCACCAGCTCGTAGCCGTAGCGCGGCTTTCGCGCCAAAAGCTGCAAGACGAGCAGCTCGGGCAGGCCGTTGACGTAGTCGGGATTGGTGCGTTTGTTGTCCATCGCGTTCTCTTCTCGTCCTCGTCGCCGTTCTCGTTTTCGTACTCGATTCCGCGGCGTCGCACACTAACCCGAAGCGCCAGCGAGGGCGCGCATCACGGCGGGCATCTCCCTCGCTTGCGCGTCGGGTTGGTGTGCCGCCTCTTCGTCCTCGTCGTCGTCCTCGTTCTCGTACTCGATTCGCCGAGCCATCGCGCCAGCATGCGCGGCGATGGCCATCTCCCTCGCTGGCGCTTCGCGTTGGTGTGCCGCCTGCACCATCGTCGTTAGCGAGGGGGCGGCTTGTACCTCGAACCGTGAGGTATTGGCAAGAGCAGTATCGGCCGGAATCCCCGCGAACTTGACCGCGCTGTCATGCTTGCGTCGGCGCGCGGCATCGGTTCGCTCGCACACACAACGGCCAAACCACTGCCGTTTTCCGTGGCGGCTCGTGACAATCGCAAGACGGCTGGTAGGATTAGCCTGCCATCCGATGCCGCCTGACAAGCAACTCGTAGCGGAGGCCATACGATGAATCGCTTGCGGATTGTTTCTTTGGCGCTGGCGGCTGCGATTCCCCTGGGCGCCGCCCCACTTTTCGCCCAATCGACGCCCGTCGTCGCCGGGGACGTCGCAGGCCTGGAGGTCGCCCCGCAGTTCCTCGTCGGCGCCGCGGTCTTCGTCGGCGAATTCCGTGGGCGGGTGGGAAGCAACACGAGCGCCCGCGGCGCGTTCTACGTCGCCGCGAAACACGACGCGCTTCCCGACGAGGTGGGAGACGTCGCGGCGATCACCGGCGGCAACTGGTACCTGCTATCGGGGTTCCGGTTTTTGCGCGGCACCGTGGAGAGCGGCGCGATTACGAACATCGGGAACAACGAGTTCGCGATCGTGGCCACACTACGGCTGACGGGCGGCGGCACGGGAAGGATTTACTTCGCCGGCATTCTGGACCACAACCCGCTCTTCAATTTCCCGCCCCGGCCGCCGACGCTGGTGGGGGAGCTGTCGCAATCGCCCTAGCCCGCGCGATGCCCGGGCTGGCTCAGATTACCCGTTTCAGCGCGCGGACTTCTCGATTCAGGCGGGGCCCCAGGCGATCGCGTTCCGCTTCCAAGTCGTAGCGCGTTTGCAGGTTCAGCCAGAACTGCTCCGACGTGCCGAAGAAACGGGCGAGCCGCAAGGCCGTGTCCGCCGTGATGGAACGCTGCCCGCGCACGATCTCGTTGATCCGCCGCGGCGGGACGCTGGTATCGCGGGCGAGGCGATACTGGCTGACGGCGAGGGGTTCGAGGAACTCTTTGAGGAGGACCTCGCCGGGATGGATGGGCGGGAGTTTTCGTCGTGCCATGGGAGGTCCCTGCGACAGAAGTCACTCCACCTCGTGTACGTCCGCCAGCACCCCCCGCGGAATGCAGACCGTCAGCACCGTCAGCTTGCCGATCGCCTTGTGGCGGACGCCGCGCGGCACGTACACCACCACGCCCTGGTGCAACTCGATCGTCTCGCCACCCAGCACCATCGTCCCCTGGCCGTCGATCACGTAATACACTTCGTCGGTCCGTTCGTGGTAGTGCAGCTTCGCGTTTTCGATCTCGACGTGGTGCACCTCGGCCGCCGCCAGGTCCTTCTCTTCGATCAGGCAGCGGATCTGCCCGCAGGTCTCGCGCCACGGCTCGACCTGGCGCGGGTCGCGGCGGAGGAACGTCGTGCGGTCGGCGGCGGTCGTGGACATGGGGGGGCTCCGGGGCGCTCGGCTTCGGGATGGGGTTGCACCGTGGATGAGCCACGGACCCCATGAGTGTACGACAGGCGGGCCGCCTGTCGCTACGAAAAAACGGCAGGCGAGACACCTGCCCTACGAGACGCGGCAGGCGGGCCGCCTGCCCTACGAGACGGCCGCGGCTGCCCGCTTCGATTCCCGCCGCCGCGCGTGCTCGGTAAGCAGGATCTTGCGCAGCCGGATCTTCGTCGGCGTCACCTCCACCAGCTCATCCTCCTCGATGTACTCCAGGGCCGACTCCAGCGTGATCTGCCGCGGCGGCTTCAAGAGAATGTTCTCGTCGCTCCCGGCCGCACGCACGTTCGTGAGCTTCTTTTCCTTCGTCGGGTTCACGGCCAGGTCGTTGTCGCGGCTGTTCTTGCCCACGATCATCCCCTCGTACACCTCGTCGCCGGGCGCCACGAACATGTCCGCCCGCTCCTGCAAGCCGAACAGCGCATAGGCGACGGCCCGGCCCGGCACCATCGAAACCATGACGCCATTTTGCCGCACGGGCACGTCGCCCGCCGACGGCTTGTAGCCCTCGAAGCGGTGGTGGATGACGGCCGTCCCCTGCGTGGCGTTCAAAAGCCGCGTCCGCAGGCCGATCAGGCCGCGGGCCGGGATCGAAAACAGCATGTGGACGTACGTGCCGCGGACCTTCATCTCGGCCAGCACCCCACGCCGCGTGCCGACCAGCTCCATGACCGGGCCGGTCCGCTCGGGCGGGACCTCGACCACGAGCGACTCGAAAGGCTCTTCCACGACGCCGTCGCGGACGCGCGTGATCACCTGCGGCTTGCCGACCGAGAGCTCATAGCCCTCGCGGCGCATGATCTCGATCAGGACCGAGAGGTGCAGAATCCCGCGGCCCGAGACGGCAAATTCATCGCGCTCTTCCATCGGCCGCACGCGCAGGGCGACGTTCTTCTCCAGCTCGCGCAGCAGCCGCTCGCGGAGGTGCCGCGAGGTGACGTACTTTCCCTCGCGCCCGGCTAGCGGCGAGTTGTTGATCGTGAACACCATCTCCAGCGTCGGCTCATCGACCTTCACGCGCGGCAGCGGCTTTACATCGGCCGGGTCGCTGATCGTATCGCCGATCTCGACTCCCTCGATGCCCACGAGCGCCACGATGTCGCCCGCCGTCGCCTCCTCGACCTCCGTCCGCCCCAGCTTCTCGAACACGTTCACCTGCGCCACCTTGCACGCGATGACGCGGTCTTCCTTCACGAGCGCCACGGGGTCGCCCGGGTGCACCTTGCCGGAGTAAATCCGCCCGATCGCGATCCGCCCCACGTAGTCCGACCAGTCGAGCGTCATCACGAGCACCTTGAGCGGCGCCGCGGGGTCGATCTCCGGACCGGGCACGTGCTTGAGCACCATGTCAAGCAATGGTCGGAACGAATCGGTCGGCTCCGTCAGCTCGTGGGTCGCGTAGCCGCCGCGGGCGGTGGCAAAGATGTACGGAAAGTCGTGCAACCGCTCGTGCGCATCCAGCTCCAGGAACAGCTCGAAGGTCTCGTTGAGCACTTCTTGTGCCCGCGCGTCGGAGCGGTCGATCTTGTTGATGACGACGATCGGCTTCAGGCCCACCTCGAGGGCCTTAGACAGCACGAACCGCGTTTGCGGCATCGGGCCTTCGGAGCAGTCGACGAGGACGAGCGCGCCGTCGGCCATACGCAAAACGCGTTCCACTTCGCCGCCGAAATCGGCGTGCCCCGGCGTATCGATGATGTTGATCTTCACCCCCTGGTAGGGCAGGGAGATGTTCTTGGCCAGGATCGTGATCCCCCGCTCGCGCTCCAGTTCGTTGGAGTCGAGAATGCAGTCGCCCACGAGCTGGCTCTCGCGGAACTGGCCGCTCTGGCGCAGCAGGCAATCGACCAGCGACGTCTTGCCGTGGTCGACGTGGGCGATGATCGCAATATTGCGGATATCCTGGCGGCGCATGGCCTTATCAAGCGAATGACGGTCGGAGGGTAGCTCGGTCCTTCGAGCCAGATGGAAGTGCTAGCAGTGGCCGTCAACTTCCATGGACGTCCGTGGCTGGGGTCGGTGGGGTACCCGGTACGCCGGGTCCGCCCCCAGCAGGTGGGGTCTGTCTTCGTGCGGACGGGCGTGCAAACAATCGCTTTCCATTATTCGTAAATGAGTTAGGTTCGGCAAATGAGAACAGAGGGCTGCAAGGCTCGTCGAGCAGGCACACCTCCTGCACGCGCACGACTGTTCAGTTATTCGTTGACAGGCATAACCAGCACGCATAAGATGGACAGGTTCGACACCTTGAGGAAGCAGCAGCGACGTAATTGCGTGAGGACAGAGATGATGAGGAAAGCCGACATCAAGGCCTTTAAGCAGCGGCTTTTGTCGTTGCGTGCGCGGCTCCGGGGCGAGTACACGCAGCTTGCCGATTCGGCCCTGAATAATACGGGCAACGGCAGCGGCGTGGGCGACCGTTCCAGTATGCCCATTCACATGGCTGACTTAGGGAGCGACGCCTTCGAGCAGGAGTTTACGCTGAGCCTCATGGAACGGGAAGAGGACACGCTTGAGGCAATCGACTCGGCGCTGGAGAAGATCGACGCGGGAACCTACGGCGAATGCGAAGAATGCGGAGGGCAGATTCGCAAAGACCGTCTCAGCGCGCTTCCGTTCACGCCCCTTTGCGTCAAGTGCGCCGCAAAGTCGCAGCGCTAAACGCCGCAAGCGCTTGTGACTGGGGTCGGTACTCCGCCCCCAGCCTTCTCGTTTGTCTGTTTCTGCATCTCTCGACACGCGCCCCATCCCGCGTTATACACGTCCGCTTGGCGACGCAACTTCCTGCGCCATAAGTCGCTGCGGGGGTTTCTCATGCACGTTCCCAAGTCCAGAATCTGGCTCTACGCGACCGTCGCTCTGTCCGGCCTGGCGATCGACTTGGCGACGAAAAGCTGGATGTTCCATTGGCTCGGCATGCCCGGCGGGCGAAGGTTCTGGGTCTGGACGGGCATCCTGAGCTTTGAGACGGTACTGAACGAGGGGGCGCTTTTCGGCCAGGGCCAGGGTTTTGGCATCTTGTTCATTTGCCTCTCGGTGGTCGCGCTCTTGGGGATCGTGTATTGGCTCTTCCGGCGGCGGGCGGCGGCGGACCTGTTCCTCACCGTCACGCTGGCCGCGATCAGCGGCGGAATTGTCGGCAACCTCTACGACCGCGCGGGGCTGCCCGGCCTCGCTTGGCACCGGCCGATGCAGGGGCACCAGCTCGGCGAGCCGGTCTACGCCGTCCGCGATTGGATTCACTTCCAGATTCTCGACCTGGAGACGGGCAAGCAGCATTTCGACTGGCCGGTGTTCAACATCGCCGACTGCCTGCTCGTCTGCGGCGTGGCGGCGCTGGCGCTGCACGCCTACGTCCTGGAGCCGCTGCGCTCGCGCCGCGAGAAGCAGGCGGCCAAGGCCGAGGGCGCGACGACGAAACCGTCGGCCTGCGCGTCGTAATCTGTCGTAGGGTAGGCGTCCCGCCTGCCATTTTTCGTAGGGCGTCCCGCCTGCCGTTTTTTCGTGGGGTAGGCGTCCCGCCTGCCATTTTTTGTAGGGCGTCCCGCCTGCCATTTTTCGTGGGGTAGGCGTCCCGCCTGCTCCGCGCCTCACAGTTTCACGCGCGCTGCGTCGCCCCCGCCTCTTCCGCCTGCTTCCCCCGCGTATTCTCCCACGCCTCCCGCACAAGCTGCCGCACCGTCGCCCACAGGCTCGGGCTTTCCGTCTGGCGATACGGCGAATCCGCCGGAAGCTCCGCCATCAGCCGCCGGTGCGCCTTCGCCAGCCCATGGTACGGCAGCGACGGGAACAAATGGTGCAGGGCGTGATACCGCAGGCCCACGGGCATCAGAAGCTCGTTGAACACCACCTGCCTGGGGTAGTTCACCGAGTCGAGGATTTGATCGACGAACGCCACTTCGCCGCCGCGGCAGCGGTAGCGGTGCGCCCCGATCGTGCGGACCGCATTCAGCAGGATCACCGTTGTGGCCGTCGCGTAGGCGTGAACCAGCCACATCAGGGGCAGCGTCCGCGTCGCCAGCAGCACAGCGATCGTCACGCAGAACGCGAAACAACCGGCCTCTTGCAGCCGCCACAGCAGCCGCTGCCGCCGCGTCGGCAGCGGACGGATGTACGTCGGATCGACCACCATCGACGACATCCGCTGGTGCACAAAGTCCCGCACCCACGGGCTGATCCACGTCAGCGGCGTGAGCAGAAGGAATCGCACGGCCGCGATGATCGGCAGCACGAAGCTCTGAGCCAGGTACAGCAAAATGTTCCGCGGCGGTCCGCTGGCCAGCCGCAAGTACTCGCCGTCCTCCTTCGTGCCGTAGTGCCTCCGCATGTGGTGATGGACGTGCGTGTGGTACATGAACGAGGGCATTAAGAGCGGGATGCCGCACATCACGTTCCACGCCACGCGAAAGCCCCGCACCTCGCCGTCCCGCAGGTGAATCAGCTCGTGCGTGAAGAGCGACGCCCGGTAAAATGCCAGGCACGAGACGACGAAGAACAGGCCGTAAAGCCCGTACCGAAAGGCCGGGTGCTCAAGCTCCAGGCCCCCGAGGATGAAGTTGATCAGGTGCCCGCGGCGAATCGCCGTGAACCCCACGACTCCCAGCGAAATCGAGAGCAGGAAGTCCGTCCAGTAGATCCACGCCACGGGTTGGAAGAGGTCGTTCACAATCCCCCGCGCCTGGGCGATGGAGAGTTCGCCGGGGTCTGCGGTTAGCGGCTGCGGGGCTGTCTGCGTGGTGCTCATCAGGGTCGTCGGCCGGGGGGACCAAACAGGGACTTCTTTCGTACTATCGGGAGTCCTTCCCCCGCGGTTTGCCCTTTCCCGTAGGACGGACTTCAGTCCGTCCCCTTTTTGGTCGGACAGAGCCCCGTCCGGTCCAGAGCGCTCATGGCGCCGATTGGGCACGGGGCGCGGCCGGCCCCTTTCCAGTCTGCCCAGAATAACGCGCGGTTTGGGCGTTGTCTATTCTGTCGGATGTGCCGAGTTTTCGCGTAGGACGCACTGGAAAATGCGTCGCCGCGGGCGAGCAACTTCCTCCTCGTTCCCAAGCTCGGCTTGGGCACACCCTCCGCTCGAAGCTCTGCTTCGCGTACCCACCGCGCCAACGCATTGGCAACTCCGCACTCCGAACTCCCCACTCCCCACTCCCCACTCCGCGCTCCTATATGATC
>JACOUI010000159.1 GCA_016177915.1 Planctomycetia bacterium
GCACGTATCAATCGCAGTTGGAAATCGGCATGCAAAATGGACCCACCCCGGCGCGGAAATTGGACCCACCGGGGGTAGTCAACCGGCGGGGAGCAGCCGCCGGATAGGTACTCCTACGACTGAGGGTTGTCGGGCGGGGAAGCAGCCTTGCCGGCCGGACGCTCCTTCCCGCCCTTCTTGGCTTTCATCGACTCGCGGAAACGGTAGCTCTCGCCGTTCATCTCGAAGATGTGGCAGCGGTGCGTGAAGCGGTCCAGCAGCGCCGCCGTCATCCGCTCGCCCTGGAACGCCTGCGTCCATTCGCTGAAGGGCAGGTTGCTCGTCACCAGCAGGCTGGCCCGCTCGTAGCGCTCCGCAAACACCTGGAACAACAACTCCGCGCCAGCGCGGCTGAACGACATGCTGTTCCGCGCGACCGCCCGCGCGGAAAAGGGGCGGCGGCAGTTCCGATTACGCGCCTTACCGAGCGGGACCCATTCCCGGCGCCTCGTTGCATCGCCCGCGCGCCCGCCGGTAGAATGGCCGAGATCGTGGCGCCCGTCGCTGGAAGATGCGGCCGTTCGGGCTGGAAATCTCCGTTTTCGATTGCGGTCATGCTCTCACCGGAGGCGATTTTGTGAAGCGTCGTCGGGAGCGGCCGCGATCGGGCGGCGAGTCTCGCGGCCGCGGAAGCAGGCCGGCTGGGCAATCGCAGCCGGGCCGGCGCGGCGCACCGGCCCGACGCATTTTCGCTCGCTGGTGGGTGGCCGTGCTCGTGGTCGCCGGCGCAGGGGTGCTGGTGTTTTTTGGGCGGTCGTGGCTGTGGCAGGATAACGGTCGCGCCACGGTTCCGGACGGTCCGTCCACCACGATGGCGACGGCCGAGCAGAACGGTCGCCCCGCCGTCTTTCCGTTGCTTGCGGTATCGTCCAGCCCGTTTCTGAACACCAAGCCCGAGGTCGCCTACGTCGGCGGCCAGGCGTGCATCTCTTGCCATCCGGACCAGGAGGCCACGTTTCGCCGCACGGGGATGGGGCGCTCGATGGCGCTCGTGGATCCCGACCGGGAGCCGCCGGACGCGGTTTTCAACCATCCGGCGTCGAAACGGCGCTACCAGGTGCAGCGCAGGGACGGCAAGCTCTGGCATCGCGAGATGCTGCTAACCGGCGAAACCGAGGAGGTGCTGCTATCTGAGTATCCGCTGCAATACGTGGTCGGCTCGGGGCGGCATTCGCTCACGTATCTGGTCGAGACGGACGGTTTCCTCGTGGAATCGCCGCTGACCTGGTATCAGTCGCAGGGCTCGTGGCGGATGTCGCCCAGCTACGACACGCCGGAACAGCCCGGCTTTGAGCGTGCGGTTGGCGACGGGTGTCTCGTTTGCCATGCCGGGCGGTTCGAGGCGATCGACCGCAGTCTGCATCGCATCCACATGGTGGAGACGGCCATCGGCTGCGAGAGCTGCCACGGGCCGGGGTCGCTGCACGTCGAGCGCCATGCCAAGGCTAGCGCGAAAACCGATCCCGCGGCCGATGCGATCGACCCCACGATCGTCAATCCCAGCCGTCTCTCGCGCGAGCTTGCCGAGGCGGTTTGTCAGCAGTGTCATCTGCGCAGCACGGCCCAGGTCCTCAACCGCGGGCGGAAGGCGACCGATTTCCGCCCCGGCCTGCCCCTCGTGGACTTTCGCCAGGATTACGCGTTCGAATCGCCGGACGGTGGGATGACGGTCGTCGGCCACGTCGAGCAGACGCACCAGAGCGCGTGCTACAAGGGGTCCGACAACTTGACGTGCCTGACGTGCCACAACCCGCACGACGAGCCGCCGCCGGAGGCGCGCGTCGATTATTACCGCTCGATCTGCCTGACGTGCC
Organism: Planctomycetia bacterium; assembly: GCA_016177915.1. Classification (GTDB taxonomy): domain Bacteria; phylum Planctomycetota; class Planctomycetia; order Pirellulales; family S012-138; genus JACOUI01. Next base: position 1,854 of record JACOUI010000159.1, read on the forward strand.
ACAAGACCGAGGACTGCCAGGTCGACACGGCGCGGCGGAACCGGGAACGCCCGGACAATTATTGTGTCCAGTGCCACATGCCCAGCTCGCCGACGGACATTCCGCACCTGGCCTTCACGCACCATCGCATCGGCATCTACGACCAGCGGACGAAGACGGAAACGCCGTCTGCCGGGGCCGGCCAGGCGACGCTACGGCCGCTGCTCGACGATGCCCGTTTGAGCGAGATCGACCGGAAGCGGTCGCTGGGGCTGGCCTACCAGGAAGCCGCCAACAACGAGCCGGACGCGGCGGTCCGGGCGCGGCTGGGGCGAATGGCGCTGGACCTGTTGTCGGAGGTGTGGGGCCGCGGACTGCGGGACGGTTTTTTGGACTCCTCGCTGGCGCGGCTGCGGTTCGAGATGGGACTCGACGTGCAGGCCTACGCCGAGAGCGCGCTTACGCACTCTGATATCGCCGGGCATGAGCGCACCAACGCGATGTTCCTGAAAACCGTGGCCCTGGCGGACCAGGGGCGGGCGGAGGAGGCCCGCGCCGTCGCACGCCAACTGACGCAGCTCCGCCGCCAGTCGGTCGACTGGGTGCTGCTGTCCGGCTGCGAGAAGGCGCTGGGCGACACGGACGCGGCCTACCGCGCGCTGGAGACGGCCGTGCGCATCAACCCGCGGCTGGTGCACGTTCACCGGGAGTTGGCCGACTACTATCGGCGGCAGGGCAACGGGCAGCGTGCGCTATGGCACGAGCAGCGGGCCGCGCCGTGATGACAGCAGGGGCGATCTGCTTGCGGTATCATCATGCTGAGATGATGCGCGAGTTGCCCTCGGCGCTCGACGGCAGTACGCCGGCGAAGTTGTCTTGGTGGTCGCGGCAGCGAGGGCCTGACCGGAAGGCTCGCCGACGGAGGTCGATCGAGGGTCCCGGCAGCAAGGGCCCGTCGGGGGGAGCACTGGCGACACGCCTGGCACCCGCGCGCCGATTCGGTTCCAGTCGGGGCACGTGGAGACGACGACCGCCGATGCGCCGATTGGGTTTCAGCAGACGTACGTGCAGAGCACGACCAGGGACGTGACGCTGATGATGATCGGCGATTGACGAGCCCGGCCAGAGCTACGAGCGAGTCCCGGTCGACCTCGGAGAAAGGAGGGGCGCGAGAACCGGCTCGAAGGCGTCGGCCTGGCGGACGAAGCCCAGGTCGGTGGGGTGCGAGCCGTCGACGGTCGCTTCGCCGTCGTCGCCCAGGAGCTTGTCGCCCTCGAGGTAGTGAATGCCCTCGACGCCCTCGGCGCTGAGCTTCTCGAAGACCTTCTTGAAGGCGGCGCGGCTTTCGTCGTTGCGGCGCTGCTGCGAAGCGATGGCCGGGGCGTTGGCGTAGGTGCGGTCTTCGACGAGCAGGATCGGCGTTTTGGGCCGGGCCTTGCGGAGCGTGCGGACGAGCGGCTCGGCCCGGTCCGCGATTTCGGCGGCGGTCATGTTGGGGAGGCAGTCGATGACGTAGACGGCGGCGTCCAGTTCGGCGAGCAGGTCAACAACCTCGCTTTCCATTTTGCCGTTGCCGTGTTCGAGGAGATTCTGCGGGCCGACTACAAGACGCTGCCGGCCTATTCGACGAGCTTCTTTCCGCTGGCGCATCGCTGCTATGGGCGGCCGATCCCACGCGAGGCGGACCAGAAGATCCGCGCCACGATGGTGCAGGCCGACGACGGCTATCTGAACGACCACGTCGCGGCCACGTTTCACGCGGCGCATTATTACCGGCTGGTGGGCGAGCAGACGCCCAAGGCGCGCCAGATGCTCGACCGGACCGTGCGCGATCAGAAGCCGGACGGAAGCTGGTTTTTGAACCTGCCTTCGCGCGACCGGCACGCGACGTTCGACGCCGTGTTCACGCTCCGGCAGCTTGGGGGCGAGCGCGAGGATTGCCGCCGGGCGATCGAGCGGGCGGCGCGGTGGGCGCTGTCGTGCCGGAACGCCGACGGGGGATTTGGGCACTTTCCAGGCTCGACTTCCGACGCCGACGCCGTGTACTTCCACGTGGGGACGCTGGTGATGGCGGGCTTTTTGAAGCCGGCGGAACCGCTGCCGAAGGAGCCGGAGCTTTTGTCGTGGGGGCATTTGATGGGGGTGGAGGCGACGGGCAAGCGATGATTCTCCGGCGGACCGAGAAGCCGGCTGAAGCCGGCTCAACAAACTTTTGGGGGCCGCGGTCCACCGACTGAAGTCGGTGGCAGACGAGGATGCCGGCTGAAGCCGGCAGTCGGACAGTGACGCGGTATGCGACGGGCAGGCGGATTGAGTTGAAATGAAATCGAAATCGGCACTTCGCTGTTGGTCTGGTTGGTCGCTGATGCTCGTTTGCGCTGCGGCGGGTTTGACGGTGCACGCTGCGGCTGAGGAGACGGTGCATCTCAAATTGTCCGGCTGGGTGGGGGCGGTGGCGTTCAGTGCCGATAGCCGGTGGTTGGTCGTGGGCAGCGCGGACAACGCGGCGCGGTTGTTCGATTCTACCACGGGAAGGCTGGAGGCTCAGTTCAAGGGGCATGGGGACTATGTCGTTGCCGTCGCGCTCGACCGCGAGGGAAAGACGCTGGCCACGGGCAGTTACGACCACACGGCGCGGATTTGGGACGTGGCGACGCGAGAGACGCGGTTTGTGCTGCGCGGGCATCGCGGGGCGTTGATGAGCGTGGCGTTCAGCCCCGATGGAAAAACGCTGGCCACGGGCAGCATCGACGGCACGGTGCGGCTGTGGGACACGAAGACGGGCAAGCTGAAAAAGACGCTCGCGAGGCACAAGTCGTGGGTCAACAGCGTGGCGTTTCATCCCGGCGGCAAATTGCTGGCTTCGGGCAGTTCGGACGGGGCGATCCGGCTCTGGCCACTGGTTGAGAACGGCGATGTTGTCTCGCTGCGGGCGACGAAAGCCGAGGTGCGGTCGGTGGCGTTTTCGTCGGACGGCAAGCATTTGGCAGCCGGGCTGCGATATGGCGTGATCAAACTCTGGGACACGGCAGACTGGAAGGAGCGACTGGAGTTCAAGGGTCACGAGGAAGACGCCTGGTCGGTGGCGTTTACGCCGGACGGAGAAAAGCTCCTGTCGGGCGAAGGCGGCTGGCTCAAGCCAGGGCAAGTCAAAATGTGGAGCGTTTCGACGGGCGAACTTCTGGCGACTGTTCCGACGAGCGAGGAGGTCCTGTCGGTGGCGGTTTTGCCGGATGGAAAGCTGTTGGCGGCCGCTGCCGGGACAAGTCGGTCACGGTTCAGTCTGTCCCCGCGACGAAGTAGATCGACGAGCGCATGTTGAACGGCGGGCGACGAATCCATACACTCTGATGTATGGCCGCCGTGCGATTGCCACACTCCGGCCACCTGCCGAACAACCCCCCACCCCAACCCTCCGAGCGCAAGGGGGGAGGGGGCGTCGACACGATCCCGCCTCATACGACTTGTGCCCGGCAAGGCCGCCGAGAGCTACTTGTATCAGCGGATCGCGGCCGATGAGATGCCGCCGGTGAAGAAAAAGCTCACGGAGCGCGAGAAGGCGATCGTCCTCAAATGGATCGACCAGGGCGCGAAGACGACGCGCGCGGAGCCGGAGACGATCGCCGCGGAAAGCCCGTGGACGGAAGAGGAGCGCAGCCACTGGTCGCTGCAAGCCGTGCGACGGCCGAGTGTGCCGCAGGTGAAAAAGGCGGACGAGGTGCGAACGCCGATCGACGCATTTTTGCTGGCGAAGCTGGAGGAAAAGGGCCTGGGTTTCTCGCCGCCGGCCGATCGGAGGACGTTGATCCGGCGGCTGTCGTTTGATTTGCTGGGGCTGCCGCCGTCGCCGGAGCGAGTCGAGGAATTCGCCGCCGACGAGCGGCCCGACGCCTTCGAGCGGCTCGTCGAGGAACTGCTGGCCTCGCCCGCCTACGGCGAGCGCTGGGCGCGGCACTGGCTGGACGTGGCCGGCTACGCCGACAGCGACGGCTACACGGAGAAGGACCCCGAGCGGCCGTGGGCGTTTCGCTATCGCGATTGGGTGATCCGGGCATTCAACGCCGACAAGCCGCTGGATGAATTCGTTGTGGAGCAGCTCGCCGGCGACGAGCTTCTCTCGCCGCCCTACGAGAACCTGATCCCGCGGGACGCGGACACGCTGGCGGCGACGGGCTTTTTGCGCATGGCACCCGACGGCACGGCCGGCGGCGGCGGCGATCAAAACGCGGCGCGGAACGACGTCGTGGCCGAGACGATCAAGATCGTCTCCAGCTCGATGCTGGGGCTGACGGTGGGCTGCGCGCAGTGCCACAACCATCGCTACGACCCGATCTCGCAGGTCGACTATTACCGGTTCCGGGCGATCTTCGAGCCGGCGCTGGACGTGAAGAACTGGCGTGCGCCGCCGGCGCGGCTGGTAAGCCTGTGGAGCAAGGCCGAAGGGGAGCAGGCGGCCAAGGTCGATGCCGAGCTGCGCGAGATCGAAAAACAGCGCAAGGCGGAACTCGACGGGATCGTGGCCGACATTTTCGAGAAGGAGATCGGCAAGCTCGACGCCGAAATGCAAGGCGCGGCCCGCCTGGCCCGCAGCACGGCCCGCGACCAGCGCACGGCCGAGCAGAAGCAGTTGCTGAAGGACCATCCGAGCCTGAACGTGGACGGGGGCAGCGCGTATCTCTATGAGCCGCAGCGGCTGAAGGAATTCAACGCCCAGCACGAGAAGCTCACGGCCGAGACGAAGGCGAAGCGGCCCGCGGAGAACTATGTTGCGTGTCTGACGGAGGCGCCGGGGCCGTCGGCCGTAACGCACGTTTTCTATCGGGGGGATTTCAACCAGCCGCGCGAGCAGGTTTCGCCGGGCGAATTGAGCGTGCTGGGCGAGCTAGGCGCGGCGATTCCTGAGGACGACCCGCAGCTTTCGACGACCGGTCGGCGGCTGGCGTTTGTGCGGAATCTTACGAGCGGGCGGCATCCGCTTTTGCCGCGCGTGCTGGTGAACCGCGTGTGGATGCACCATTTCGGCCGCGGCCTTGTGGGGACGCCGGCCGATTTTGGGATGTTGGGCGAGCGGCCGAGCCATCCGGAGCTATTGGATTGGCTGGCCGACGAGCTGGTGCGAAGCGGGTGGCGGCTCAAGAATCTCCATCGGTTGATCCT
>JACOUI010000160.1 GCA_016177915.1 Planctomycetia bacterium
CCCCCCCTACCCCCCCTTCGTAAGGGGGGGAGCTCGGCCCGACCTATCTCTTGGAGTCCCCCATGTCCACGTCCGCCCGCAAGTCCAAAATCTCCCGCCGCGATTTCACGAAGTCGGCCGCTGCATCCGCCGCCGGGGCAATCGCCGCCGCCCTCGCCGGCCCGGTCATTCTTTCACGGTCGTCGCTCAGCCAGGACAAGGCCGCCGCCAGCGACCGCCTGACGCTCGGCTTCATCGGCGTGGGGACGATGAACCGCGGGCACCTGGGTCATTTCCTGAATCAGAAGGACGCGCAGGTGCTGGCGGTCTGCGACGTCGACACGACCCGCCGCGAAGCCGCCAAGAAAACCGTCGAAGACCACTACGCCCAGGACAAGAAAGACGGCAAGTACCAGGGCTGCGCGGCCTACAACGACTGCGCCGAGCTGATCGCCCGCAGCGACATCGACGCCGTCGTCATCGCCACGCCCGACCACTGGCACACGGCCATCTGCATCGAGGCCTGCAAGGCGAAGAAGGACATCTACTGCGAGAAGCCGCTGACGCTCACGATCCACGAGGCCAAGACGCTGATCGACGCCGTCCGCAAGCACGAGCGCGTGTTCCAGACCGGCAGCCAGCAGCGCAGCAGCAACGAATTCCGCCTGGCCTGCGAGCTGGTGCGGAGCGGCCGGATCGGCAAGCTCAAGACGATCCAGGTCAAGGTCGGGCCGACGAGCAAGCCCTGCGACCTGCCCGAGGAAGAGATGGAAAAGGGCCTCGATTGGGACCGCTGGCTGGGCCCGGCGCCGAAGCGCCCCTACAACTCCGTCCTCAGCCCGCGCGGCGTTCACAAGCACTTCCCCGCCTGGCGCGACTACCGCGAATACTCCGGCGGCATGATGACCGACTGGGGGGCGCACCATTACGACATCGCCCAGTGGGGCCTGGGGATGGACGAGTCCGGTCCGGTCGAGATCATCCCGCCCCAGGACGAAAAGGCCGAGTACGGCGTGCGGCACGTCTACACCAATGGCGTGGAGGTCGTCCACATGGAGGGCAACGACGTGGTGTTCATCGGCACGGACGGCGAGATCACGGTCAACCGCGGCAAGCTGCAGAGCAAGCCCGAGGGCATCGTCAAGGAGCCGCTTTCCGACAAGGACGTGCACCTTTACAAATCGCCGGGCCACCAGCGCGACTGGATGAATTGCATCCACAGCCGCCAGCGGCCGATCTGCGACGTAGAGATCGGCGCCCGCAGCGTGACGGTCTGCCACCTGGGGAACCTGGCCTACTGGAACCACCGCAAGCTGAAGTGGGACCCGGCGAAGTGGCAGTTTGTGGACGACAGTGAGGCCAACCGTTGGCTGAATCGGGAGCGGCGCTCGCCCTACGGGCTGCCGAAGGCGTAGGGGCAGTGGTTGGTGGCTAGTGGTCAGTGGTTAGGGCGGCCGATGCGCCCCGTGCGCTCTATGATTCCCTGCAGGCCTTTGGCCGCTTTTTGGGAGCGCATGATGGCAACGGTGCTCGTCACCGGCGGGGCGGGCTTTGTCGGCTCGCACATTGTCGATGCGCTCGTGGCGCGCGGCGACCGCGTGCGCGTGCTCGATAACCTTTGCACCGGCAGCCTCGACAACCTGGCCCACGTCCGCGACCGCGTCGAGTTTGTTCAGGGCGACGTGGCGGATGCGGCCGTCGTCGGGCGGGCGATGAAGGGCATCGAGGTGGTCTTTCACCAGGCCGCCCTGGCGTCGGTCCCGCTGAGCATCGAGAAGCCGCTGGAGGTTCACCGGGCCTGCGCGACGGGAACGCTCGTGGTGCTCGACGAGGCGCGGCAGGCCGGCGTGAAGCGCGTGGTCTATGCCGCGTCCAGCAGCGCCTACGGCGACAGCAAGAATCCCGCCAAGCGCGAAACCGACCCCCCCTGCCCGATTTCGCCGTACGGGGCCGCCAAGCTGGCCGGCGAGCTGTATTGCCAGGCGTTCGCGGCCTCGATGGGGATCGAAACCGTCTGCCTCCGCTACTTCAACGTCTTCGGGCCGCGGCAGGACCCGGGCAGCCCCTACTCGGCCGTGATCCCGCTCTTCATCAGCGCGATGCTGGCCGGGCGGCGGCCGAAGATCTTTGGCGACGGAACGCAGTCGCGCGATTTCGTGTACGTGGCCAACGTCGTGCAGGCGAACTTGCTGGCGGCGAGCGCCGCGGGCGTCTCCGGCCAGGTCTTCAACGTGGCGAGCGGAAAAGCCACATCGCTCCTCGACCTGGTTTCGCAACTTCAGGGGCTGCTCGGAACAAAGATCGGGCCGGAATTCCTGCCGCCGCGGCCGGGCGACATCAAGGAGAGCTTGGCCGACATCTCCAAGGCGCAGAGCGCGCTGGGCTACGAGCCGAAGGTCGATTTCGAGGCAGGCTTGAAGTTGTCGATCGACTACTACCGACACGTGGCGGGGACGGGAGCGTGAGGCGATTTTGGATTTTGGATTGAGGAACGAGCGGACTTTTTTCAATCCAAAATCTAAAATCGCTCAGCGAACCACTTCAGCTCCTTCGCGATCCCCGCCGCAAGGTCCGGCTCCTTTAGCTCCGCCGGCAAAACGTTCCAGGCATAGGTCTCGACCTCGTAGTGCGCCTCGGGGAAATACCGCGCCGCGGCGGACAGACAGTCCAGGATCGCCCCCTGCGACGCCTCCAGCCGCCCAAACCGCTTGAGATAAACCGGCACGTGAAAATGCGTCCGCCACTGGCCCCGCAGCTCGTCGCCAGCCGCCTGAATCGCCTCGGGCAGGTCCTGATAGAACCGCGGCATCTCGCCGGGCTTTTCGCGGACGCACGTTTGATGCAGATAGCGCGTCTCGCGGAACGAGGCCAACTGGTCGATCGCCGCCTTGCGTTCGGCGGGACCCAGGCCATTCAGATTCGCACAAACGGCCGATGAGATTTGGATCTTGCCGACCCGGATCCCGGCCGCGTGGTAGCGCCGGAGGACCTCGGCCTGCTCCTCGAACATGACCACGGCGTGGCAGACGTCGTGGCAGACGCCGATGTGCCGGCGGACCTGCGCTTCCTCGCCTTTCGTCAGCGGGCCGGCATCCCTGCCGAGCAAATCGTCTTCGTAGAATCGCACGAGGTCGTCGCTCCGCTGGATCGTGCAGCCCGGCTCCGGCTCGATGCACAACTCCATGTGCCGGCCGACCGACAATTCCAGCTCCGCCAGGCGCCGCGCGACGGTCCGCAGCGCTTGCGCCGCCGCAGCCCGATCCTCGCGCGAAGGCGGCGGTTCGCCCCAGGCAATCGGCAGCGTCGAGATCGTGCCCGACAAATCCTCCGGCAGGACCAAATCCTGAATGGCAATCAGGTCGAGCGTATAGCGGAGGCGTTCCCTTTCGCCCCACTTCGGCAGGTAGACCGCGTGCTTGACCACCGGCTGATGGAAGTCGCCGTATGGAAAACCGTTGAGCGTGTACGGGACCAAGCCTTGCCCCGCGAGCCAATCCCGTAGTCCTTCGACGCTCCCTTCGCCGAGCAGTCCCCGCGCCGCCGAGGACGACAGCCACAGGCCGATTCCCATGGGAGCATTGGGGCTGAAACGCCGCTTCACTTCGACGGCGTACCGCTCGAGGTTGGCCCGCGTCTGCGACCAGTCCGCTCCGGCGTGTACGTTCGTGCAATAGCCGACGTTGCAAGTCGGCGGCCGCACGCGGGGCTGAGATGGTCCAACCAACGAACTGCTCCTTTGTTCGGCAGGGGCTTGCGTCAGCGCAGCCGCCTGAAGGCGGTACTCCAACGCCGCGCCTGATTTACAGGCTGCGGCAAGGGGGTTATTCTTGTCGAACTCAAGCTACTTCCTGGCGACGGGCGCGGTCAATCTTTTGCACTTCCGGCTGCGAAATGTCTTCGCCCTATCAAAGCCCGCAGTCGCAGAATTCGGTCGCACCCGGCGCGGCGCCGGTGTACACGTCCGTTCAGCCCCATCGGGGAGTGATGATCCTCGTCTTGGGAATTCTCGCCCTGGTTTTGGGGCTGTCCACTGGCTGCGTCGGCCTAGTGCTGGGGCCGATCGCCTGGGTGATGGGGAACAACGATCTGGCCGAAATGGCCGCCTTCCGCATGGACCGTACGGGCGAGGGGATGACCCAGGCCGGCCGCATTTGCGGTATGGTGGCGACCATCGTCTGCCTGGTGGGCCTGCTGGTCAGCCTGGCCATTGTTTGCGTCTACTTCGCGTTCATTGCCGTGATCATCGGCGCCGCCGCGCAGCAGGGAGGATAAGGGGCGAACGAAAAACAACTTCGGCGTTTAGGATACAGTCACCGCCGGCCTTGTGCCGGTGGGGAAATGACTGGCAGCTAGGGGCCGACCCTCCGAAAAACCCGCCTCCGCCGAAAAGCGCGTCGGCGGAGCGAACGACTACCGGCTGCCCGTCCGGTCGGTGCAGCTTTCAATCGCGAATCCACCGGCACAAGGCCGGTGGAGAAGCACGCGCGATGAGACGGTCGCGCTAGCTGCCAGTCAACGAGCCCCCGGCACGAGGCCGG
>JACOUI010000161.1 GCA_016177915.1 Planctomycetia bacterium
CCCCTCGTTCTCCACTGCCATGACTTTTACGGAATCGGAACTTCCCAAGCAGTACGACCACCTGGCGGCGCAGAAACGCTGGTACGCCTTCTGGGAATCGCGCGGCTACTTTCGCAGCGACCCCGATCCCAAGCGCAGGGCCTTTTCCATCGTCATCCCGCCGCCCAACGTCACCGGCGCCCTGCACCTCGGGCACGCGCTCAACAACACCAACCAGGACATCACCATCCGCTTCAAGCGGATGCAGGGCTTTAACACGCTGTGGATGCCGGGCACGGACCACGCGGGCATCGCCACGCAGGCCGTCGTCGAGCGGCGAATTCTGCAAGAGGAAAAAAAGAGCCGTCACGACCTGGGCCGCGAGGCGCTCGTGGCCCGCATCTGGGCCTGGAAGGAGCAGTACGAGGCCCGCATTATCTCGCAGCTCAAAGAGATGGGCTGCTCCTGCGACTGGCGGCGGACGCGGTTCACCTTCGACGAGGTCTGCGCCCGGGCCGTCCGACACACGTTCTTTCGCCTGTTCAAAGCCGGACTCATCTTCCGCGGCCTGCGCCTGGTGAACTGGGACACGTTCCTGCAGACGGCCGTCAGCGACGATGAGGTCTTCCAGGAAACCGTGCAGGGCAACTTCTGGCACATCCGCTATCCCGTCATTGACAGAAAGCCCGGCGAGCCGGAGCACGTGGTGGTGGCCACGACCCGGCCGGAAACGATGCTGGGCGATACGGCCGTGGCGGTGCATCCTGACCCGGCCGCGGCGCTCGACAAGGCCGAGGCCGAGCTGCGCGCCAAGCTGGCCGGTGCGTCGGAGAAGGAAAAGCAGGAGATCACGGGTGACTTGGAGGCTATCGCCGGGCGCCGCGAAACGCACCTGCCGGGACTCCTCAAGCTGCGCGACATGGCCCGCGCCGGCCGCAAGGTGATGCTGCCGCTTCTCAATCGCCCGATCCCGCTCGTGGCCGACGAGTGGGCCAAGCCGGAGCTGGGCAGCGGCTGCGTGAAGATCACGCCGGGCCACGATCCCAACGACTACGACGTGGGTCTGCGCCAAAAGCTGCCGATGATCGACATCCTGACCGACGACGGCCAGCTCAACGAAAACGCCGGGCCGTACAAGGGGCTGTCGATCGCCGACGGCCGCAATCGCGTCGTGGCCGACCTGGAAAAACTCGGCCTCATCGAGCAGGTGGAAGAGCGGCAGATCGAGCTGCCCATGTCCGACCGCTCGAAGACGCCCATCGAGCCGCGCCGCACGCTGCAGTGGTTCGTGAAGATGGAGTCGCTCGCCCAGTCGGCCATGGACGCCGTGGAAGACGGCCGCGTGCGAATCATCCCGGAGCGATTCCGCCGCAGCTATCTCGATTGGCTTTCCGAGAAGCGCGACTGGCCCGTGAGCCGGCAGCTTTGGTGGGGGCACCGGATTCCGGTTTGGCGCGAACCGCAGAATGTCCCTCCGGACGTTGCGGTGGGCTTCATTGAACTGCGACAGAAGGTTGAGGAACTTGCTGACAAGTACCCGGACAAAGTGAGCTTGCAGCCCTTTGAAAGCTTCCGCCCGCCAATGGACGGAGAGGAGCTAGTCAATTTCACGCTGAGTGTCTGCGTCAATCACGGCGCCGAAGACATCGAACGGCAACTTGCGCACTGGGGCTACACTCAAGACCCCGACGTGCTCGACACCTGGTTCAGCTCCGCCCTCTGGCCCCATTCGACGATGGGCTGGCCGGACCTGAAAAACAACCCGCCGCTCGACGGCCGGCCCGACCCGGCTGGCAACGGCCAAAACCGCGTGCTGGATTATTACTATCCCACCAGCGTCCTCATGACCGGCCGCGACATCCTCTCGCTCTGGGTCGCGCGGATGGTGCTGACGGGACTGTTCAACGTGGGCGACGTGCCGTTCCGCGAAGTCTACCTGCACCCCAAGATCCTGGACGGCTACGGCGAGACGATGTCCAAGAGCAAGGGGAACGGCGTCGACCCCTTGGACATCATTCAGCTTTCGGGGGCCGACGCATTGCGGTTCGGCTTGGCGCACCTCACGACCGAGACGCAGGACGTGCGCGTGCCGGTCGAGTTCAAGTGCCCCGACTGCGAGGCGCTCGTCGAGCAGACGCGCGCAAACCGCGTCCTGGCGCGGGTGAAGTGCTCGCACTGCGGCAAGCCGTTTTCCACGCAGTGGGCTGAAAAGCCCGAGGACACCGCCCTGCCGCGGGGCCTCGTGGTCAGCGAGCGCTTCGAGCTGGGGCGGAACTTTTGCAACAAGTTCTGGAACGCCTCGCGGTTCGCGCTTCTGAACCTCGAGGGCTACGCGCCCGCGCCGGTGACGGAGGCGGAGCTCACCGTCGAGGACCGCTGGCTCTTGAGCCGCCTTTCGAGTGTGACGGCCAAGGTGACATCCGCGCTCGAAAAGTACGAGTTTGGCGAAGCGGCCCGGGCGCTCTATGACTTCGCCTGGGACGAATTCTGCAGCTTCTACGTGGAGATGGTGAAGTACCGCCTCAACAATCAAGAGCTTCGGCCGGCGGCGCAGCGCGTGCTGGCCCATGCGCTCGATGCCCTCCTGCGGCTCCTGCACCCGATCATCCCGTTTGTGACCGAGGAGGTCTGGCAGCTTCTGGCCAAGGCGGCGCCCGCGCGCGGATTGGCAAAGCCCGAGCCGGCGGCCCCGAGCGTGATGATCGCCACTTGGCCGCAGGCCGGCGCTTCGCACCAGGACGCGGCCATCGAGGCGCGGTTCGCGCGGTTCCAGGAAGTCTTGAAGGGCCTTCGCGATGTGCGCGCCCGGCAGAACATCGCCCCCAAGCAGCGGATCGAGTTCGTGGCCCGCTGCGACGACAAGGCCGCGGCGCTCTTGAAGCCCATGGAGCCTTATTTCGAGTCGATGGCCGGCGCCAAACCCCGCGCCTGGGGCCAGGGCGCCGCCGTGCCCTCCCCCAGTGCCAGCTTCACCGCCTCGGGCATCGAAATCTTCGTGGACCTGGCCGGCCTGATCGACGTGTCGGCCGAGATCGCCAAGAACGAAAAGGAGCGCGCCCGGCTCCTGGGTCTCATCTCTGGCAAGGAGAAAAAGCTCTCCAACGAGGCGTTCGTGAGCAAAGCCCCGCCCGACGTCGTCCAAAAGGAGCGCGCGAGCCTTTCAACCCTTCAAGCCTCGCTGCGATCCACCGAAAAGGCCCTCGACGACCTCCGCAAACGCGGGTAGTCACCTTGCGGTTTGCCTTTCAGCCGCGAAGCGGCGGCATGACGCCTCCAACAATCTTGTAAAAAACTGCCCCTAGCGGGGCCGTGGACAAAAGGGTCGGATTGCACCTTGTACACCACGCGAATCTCGTTTTCATCAACTTCGATCCGCTTGACGAGCA
>JACOUI010000162.1 GCA_016177915.1 Planctomycetia bacterium
GCGGAGCGTGAGGGCTACACAGTCCCGGCGTGGCGGCCGTCGCTGCCGGGGGCCGCCGGCCCGCGCAGCAGGGCGTTGGCGAGCTGCGTCGTCGTCGCGTCGTCGTTGTCCCAGAGGTCGGAAAGGGCGCGGCGGATGCGGCGGGCGGCCGTGATCAGGTAGTGCCGCCCCGACTTGAGGTCCTGGAGCTTCTGCGCGTCGGAACCGTGCCGGTCCGCGAGAGAGAACTCCAGGCGCGCGATCACGCAGCTCGAAACGTACAACTCGATGGCGGCGTCGGCAATGCGGCCCAAAAGATACTGGCGATCCACGATCCCCTTCCGGTGCTTGCGCAGCAGGGCCTCCACGGCCGAGCGAAACTTGCCGATCAGCCGCGACAATCGCCCGCCGTCCTCCTCCAGCTCGCTCGTGCGCACCGGCACCTCCGGGTCCAGCAGCATCGCCCCCACGCGCTGCCCGAAAAAGCTGCCCAGCTTGAAAATGTTCCCGATGGGGTTTCCCAGGGCGCGGACGATCCCTTCCAGCTCCAGTCCCACGTCGCGCATGCCCATCAGGGCGATGAAGACGCGGAGCACGTCGTTGGCCCCTTCGCCGATCATGTTGATGCGGGCGTCGCGCATCATGCGCTCGAAGGGCTGGTCGTTGAAATAGGCCATGCCGCCGTGGACCTGGATCGTGTCGTTGATAATCCGCCACAGGCTCTCGGTGGAAAACACCTTGAGCATGGCGGTTTCGATCATGTAGTCGTCGGAGCCGGAGTCGATTAGCGCGGCCGTCTGGTAGGTGGCCGCCTCCATGGCGAACGTGGCCGCACCCATGTAGGCCAGCTTTTCCTTGACCAGCTCGAACGAGCCGAGGGTCTCGCCGAATTGCACGCGGCGGTTGGCGTGCTCCACCGCGCGCCCCAGGCAGAACTTCGCGGCGCCCGTGCAGCAGGCGCCGAACGTCGTGCGGCCGAAGTCCAGCACGGTCAAGGCCACGCGCAGCCCGCGACCAAGCTGACCCAAAACGTTCTCCCGCGGCACGAACATCTCGTGAAACGCCAGCCGCGACGTCGCCGTCCCCCGCACGCCGCACTTGGGCATCCGGGCCTCTGTGACCTCAAAGCCGGGCATGTCGGGCGTGACGAGAAAGGCGGTCACGTGCGTTCCTGGTTTTCCCGGGACAGGCGTGCGCGCCATAACGGTGAGGACCTTCGCCAGGCAGCCGTTGGTGATGTAGCGCTTTTCGCCGTTAAGCACGTAGCCCTTTCCGTCCGGCGTGTTTTCGGCCCGGGTCTGGACGTTGGCCGCATCGCTGCCGGCCTCCGGCTCCGTGAGCGCGAAGGCCGAAATCGCTTCCCCCGTGGCGAGCTTCGGCAGCCAGCGTTCCTGCTGCTCTCGCGTGCCGAAGAGGACGATCGCTCGAGGACCAATGGAGTGGTGTGCGTTCACGAAGAGCGCCGTGCTGCCGCAATGCCCGCCGAGCACTTCCAGCACGCGGCAGTATTGCGTCTGTGTCAGTGCCAGGCCGCCGTGCTGCTTGGGCATGCAGGCCCCCAGAACGCCCAGCTTTCCCAGGCCCGCGATGACTTCCGGGGGAATGTCTTCCCGCCGATCGATCTCGATGGCGTCGATCTTCTCGATGCAGAAGCGGCGCACTTCCTCGACGAGACGTTCGACCTCCGGGCTGGCGTGGATGTCCGGATAGGCAACGAGCCGGTCGTGCAAGTAGTGGCCGAAGTACAGGCCCTTGGCGAAGCCGATCTTGTCCAGACGGTCGCCCAGGATGGCCTCGGCGTCGGCCAGTTGCTGATCGCGGTTCGGGCTGCCCATCCCGAGGTTCTCCTTGTCCGGGTTCTCCTTGTCTGGCCGCGGGCGAAGGGCCGGGCGAGCACTGCCGTGTGACAGCCGTGCTGGCGTCTGCGGCCGGCCCTCCTTGGCTGACAGCGGCGAAAGCTGCCGCTGTCAAGCTGGGGAATTATGCGACATTGTGCCGCAAAACGGGCGATTTGGGAATGCGGGCGGGAGGGTCCGTCACGACTGGCAGAACCGGCGATTCCGGCAGGGCTTGCCTTTCTTACTCAACTGGCACAAGCGCGCTTTCCGATACTACCGGCAAAGAGGGAACTCTAACCGGGCGACACCGCCTTTCCGGAATCTCAGGGGGGAACACATGAAACGCCTGACCGCGTGCCTTTTGACCGTCGGGCTGGCCGTGGCCTGTGCCACGCGCGCCAGCGCCGAATGGGAGCCGACGGACTTTCAGTTGATGTTCGACGACGCCCGCCCCTTCTCGCTCTACGACGCGAGCAGCTTCGACCGGAAGCCCTACGCCCCGGAAGGGTTCTACGTCGTCTACGAACACAAGGTGATGCTCCTGCAGGCGGGTCCGGTGGCCGTGGTGGGCGACACCAACAGGGTGCCGCGGTTCGTGTTCGACGGCATCGAACCGACGCTGGAGTACAACAACGCGTCGACGGGCGCTTTCGAAGCGAAAGATCACAAAGGCGACCAGGTGACGGTCGGTTACATGGACGGAAACTGCGGCTGGGAGATCAGCGGCTTCAAGCTCCACGGGCACGAGTCGGTCGTCGAGTTGTCGGACGTGCACATGATCTGGGCCGACCCGCTGCAACTGCTGCAGCTCCGGTTTATCGATGCCGACGGCGACGGGTTCGACGACGACCTCGACGGGGACCTGATCTTCGGCCGCGACGGCCGGGACACGGACGTCCCGCCGAACTTCATTCCCGACCAGGCGGCCCCGGTCGACTTCGACGACACCGTGGCGGACCCGATCATCTTCGACATCTTGCGACTTCGCAGCGAACTGGGGCTGTGGGGCCTGGAAACCAATCGCGTTTACCGGTTTGACCGCCTGCACTACGGCGGCTGGCTGGAGTGCCTGATCGGCTTCCGGTACTTCAATTTCAACGAGAAGTTCGGGATCGACAGCATCAGCGAGCGGGAGAGCACCAGTGGCGCCGACGACGTCCTCCCCGTTACCCGCGCCATTCTTTCCGAGACCCGAATCGACACCGACGCGGACAACAACCTTTTCACCGGGCAGATTGGGTTTCGCTGGTGGAAGAAGGTCCACCGCTTCACGTGTACGCTCGACGGCCGGGCCGGCGTCGGATTCAATTGGCAGGCCATCCATCAGACGTATTCGTTGGCGTCGGACCAGCTCGGCCGCAACACCGGTTTGATCCCGACGTACACGGGCTCGGGCGGCAACAACGACTTCCACTCGACGGAGCTGACGGGCTTCGTGGACGCCAAGTACACGCTGGCGTACCAGTTGACGAGCAACTTCTCGGTGCGCGTCGGCGGGACGGCGCTGTACATCGACGGCCTGGCCCGTCCCACGAACATGGTCAACTACTCGCTTCCGAACGTCGGCATCCTCGGCGACAGCAACCGCGATCACCTGATCGCGTGGGGTTACCTGTTCGGATTCGACTTCAACCGGTAGCACGCCCTCGATCTCTAGGTTCCCGAAAGGCCGGCGCCGGCAAAGTGCTCCGCGACAAGCGGGCGCGTTGCCGGTGCCGTTCGTCTTTCGGGCCGGGCGCGGCGCGCGGACGGCCGACGAGCGCGTGCTTGACCACGGCCGCCGGCATGCCCTAGGTTGGCGGCGGGCAGGTCCTAGCTGCATCGATCGTGACATGAGCGCGCTTGACGTCGACGCATGTCGCCGGGAGTTTCCAGGGCTTCAGCGGGAAATCGCCGGCCGGCCGGCGGTGTTCTTCGACGGGCCGGCCGGGAGCCAGGTCCCGCGGCGCGTGGCCGACGCCGTCGCCCGCTACCTCCTTGCCACCAACGCCAATCACGAGGGCGTCTTCGCCACCAGCCGCGAAAGCGACGAAATCCTGGCGGCGGCGCATCGGTCCGCGGCCGATTTTCTGGGCTGCGGCGACCCGGACGAAATCGTGTTCGGGGCGAACATGACCTCGCTGACGTTGGCCCTGAGCCGGGCACTCGCGCGCACGTGGCGGGCCGGCGACCAGATCCTCGTCACCCAAAGCGAGCACGACGCCAACTACACGCCCTGGGTGCTCGCGGCCAAAGAGGCCGAGGCGACGGTGGACGTCGTCGAGATCAATCCGTCCGACTGCACACTGAGTCTCGACGATCTGCGGCGGAAGCTGTCGCGGCGGACGCGACTCCTCGCCGTTGGCTGCGCTTCGAACGCCACCGGGACGGTGCATCCCGTGGGCGAGATCGCGGAGCTCGTGCGCGCGGCCGGGGCGGAGCTGTTCCTGGACGCAGTCCACTACGCGCCGCATCGCTTGATCGACGTGGCAGGCTGGGACTGCGACTACCTCGTCTGCTCGGCCTACAAGTTCTTCGGGCCACACCTGGGGATCCTGTGGGGGCGGCGGCAGAAGTTGGAATCACTGCCGGCCCGCAAACTGCGGACGGCGCCGGACTCCATTCCTGGGCGATGGATGACGGGCACGCAGAATCACGAGGGGATCGCCGGGGTCCTGGAGGCGATCGACTACCTGGCCGACCTGGGGCGGCGCGCCGCGCCGGGAGCACCGTCGCGGCGGCTGGCGCTTGAGGCGGCGTACGAGTCGATCGGCAGGCACGAGCGGCTTCTGGCGGAGGAGATGCTGCGCGGGGCGGCGGAGCTTCCGTCGCTCAAGCTGTACGGCGTCACGGACCTTGCGCGCCTGGGCGAGCGCGTGCCGACGTTCTGCTTCACGCACCGGCGCTTCCGCCCGCGGGCCCTGGCCGAGCATTTGGCGGAGCGCGGCATCTTCGCCTGGCACGGGAACTACTACGCGCTGCCGCTGACCGAGCGGCTGGGCCTGGAGCCGGACGGAGCGCTGCGCGTCGGGTTCCTGCACTACAACACGCGCGAGGAAGTTCAGCGGCTGCTGGCGGAGCTGCGGGCGCTGGAGGCGTGAGACACGACGCTGGCGAAGGACGCGATCAGCCTGTGCCGGAAGCAAATCCAAGTTTTTCGGACACGAACCGCTGGACCGCCGGCAGGTCGGCCGCGACGGGGACGGAATCGGGCAGGTTGGGGATTTCGCCGCGGTCATGGAGCCAGGCGACAATGGGGCGGCGATAGCGCACGGCCAGGGCCGCTTCGCTGGCGGTTCCCGGACCCCCTGGCAGGGCCACCAGTACGGTCGGCGTGAGCACGTTGATGTGGTTGCGGGACAGGGATTCCTGGCCGCGGTGGCCGATAAGGGGCAGGTGCGTGCGGACGGCGATTTCGACCCAGGGGTTGGGATATCCTCTGCGCGGAGCGTAGAGGGGGTCGTCC
>JACOUI010000118.1 GCA_016177915.1 Planctomycetia bacterium
GCGCCAGGGCCTGGTAATCGTGCGTGACGATGATCGACGTCTTGGGATGCGCCGCGTGCGTGCGCTCGATCAGCCGCGCGACCTGCTCGGCCGTGGCTGCGTCGAGTCCCGACGTCGGCCCGTCGTAGAGCACGACGTCGGGACGGTGGGCCAGCGTCCGGGCGATGGCCAGCCGCTGCCGCTGCCCGCCGCTTAAGAGAGCCGTCCGCGTCTTCGTAGGCACGCCCAGTTCCACGAGGAGCTGCGCGGGCGTCTGCGCGTCGCCGGGATGCGGCTTATGGTTGTCGCGATGGGCGAAGGCAAACCGCACGTTTTGCAGCGGCGAAAGCTCGTCGAAGAGAGCGAAGTTCTGGAACACGACGCCTACCGACGGTCGCGCCCCGCCCAGGGGGACTTCGCGCCCGTCGATGAGCACTTTGCCGCTGACTTGAACTCCCGGACCATCCGACCGGACGAGCCCGGCAATGATCTTCAAGAGGAGCGACTTGCCGGCGCCGCTGGGCCCGATGACGAGCGCGACCCTGCCCGGCGCGAAGGAAGCCGAGGCGCTTTCCAGGAGGACGGTCCCGCCGGCGGAGAGCGTCAATTCGCAGACTTCGACCGGCGTTCCGGCGGCAGGCTCGACGGCATCGGCGGGAGCGTCCAAGGCGAGTGCGCTCGGGGTTTGGCGAACATCTGCAGCAATTGTAGGGCGCTGCGCCAACCTGTCACGTTGTCCGGCAGTCGGCTACGATGAACGCGGCGCCGCAGGAGCACCCCCTTGTCTGCCATCCTTCTCACGAACGACCTGATGGTTTCCTCGCAGCTCGCCGGCGCGGCGGAGCGGGCCGGCGTGAAGCTCGCCACCGTCGGGTCGCCCGACGCCCTGATCGAGCAGGCCCCCGGCTGCCGTCTTGTCATTTTCGATCTCAACCAGCCCGGCCTGGAGTTGGCGAGCCTTGTCCCTCGCCTGAAGGCGTGTCAGCCGCCGCCGACGCTCCTGGCGTTTGGCTCGCACGTCCACGAAGCGCTGTTGTCCTGGGCGGCCGCGGCTGGCTGCGACCGCGTCGTGACCCGCGGACAATTCCACCGCCACGCCGAAGCGATTTTCAAGGAGTTCGCCCCTTTGTCCCCCCGTTACGAAGGGGGGGTAGGGGGGGATGGAGGGCCGCGTGAGCCGGAGCGGCCATCTCGTGCGGCCGACGATTCATTTTGAGATCGCCCCCAGACCCCAAGCATCGCCAGCCACACTCCCGCGCCGGCCAGAATCCCCGCCGTGTTCTGTGCGAAATCGCCCAGCTCCATCGCCCGGCCGGGAATGAAATAGTGCAGGGCCTCCATGAGCCAGCCATAAGCCAAGAGCAGCCCGGCACCGGCGGCGATCCCGCGCAGCGACCTTCGCGCCGACGGAATGGCGGCGAAAAAGAACAGCGACAGCACCGCATAGACCGTGAAATGTCCGCACCACTCCAGGTTCTCGTGATAAAACGCCGCCAGGGCCGACCGCTTGGCCCCGGCCACGGCGAACGGGTTGCTCATCATTGACCCGGCCGTGACGAGCAGCGCATACAGCGCAAAGAGGGCTTGCCACACGCGCCGCGTCACGCTTGATGACACGGACCTTTCGCCATTCCCGCCACCCGATTGCACAATCCGTCCTCCCCTGCGAAACTGGGCCTGCCAAATAGGCTACCCAAACGCCGTAGGGTGGGTGGAGCAAGCGAACGTCGGTGGGCCTTCGCTCGCGGCAAGCTTGACAACCGGCGACCGAGTTGCCACCCACACCCGCTCGCTTGCGACACCCACCATTTGGCACCGGCGAGCTCGACCCACCCTACCTCTTCTTACCACCACGCCTCGCCCCGATGAAGTTCTTCGTCTTCCACCTCATGCCCTGGGACCGGCTGCCCGACGACTTCGAGAAAGAATACGAAAGCGCCTGGACCTGGATCCCCAACTCGCTCTACGAGCCCGAGCACGGCCGGGAGCTTTATAACCGCTATCTCGACGAGCTGGTATTGGCCGAGGAGCTGGGCTTCGACGGCGTCTGCATCAACGAGCACCACCAGAACGCCTACGGGACGATGCCCAGCCCCAACCTGATGGGCGCCATCCTGGCCCGGCAGACCCAGCGCATCAAGATCGCCGTTATCGGCAACGCCCTTCCCCTCTACAACCCCCCCACGCGCGTCGCCGAAGAATACGCCATGATCGACGTGATCAGCGGCGGGCGATTGATCGCGGGCATGGTCGTCGGCGGCGGGCCGGAGTATTACAGCTTCTCGATGAACCCCACCTTCGCCCGCAGCATGTACCAGGAAGCGCTGGACCTTGTGCTGCGGGCCTGGACGGAACCGGGGCCGTTCGAGCACTACGGTGAGCACTGGAAGCTGAAATACGTGAACCCCTGGCCGCGCCCGCTGCAAAAGCCACACCCGCCGATCTGGATTCCCGGCGCCGGCAGCCAGGAGACGATCGAGTTCGTTGCCAGGCGGCGCTACTCGTATATGGGCATCCCCTATTTCCACATCGATTTCTTCCAGCGCAATTTCGACATGTTCCGCCAGGTGTGCCAGAAGGAAGGGTACGCCTTCGACCCCGGGCAGCTTGGCTGGCTGTTGCCGATTTACGTCGCCCCCACCGACGAGCAGGCCTGGCGCGAGTACGAGCCGCACCTGTGGTTCTTCGCCCGCAAGCTCCTCAAGGGGCTGACGATCCTCCCGCCCGGCTACACCAGCGCCCGAAGCGTGGCGGCGATCACAAAGGCCGCCACGCGGTTCATGAGCAACGTCACCACGCGGAAGGAGATCGAGGAGGGCGTGTACGCGGTCGTCGGCAGCCCGGCCACCGTCCGCGACAAACTGAAGGAGAACGTCAAGCGGCTGGGCGTGGGCAACCTGCTGGGCCTGTTCCAGCTTGCCACGCTCCCGGCCGACCTGACGCGGAACAACATGACGCTGTTTGCCAAGGAAGTCATGCCGGCCCTGCGCCGCGAACTGCGATGACACAACCATGACCGCCGCCAACGACGTTCGCGCGCTCTTCAATTTTCAATTTGCAATTCTCAATTTTGGTACTGGCGTACCATTGTGTTGCGGGGTCAGTCAGCACGCAGGAACTCGCGGATGTAAAATCCGAGGCCACAAACGAACACCCCAACGAGCGCCAATCCCCAAGGGAATCCATTCAGCGGCAGGGAAAGCAGAGTGCCACCGCCGATAAGCGCTGCATCGCCAACGCAGCGCTGGAATCTGGACGTGTTTGAAGGGCGCGTTAGACTGCGATAGGCGTCAGCTACGTCCGTATCTGTTGGAACTTGTGAGCCTCTCGCCAGCATGTTTGCTGTGGCTTGAGTGCCGAGTCGCGACTCAAAGTCCTTCAGTTTCTCTTGCCAGACGCGCAGCGTGTGCGGTGGGATAACATCCTGAGTACCGCGGTCTCCGCCGTCAGCCCCGCCATCCGTGGAGCCAGGTTGAATGATGCTCACACGGTTTGCTTCTGTCGCAAGAATTCTTCGACTGCTTGGTGAATGCAGGCGCGAATGTCGTCAGCCGTCGCAGCGTCGCGTTGGTCACGTCGAAGCCGATCCTCCAAAAGGCGAATGACCCGATCCATGATGTCGTCTCGGAAAGAAGCCAAGACCTTCCACGGTTCGGGCGTAGACGTAGACTTTTCCAATGTCGTGCTCATCGTGTGACCGGAGAGCAAAAAGAGAAAGTGCCGGAGGCCCCTCCGTGGCCACATTTCCCTTCCAAATTCTATCGACTCTCTCAAAAAAGGGCGGTTAACTTATCTGAATTCGCCGATCGTGTCAAATACTTTGTCACAACTCCTAGCATTGTATCAACTTGCGGAAGGAACTGCAAGTAAAATACAGCAACTTTTGTTGAATGCTCGCAACAGCGCTAGTAGACACATGATGCAGCCCGTTTTAGGAATTCTGCCAGCACGTCCAACAACTCCCGTAACGTCCAGGCGTGGTCCGTCAGCCCAGCCGCGACGGCCGGCATCGTCTTAGGCGCAGATACACGAGTATGGCAGATCGGGCGGGCAGCACGTAAGATCGGCAGCAACACAATGGTACGCCAGTGACCTCAATTTTCATTTTTCAATTTTGCTTTCGAATCGTTCTCCCGACGACACTCCCGCCCGCCAGTCCCGAATTCGATGACCACCTTTCCCCCGATCCCGCACGAAACGTCGATGCCCGCCATCGACGGCCGCAAGACGCAGCTTGCCGTCGGCGGATCCGGTCCGCCGCTTGTGTATCTGCACAGCGCCAGCGGCGAGACGGAATGGATGCCCTTTCACGACGGCCTGGCCGCCTCGTTCAGGCTCTACCTCCCGGCGCACCCCGGCTTCGCCCTCTCCGAGGGACTGGATCAGATCCGCGACATCGCCGACCTGGCTTGGCATTACGTGGACTTCCTGGAACATCTACAGCTCAAGCAAATCGACATTGTCGGGTTCTCGCTGGGGGCATGGATCGGGCTGGAACTGGCCATCCTGCGGCCGAGCCTCGTGCGGCGGATGGTGTTCGTGGCGGCGGCCGGGCTGCACTTGAAGGACGCCCCGATCGCCGAGATCTTCGGCGACAACATGGACGCGCTCCGCCGAAAGCTATTCTTCGATCCGGAAGGGCCGCACGTCGGCCTGGCGATGCCCTCGTCGCTCGACGACCCGCGGATTCTGCTCTGGCTGCGGGCCCGGGAGGCGACGGCCCGCGTGGCCTGGAATCCCTACCTGCACAATCCGAAGCTGCCGCGCCACCTTCGCCGGATCGCGTGCCCCGTAAAATTACTCTGGGGCCGGCAAGACGCGATCATTCCGTTGGCCCATGGCGAGTATTACGCCCAGCACCTTCCCAATGCAAAGCTGGAAGCGATCGACAAGTGCGGCCACATGCTGCCCTTTGAGAAGCCCGCGGAATTCGTGGCTTGCACGCGGTCCTTTCTGAAAGACTAGAGCTTCCCATTAGCCGCGGCTCATCACGACAAGCGCGATGGCTGCCGGCCGTGGCCCTCAATCTCCGCCAGCAACTGCTCCGCCTTCCGTTGCCGCCGGCGGCGGCGGAGCGGTTTTTGCGGCCACAGCTCCTTCCAGGTCATCCGGAACGCGCCTCCCCACGTCGCCCGATACGTGCCGTCGCCGGTGCGATACAAGTAGCCCATCGACGAGGCGTCTTCCAGCTCGTCCGTGATGGCGGAGGTCATGTAGGCGACCGCGTCGCCATTGAATTGTTCGTAAAGCGGCAACGTCCGGCCCGAGCCGCCCGCGTGCCGATCCGCCAGCGCCCGGTGGAGCCGGTAGAGCCGCCCGGCGTCGGCTACCATCGGGAACTGCACCGTCGTGCCCTTGTCCCGCTTGTCGGCGAACGAGCTGATTTCGGGCGAATTGTTGGTCTGCACGAACGTCCGGTCGCGGAAGCGAGTGACGAACTCGACGTAGGCGGCCTGCAGGCGCGTCCCCTCGAGCTCGTCGGCGTAAATGGCGGTGGCGATGGCGGCGTCGCCGGCCGCACGGTTGACCAGCAGCAGGATCACGGCCCGGACGTTCGGCAGCGGCCCGGGCAAGAAGAGGCCGGCGACGGTCTCGAATCCCGACGGTTCGAGGGCCTGCCGCACCCGCACGAAATGGCCGACGACTTCGGCGGGCAATTGCGGGTGGTTGGGATCGAAGGCCACGAGCTGCGGCTGGGCCGGCTGGCGAAACGTGGAGCGGATGAAAAGTGGAAGCAGGATGTATGGCACCAGGGCGCAAAGCGCGACGATCACGCCCAGCGCCGTCGCCCAGAACGTCCAAGTCCAGTCCCAGGGGAGAAAAGCCATGGCGATGTTCCAAACGCTCGCGGCGGCGCAGCCCCGACTCGGTGGTCGGGACCGCAAGTCGGCGACCCATTGTAGCCGCGAGTGCAAACGGCGCGGACCGTCGGCACCGTTTCTTTTCGAGAGCCGACCGCTTAGCGATAGGGCTTCCAGACGGGCCGCTTGGGCTGGGCGCGATGGGCGCGGCTGTCGGCCGCCGAGGTTTCTTCGCGGCCGCCGGTGAGGCGATCAGAGCCGGCGTCTTTTGCGATCGGGGCCTCGTCGCCGTCACGCAGCGGGGACCGATCGGCCGGCTGCGGCGAAAGCTCGCTGCGCGGCGACGGGCCGGCGCCCGCATCGATCGCCTTGGAATTCTGCGTCAGCGCGGAGCGGTCGCGACGGACGGCGGTTCGGCCAGACAGCGACACGGAAATCGGCGCATCGACCACCAGCTTCCGGCCGTCGGTGCACGTCATCCGCACGTAGACCCGCAGCTTGTCGTGCTGCGGCCGGCCCTGCGGCCAGGGGAGACGGAATTCCAGGAACGAATCGCCCGACTCGTCGGCTTGGGCGCTGGCCGCGGTCGCCTGCGGCTCGAATTTCCAGACGGCGACGCGGGCCGAGTCGCGCGCAACCGGGTCGCTGGCGTGACGCTGTAGCAGCACTTCGTCCCAGACGGCGACGTCGACCTCGCCCGCGGGCACGATCGCCCGCCGGCTGGAATCGTACGCCCGCAGCACGAGCGTGATTCCCTCGTCGCCGGGCCGTGCGTCTTCATCCAGGCCGCCGGAGCGCGCGGCGTCGACTTCGAGCGAGGCGACGGGACCGGTGGGGCGCGTGCGCACGTCTTTGACCGTGCGGGCCGGCCGGGAACGCGGCGCCGAGGACTGCGGGACGGGTCCCGGCTTTTCTTCGTCAGGCGTCCCCAATTCGACGGCCGGCGGCGTCATGACGCCGGGCGACGCCGATTGTTTCCCCGGCAGGGCCGAGCGCGTCTTGGGGCGCTGCAGCGGTTGGGGAGTCTCGTCGAGGTATGTGCCCTCGTCGAATTGCACGCCGCCCGACCGGCCCAAGAGGCGGTCGAGCTGCATGTCCTTCTGCCCCAATTCGACTTCTAGCTCGGTGATCCGCTCGCAGAGCTGGAAGTTCTCCTCCTCCAGCGCGCGGACCTGGTCGTTGGTGCGGCAGCCGGCGAGGAGCAGGCAGAGCGCCAGAACGGCTGCGCCCTTCCCAAGCAGAGCTTGGGAACGAGGAATGCGGCAGCGTGTCGGCGAACTGGGAGGAAGATCGAACATCGAAACTGCCGGGGAAGGCTGGCGCGGAGCGGACGGTTGATCGCAGCAGACGACGACGGGCGCGGAACAAGCCGTGCCCTTGGCGCGCAAGTGCGCGCGAAGGCCCCGTTCCGGCCGCTCCGCGGGGCCGGATTGAAGCGGATTTGGAGACGCGGTGCAATGGCAAAGGGAGGGGCGCAGCGGATGCTATCGTGACAGCATCGACTCGGGGTATTT
This sequence comes from Planctomycetia bacterium, assembly GCA_016177915.1. GTDB lineage: Bacteria > Planctomycetota > Planctomycetia > Pirellulales > S012-138 > JACOUI01. Next base: position 7,295 of record JACOUI010000118.1, read on the forward strand.
CCGAAATGGAACGTGCACGACGCATCCAAAATGCGTCGGTTCGGCCGGCCGGCAAGGCGGCTATTTCACGTCCATCCGAAGCCGGGCCTCGCTAGTTGATCTGCTCCAAGAGCGCGATCGGCAGCCGGCGGAGGGCGTGCGCGAGGGAGATCTTTCGCACCGGCCCGCCGTCGGCGTCCACGTCCTCGCACGTCAGGACGTTTCGAAAGCGAACTCCGCAGGCGTCCGGCGGCAGCACGACGGCCGTGTCCTGCCAAATTTCCGGTCCGCAGGGCGGCTGATCCGGCCGGGCAAGGAGCGCGGCCACGAGGCGGGGGGCCACCACGACGACGCAGCGGCCGGGCGCCGTGCGAGCAAAGACGCAAACGTGCTTGCTTTTCTGCCCGGCCGCGTCAAGCGGGAGATAAGCGCCGGTGGTGAAGAGGCCGCTTTGCGCCCGGCGGTAGTTGAGCACTTGCCAGATGAGCCAGAGCTTGATGCGGCCGTCGGCCCGGGTGTCCAAAAGCTCGCGCACGAGCGCGTCGGGGTCGATTTCGCGATCGGAGCGCTCGCGAAGGGCATCTAGATACTCGCGCCGCCGTGCGAAATCGACCGGCCCCCGGTTGTCGGGATCGACGAGGCGGAAGTCCCAGAGATCGCCGCCCTGGTAGACGTCGGGCACGCCGGGGCAGGTCAGCTTCAGCAGCGTTTGCGAGAGGGAGTTCCACAGGCCGATCTGTGCCACGTGCCAGGCCAGCGGCCTGAAATCGGCGAGGAAGGCGTTGCGGGGCGAGTCGTCGAGGACGGCGCGGACGAAGTCCTGGGCGGCGCGTTCGTAAGGCTCGTTGGGGCTGATCCAGCTCGTGTGGATTTTGGCTTCGCGCATGGCCTTGAGCATGTACTGGCAGAGGCGCTCGACGTACTGGTCGTAGGCCTTCGCGTCGAGCGGCTCCAGGGGCCACGTGCCGATCATGGTTTGGTAGAGGAGATACTCTTCGTTTCGGCTGGGGGCCAGGTCGCCGTCGACGTCCCGCTTGCGGCGCTTGTTGACGCGCGTCCAGCGGAAGACGTGCGCTTTCCACAGGCCGGGCAGCTCGGAGAGCACGTTGATTCTAGCGCGGACGTCCTCGCCGCGTTTCGTGTCGTGCGTGGTGGTGGAGAGAAGTCCGTGGGGGGCCTGGGACTGGCGCTCTCGGTTGTGCTGATGGAAGGCGGCCAGGGTGGCGCCGAAGGCGGCCGGGTCGCCGCCGACCTCGTTGAGCGAGACGAGGCGGTTGTAGATGTAAAACGCCGTGTCCTCGACGCCCTTGGCCATCACGGGACCGGTGACCTGCTGGAACTTGCCGACGAACCGTCGCCGGGCGGCCTTGGCGTCGTCGCTGGCGCCGTCGGGGAAGCGCAGGAGCAGCACGTCGCGGACAAAGTCGAAGATCGAGCCGCTGGTGGCGGGGCTTTTGCGCTTGGCGCGGGCGACGGCCGTCTCGACGTACTGCCGGTCCCGGTCGGACGGTCCGGAGTCGTCGATGTAGGTGCGGTAGACGGGGAAGCAGGCGATGATTTCGCGGATGGCCTCGGTGAGGCTGTTGAGCGTGAAATCGCGCGAGGAGCGGTCCTGCTCGGAGATGCGGTCGAGCTGGTGGCCCAGCACGGTGACCTCGCTGGACATCGAGGCCTGCATGGTCTGCTTTTTACACTGATAGACGAGGTCGTGGAAGTCGGTCCGCCGCCGGATAAACCGCGCGTAGACGGCGTCGAGGGGCTTGGCGCCGGATGGGTCGACGAACAGACCGCCCAGCAGATTGAGGAACTCGTATCCGGTCGTGCCGTGGACCGGCCAGTCCTTGGGAATGCGCTCTCCGCGCCCGAGGATCTTCTCGACGACGACGTAAAGCGGCCGGGTGAGCGGTGAGGCGGGGTCGCCCAGGCGCTGCGCGTGCCACAGCGATTGCACGGCCGTCTCGATTTCCGAAGCGGCGGCGGTCGCGCCGTCGGTGCTCGAATCGCCGCCGGGGGGAGACGCGGCGGCGTGAACGTGATTGCCCAGAAGAACGCGGCGCGCGAGCTGCCCGACGCGCGCCTCTTGCAGCCGGACGAGGTATCGGGCCGGGTCGAACAGTCCGTCGGGATGGTCGATGCGCAGTCCGTCGACGCAGCCCGTCTCCACGAGGCGGAGGATGAGTTTGTGCGTTCGGGCGAAGACGTCGGCGTGCTCCATGCAGATGGCCGCCATTTCGTTGACGTCGAAAAAGCGGCGGTAGTTGATCTCGTCGGCGGCGACGCGCCAGTAGGCCAGCCGGTAGGCCTGGTCCAGCAGCAGACGATCCAGCAGGTCGAAGCTGCGCACGTCGCCCGGCGTGCCGTTGAAGATGCGCACGTTCTCCAAAATAAAATCGCGCACGGCCGGCGCGGCGGCACAGAGCTCGTTCAACCGGCGCTTGATGACTTCCACTTCCCGGCGGCGCTCGGCGATCTTCTGCGGGTCGGTCTCGGTGCGCGGCGGAAGGTGGCCGATGGCCGTCAAGATGCTCTGGTATTCCAGGACGTGCGGGTTCTCCGCCCCCAATGGCTCGACGAGCCGGTCGAGGCGGTGGCCGAGGACGGCGGCGGCGGGACGGGGGGCAATGGGAAACTGCCGCTCGCGGTAGCGGACGGCGAATGAGCCGTTCTCGAAGCAGAGCTTCAGCTCGCCCGACTCGAGGACCTTGCCGAACTGGTCGCCCAGGACGGGCAGCAGGACCTTGTAGGCCAGGTCGGGCTTGAGGGGCTGCCAGTCGATGTCGAAGAAGGCGGCATAGGCGGAGCTGGGTCCGTTTTCCAGGACGTCCATCCACCAGGCGTTGTCACAGGAGGCGACGCCCATGTGGTTGGGAACGACATCGAGGAGCTGTCCCAGGCCGTGCTCGTGCAAAGCAGTGACGAGCGCTTCGTAGTCGGCCGGCGAACCCAGCTCAGGATGGAGCGAGTCGTGATCGACGACGTCGTAGCCGTGCGAGGTGCCGGCCTGGGCGCGGAGGTAGGGCGAGGCGTAGGCGTGCGTGACGCCGAGGGCGGCGAGGTAGGGCACGATCTGGTGGGCCTGGGAAAACGTGAAGGCCGAGTTGAATTGCAGGCGGTACGTGGCGCCCGGCAGAGCGCGGGATTCGACTTCGCGCGCCATGGCGACGAGGACGTCCGCGGCGACGGCTTGGACGTCCGGTTGCGACGCGGGCGCGGCGGAATCTGCCGCACGATTGGCAAGCATGGAGTCGTTCATGGAATCCTCCACGCGGCCGGTCCAAAGATTTGAAACTCGCAGGGCGCCAGCTCTGCGTGGTTTTCGCCGTGGCGGCTGCCGCCGTAACGCGGCCATTCGGAGCTCAGGAGCAGCGCCGTGGGTGCATCGGGCGGGCGAAAGGCGACGGGCGCATGGCCGAGGTTGAAATACGCCACGAGAAGTTCGCCGGAGCTCAGGCCGCGCTGCAGTTCCAGAACGCCCCCTTGCTCGCCGTCGGTAGGCCGGCCTTTCCAGGCCGTCGTTTCCGTGACGGCCCGGAAGGGCCGTCCTACGGAAGCCGTCGGCAGCCGGGCGCGGCGATGGACGAAGTCGCTTAGCACCGGCCAGCGCTTGCGCGCCGCCAGCAAATCGACGTAGAGACGGCGCAGCCCGGAGCGCGCAGGATCGTCGGACCAGGACCAAGACAGCTTTGCGGACTGAAAAGTGGCCGGGTCCTGTGGGTCGGGGATTTCGCCCTGCCAGCCGAACGCGGCAAACTCGGTCCGGCGCCCGTCGCGCGTCCGCTGGGCCACCTGCGGGTCAAGATAGGAGCAGAAGAACGGGAACGGCCGCGTCTCGCCGTACTCTTCGCCCATGAAGACGAGGGGCAAGTGCGGCGCCAAAAGCAGCAGGCCGGCGGCCAGTCGCTGCGGGGCCACGCGGAGCAGCGATCCGAAGCGATCGCCGAGCGCGCGGTTGCCGACCTGGTCGTGGTTCTGGACGGCGACGACGAAGCGATCGCCGGGATGGTTTCCGGCCGGGGCGCCGTGGCGCCGATCGCGAAAGGGGCTGTAGCAGCCGTCGTAGACGAACGTTGCGTTCAGCGCCTTGGCGAGCTGCTCCGCCTCACCGAAATCGGCGTAGTAGCCGTTGCGCTCGCCGGTCAGGAGTGTATGCACGCAATGGTGGAGGTCGTCGCTCCACTGGGCGTCGAGTCCATAGCCGCCGCGCTCCGGCGGATCGAGCAGGCGGACGTCGTTCAGGTTGCTTTCGGCGATGACGTGGACCGGCCGGCCGAGGCGTTGCGCCTCGTCGCCGGCGGCTTCCTTGATTTCCGCCAGAATGTGCCGGGGGCTGAAGTCGTAGATGGCGTGGACCGCGTCGAGCCTCAGGCCGTCGATGCGGAAATCGCGGACCCACTGGCGGACGTTTTCCAGGACGAACTGGCGCACGAAGTCGCAGCCCCGATCGTCGAAGTTGAGGGCCGCCCCCCAGGGCGTGCGATAGCGATCGGTGAAGTACGGCCCAAACTCCGCCAGGTAGTTTCCCTCCGGGCCGAGGTGGTTGTAGACCACGTCGAGGATCACGGCCAGGCCGGCCCGGTGGCACGCGGCGACCAGGCGCTGCAACGCCCGCGGTCCGCCATAGCTTTCTTGCACGGCGAACGGGTGCACGCCGTCGTAGCCCCAGCTTCGCTCGCCGGGAAACTGCGCGACGGGCATGAACTCGACGGCCGTGACGCCCAGTTCGCGGAGCGACGCCAGGCGCGGGACGATCGCGTCGAAGGTGCCTTGCGGCGTGAAGGCGCCGACGTGCAGCTCGTAGATCGCGAGTTCCGCTCGGGCGATCCCGCTCCAACCCCCTTCGTCCCAATCGAACGCTGCCGGATGAAAGACGGCGGAGGGGCGGTGGACGCCGTCGGGCTGCCAGCGCGAGGCGGGATCGGGCCGGGGCGGCCCGCCATCCAGCCGGTAGGCGTAGCGCCGACCCTCGGCAATCGCCTCGCGCGTGCAGGTAAACCAGCCGCGCTCGAGTCGCTCCATCGCCGAGTCGCGCGCGCCGCCCTCGGAATCGTACAAGACGAGATCGACGCGCTTGGCGTGCGGCGCCCAGACGCGCCAACACGCGCTCCCCGTTCCAACGGCCAAAGCGCCGACCGGTGATGGACGCTCACGGTTGCTCATAGCCGCCACGTTCGCAAGCGCGTGCGCTGCAAGTCAAACCACCAGCGTCTCCATGCCGGGATGGTCCAGGTACAACAGGACTTTCAAATAATCGCGGAGGTGCCGAACGAGGAGGAAGTGTTCCTTGACGAACTCGTGGCCGATTTTTCCCATCCGCTGGCGCTTGTCGGCGTAGCGGAGCAGGTAGCGGACGCGATAGGCGGCGCCGGCCGGCGAGTAGACGAGAAACCCGGTCTGATAATCGTGGATCTGCAGGGCGATGCCGCCGGTGGCGCCGCCGATGACGGGTTTGCCCTTCCAGAGCGCCTCGGTGACGGTGAGGCCGAAGCCCTCGCGAAGCGACTTTTGCAGGATGATCGTCGCCGACCGCTGCAGGGCGTTGATCGTGCGGTGGGCGTCGGGCGGCAAGAGGAGCACCTTCAGGTCCTTTTCGCTGCCGGCCCGTTCCATCACTTCCTTCAGGACCTCGGCGCCTTCGGGGTCGTCGTCGGCGGAGCCGCCGGCCAACACGAGCTGCAGCTCCGGGTAGTAGGGCTTGAGGAGGCGAAAGGCGTCGATCACGCCGAGGGGGTCCTTGAAGCGGTCGAAGCGGGAAACCTGCAACAGCAACGGGCGATCGGCGTCGATGCCGTGCCGGCCCAGCGTTTCCAGGCGCTCCGCCTCCGGGATGGGGCAGTTCTTGTCCGACAGCGGATCGATCGAGGGCGGGATGATGAACATCGGCCGCGGCAACGGCCGGGCAAAGGCCGCCATCGAGAAAATCGTGGCGTCGTACATCGGCACGGCCTTTTCGAGGTACTTCCAGACGGCGCGATTGGGGCGGGCGGCGTCGATGTGACAGCGCCACACCCAGCGCTTGACCCGCCCCTTGGGAGTGAAATGCGGCAGGTAGCCGGGCTGCGGATCGTGGACGAACACGGCGTCGGCCTCGAGATTGAGGCGCTCGGCGTTCTGGCGGTTGACCTCGTTGTGCAGCTCGAAGTCCCCGCGCTTGAGGTTGACCGGGAGCCCTTGGATGGCGTTGTGGAACGATTTGGTGACGCGGTAAAAATCGGGCGGGCCGGCGATGACCTCCCAGCGGGTTTCCAGGCCCAGCTCGTTGAAGAGGGGGACCATCCAGCCGAGGATTTCGGCGACGCCGCCGCCGGTGCGGGTGGAGTTGACGTGGACGATGCGCTTTCCCGCCACGCGCTCGGCGAGGTGCCGCAGGCGGCGGACTTCCTGGTGCCCCACGACTTCTTCGTATCGATCGAGCAGACCCATAGTCACCCCGAAACGGCGGCCTGCGACTCCGGCAAGTGCTGCCGAAAAATCGCCATGTACTCGTGACGCAACTGCGTGAGGTTGCGGAAATAGAAATCGACGGAGCGCCACTGGCGGACCATCTCCGGCTTGGCGCCCGCCACTTCGAGCCAGCTCGAGAAATCGTCGCTCTTCCCGTCGCCGCGCCAGTGGGCCTCGTGGACGTGATAGAAGAGCGAGCGGAGCGAGATGCGCGGGAAGGCCTCGGCCAGGGCGGCGGGCGTCGTAAAACGCTCGTCGCTGTCGTAGGCGATGACGCGGGACTGGACGAGGTGCAGCTCGCGACCGGGGCGGCACCAGGGGACGCGCTCGATGGTCCAGAGCCGGTCCTCGACGGCATCGACGATGGTCGCCCGCACCGCAGCCAAGCCGCCGCTCTGGTAGGGATCGAGGAGCCCCAATTGCTCGGCAAGGACCTGGTCGCCCAGGCCCTCCCAGCACCACCGCGCCAGGTCGTTGGGGAATTCATTCAGCTCGAAATGATCGTCCAAAACGCAGCGCACGAGGTGGTGCTCGAGGACGGGATCGGGGACCGTGCGCATCGCCTCCAGAAGCTCCCGCAGGTTGGAGCAATACTTGCCCAGCGCGAAGCGCGTCAGGCCGCAGTCGAAGAGCACGAACGGCGGATAAGATTCCATCGAGAATCCTCGCTGCGCGACGATGCGGACGTTGGACACTCGTTCCGGCAGGGTCGTTCCGCCCTTCTCGGCGGTTGCGTGTCGATAAGCCGGGCCGGCGCCAACGGCGCCCCGTGCCCTCGCAAGCGCGGCAACCTGCGGTTGCCGTCGAGTCATCGATCGTGACGGAACCGCGGCCGAGCGGACTCGGCGAAGCCGCCCTAGGGGGTGGCCCCAGGGGGCAAGGCTGTGGAGGCTGATCTTCCCAAGGCGCGCGGAATGTGCAGGGAAATTCGTATACGACGCGCCCAGCCGAGTCAACCCCCGACCGGATCCAACTCGGGTCCAACGGAGTTGACTACGCGGTCAAGAGCGACACCAGCTCCTCCGTCAGCCGCAGGCCGGAGCGCGACTCGAAGCCGAGGAACATCGGGCTGGGGTTGGCTTCCAGGAAAACGTATTGCCCGTCGAAGGTGCGGCGGAAATCGATGCCCGTCCAAACGAGATCGAGCGCGCGGGCGATGCGCAGCGAGGCTACGGCCACGTCGGGCGGCAAATCGATGGGCACGATTTGCGGCGCCGGGTCGTTGCGGAAGTCGAGCGTGGCCGCGCGCACTTCGCAGGCCAGCACGCGCTCGCCCGCCACGAACACGCGCACGTCGACCCCCTCGATTTCCTCCTGGATCGTCACCGGGGCCAGGCAGAGATTGCGCAGGTTTTCGTCCGTGAGATGTTCTGCGCGCACGCGCTCCGTGAAAGCGCCGCCTTGCACGGGCTTGAAGATGCAGCACGGATTGCGCGCCACGAACTTGCGCACGGAATCCGGATCGTTGCCGACGAGTGTATTGGGAACTGGAATTCCCAGCCCTGCGACGATGGCCAGGGCGGTGGGCTTGGTCTGATGCAGTTGGAACGCGCGCCAGCCGTTGACCCAGCGGGCCGGCAGGCGCAGAAGGAAGGATTCGAAGAGCGATCGCGCGTCGTTGTTGGCGATCATCGATTGCTCGGGGTCGGGAAGGCGGATGCTTCCCACGCCTGCGTAGCTTCGCCAGTAAACGCTGTGAATCTGGGCAAAATCTAGCGACAGGCCCGTGGGAAACCGCAGGCGCCCATCGCCGGTGGCTGGATCGAGCGCAATTTGAAGTTGGGCAGGGAATTGCGTACTATCGAGGAACTCGACGGGCCGGCCGCGCGTCAAAATAGTGTCGCGCACGTGTCGCGCATGCTCGTCAGCGTCGTTTCCAAGGATAAGAATTGTCATTGCCAGACCTCGCTGTCGAGCGGCCGGGCCCTACCCAGCTCACTCGTGCAGCTCATCAAGGAGGAAAATGCCATGCGTCATCCGTTCGGTGGGATCATTGTACCGCAGCCGGCCGGCAATCCCCCGCTTACGAACGATAGGCCCGTTCTTCCTCCCCCCCTTGCGAATGCGGGGCACCCTCTTCTTCCCCCCCTTGCGAAGGGGGGGTACGGGGGGGTCGCCGGGGCAGGGCAGCCGGGGCAGGGGGGTTTGCGCCGGCGGTCGCTTTTGAAGGCCTCGCTGGGCGCGATTCTGGCCGCGCCGCTCGTCGCGCCGCTTCGCTTTCTGCGGGCGGACGAGAAGCTCGCTGAGACGTCGAAGCACAACCGCTACGTCGTGACGCCCAAGGACTTTCGCAAGTTCAACGCGCGGCGGCGCTTCGAGCTGGGCGTTCACGGCAACTATTTCAGCGGCCAGATGCACGCGGACACGAGGACCGCCTACGCCGGTTTTCTGGCGTGGCTCACGGAAGACGAGGCCAAGCAGATCGGCAACCAGGAGGACGTGGCCGCGGTCACCAGGCTTGGGGACGAGGACATTCCCGGTCCCGACAAGCGGGCGAACAACGCCAAGCAGCTTGCGGTGGTCGTCGTGCCGAACGTTTTTGAGAATCGCCCGGATGCGAAGACGTTCCGCCCGGCGAAGGCGCTGGCGGAGGAGTGGGGCAAGGAGTTTGGGTTGCTCAAGGGGGTCAAGTTTTCGGCCGACAAGGACGAAAAAAATGTCGCCGTTGAGATTCCCGAGGGCGAAGTGCCCAAGGAGCTGGTCGAGGGTCTCAAGAAGCACGATCAGGTCGTTGGTCTGCTCTGGCTCAATCCGACCACGGTCACGCCGGGCGAAGAGGGGGGCGTGGTGACGACCAAGGCCCTGGGCGAAGAAGGCATCACCACGCAGCCCGTCCGCGAGGAGGGCGGCGCGACGACCGAGGCCGTCGGCGAAGAGGGCGCAACGACGCTGGCGATCGGCGAGGAAGGCGGCCCGACGACGAAGGCCCTCGGCGAAGAGGGCGGCCCGACGACGCTGCGCATCGGCGAGGAGGGCGGGCAGCCGCCCAAGCCGGTGAAGCGCGGCGGAGGCGACGTGACGACGCGGGCGCTGGGGGAGGAAGGGGCCCGCAGCTAAACATTGACGACCCCGACCGGCTTGCCCGGTCGGTGAGCGAGATTGAACGGCTAGTGCGATGAGTTTGAATGAAATGACTGGAGTGTGCGCATGACGCAATCCAAACCCCAATACACGAAAGTGGAGTTTGCTGCGCGCGGCGACGAAATCTACGAGCGTGTCGTTCGTCCGACCGTGGAGCCTGGCCGGAAGGGCAGCTTTGTGGCCATCGACATTGAATCGGGCGCGCATGAAGTCGCGAGCGACGAATTTTCTGCGACGGACAAGTTGCTGGCTCGTGTGCCCGACTCGCAAATCTGGATGCGGAAGGTCGGGTCGCCGTACGTGCGCCGCCTTCGTTCACAGATTTCAATCTGGCGGGCCGCGTGATGCGCTTCGCGGCGCTGGCCTACGGTCTCGTTTGCTACGTTCTGGCTGTGGCCACCGTCGCGTATGGCCTGGCGTTTGTTGCCAACCTGTTCGTCGCCAAGTCGATCGACGGTCCCACGGGCAGCGGGCTGTCGCTCTGGGCGCTGCTGATTGACGAGGCGCTGCTTCTGGTGTTCGGGCTCCAGCACAGCTTGATGGCGCGGCGTGCGTTCAAGGACTGGTGGACGCGGCTTGTGCCGGCGCCGATCGAGCGCAGCACGTACGTGCTGGCGAGCAGCGCGGCGCTCGTGCTGCTTTGCTGGTTCTGGCAGCCTGCGCCCGAGGTGATGTGGCACGTTTCGCACGATGTGCCGCGGGCGATCTTGCACGGCGCGGCGGTCGCCGGCCTTTTGCTTGCGGCCTATTCGACTTTTCTGATTGACCACTTCGACCTGCTGGGCCTGAAGCAGGTATGGTGCTGTTGGGCCGGCCGGCGCTACGAGCCGCCGGCGTTTCAGACGCCGGGCCTTTACCGCTACGTGCGGCACCCGATGATGCTGGGCATTCTCCTCGCGCTGTGGTCGTCCCCGACAATGACGGCCGGGCGGTTGGCCTTCGCGGGGGCGTTGACGGCGTACATCCTGATCGGGATCGCCTTCGAGGAGCGGGAGCTGGTGAGGCAGTTTGGGGAGAAGTATCGCCAGTACCAGCGGCGGGCGGGAATGTTGGTGCCGCTCCGATGGCGGCACAAGTGACCATCGCGTTGTCGCGACGTGGATCGGACGTCAATCGACGAACACAAACTCGTTCGTGTTCAAAATCACGCGGCAGGCGTTGGCCAGGCCGTGCCGGGAGGCGTAGGCGGAAAGGACTTGCAATTCCTCGTCCGTCGGCGGGCGGCCGAGGGCCAGCTCGTGGGCGCGGCGGAGCTGGTCGGAAAGCGTCGACCGTTCGGAAGCGACGCGGGCGGCAAGGTGCTCGGCTTGCTTGACGAAGAGCGGGTTGTTGAGAAGCGAGAGAGCTTGCAGGGCGGTGACGGTCGTCGTGCGCTTCGGAGTCCAGACCGAGGGGTCCGGGCAGTCGAAGGACTCCATCAGGGGGTCGGGCGCGGAGCGGACGATGAAGCGGTAGATGCTGCGGCGGCCGCCGGCCGGACCGTCGAAGTCGAAGCTCGTGTAGTCGTAGACGGGCGAGTGGTCGTCCTTGAAGGCGAACTGCTGTACGGAAGGTCCGCCCATCGTTTCGTCGAGCCGGCCGGCGACGAAGAGGGCGGCGTCGCGGAGGGACTCGGCGTCGAGCCGCGTGCGGTTCATGCGCCAGAGGAAGCGGTTGTCGGAATCGATAGATTCGCCGTCGGGACGCGGAGCGGACGACTGCCGGTAGACGGCGCTGGTCACGATCCGGCGGTGAAGGCGCTTGAGCGACTGGCCGCCCTCGAGGAATTCATCGGCCAGGTAATCGAGCAGCTCGGGGTGCGTGGGGCGGCTGCCCATGCGGCCGAAGTCGCTGGGCGTATCGACGATGCCGCGGCCGAAGTGATAGTGCCAGACGCGGTTGACGATGGAGCGGGCGGTGAGGGGGTTTTGGGGGTCCGTGATCCAGCGCGCCAGGGCGGCGCGGCGGAGGCCTTCGTTGCGGAGGTCGAGGTCCTGGAACGGGTCGGCGACGCCCTTCACGCAGGCGATTGCGCCAGGCGGCATTTTTTCGCCGGGGTTTTTCACGTCGCCGCGGTGGAGGAGGTGGACTTCGCGCGTGCCGTCGGGCGGGGGAGTGAAGCTCCCCTGGGGGGCGAAGCGGTTGGCGGCGGCGTAGACGAACTGCGGCGGCGGAAGGGACTCCAGCTCACGCTCGACGCGCTCCAACGAGGCGCGCAGATCGTGCCATTCCTTGCGCACCGGCGCATCGAGCACGGAGGCGTACAGCTTCTCGCGGGCCTCCTTTCGCTCGGCCAGCGACGAGGCCAGCGCGGCCCGCTTCTCCGCGGAGTTGCCGCCGTCGAGCGCTGCGCGGCTGGAAAAGCCGTCGACCACATATTTTTGGCTCCAGCGGCCGGCCTCGATGGAATCGAGCGACGAAACGTCCGCCCCCGCGGCGACGTTCTTGCCGGCGGAAAGGACCTGCATTTCGGCCAGCGCGAACACGTAGTCGTCCAGGCGCTTCCAGAGCCGGGTTGCCGTGACACGAACGTGCCGGGCCTTCTGCTTCTTGCCGTCAAAGGCGACGGGCACATCACCGGGGTTTTCCACGTCCTCCTGCGTGCGGTCGACGAGCACGACGGCCGTGGCGAATTGCGGATCGTCGGAAACCTCGACCTTGTAGCGAACCGGGAATCCAAAGCCGGGGGCATCGCGAAAGTCGGTCGGCCGAGCGGGGATGAGCCGCACTTCATCGACGGCCACGCCCTTTCCCAGGTCGACTTGCACCCATTTCGCCTCGTCGGCCGTTGGCATGATCGCGCTGTGGTAACCGTTGCTGGAGCTGGCCTTCACGTCGGCCGGGAGAGCCGCCAGCTCGCGCTCCGATTTCTCAATCGCGCCGTCGAGGCGCGCTAGCTCCTCGCCGCCGGCCTTGCGCGCTTGTGCGACAATCTCGGCATCGCGCCCGGCGAGCTTTTCGCGCTGGGCGATCAGCTCGCGGCGGCGCCGATGGACCGCCGGATCGGCGTCGTAGGGCCGGTCGGCCCGCTCCACGCCCGCGAAGACGGCCTGCAAACGGTAGTAGTCTTCCTGCCCGATGGGGTCGAACTTGTGGTCGTGGCAGCGGGCACAGTGGACAGTGAGGCTCGTGAACGTGGACATGGCGGTGGTGACCATGTCGTCGCGGTCGAGGAGGCGCGTGATGTTCTTGTCGACGGTCCCTTCGCGAAGCTCGACGTGGCCCACGAAGTCCCAGGGGCCGGCGGCGATGAAGCCGGTGGCCACGACGCCGCCTGGGTCGTCGGGAAAGAGGACGTCGCCGGCGAGCTGCTCCTCGATGAAGCGGCCGTAAGGCTTTTCGGCATTGAGCGCGCGGATGACGTAGTCGCGATAGGGCCAGGAATTCTGGCGCGGCTTGTCCTTGTCGTAGCCGTGCGAGTCGCCGTAGTGGACGACGTCGAGCCAGTGGCGGGCCCAGCGCTCGCCGTAGCGGGGAGAGGCCAGGAGGCGATCGACAAGCCGCTCGTAGGCGTCGGGCGAGCCGTCGGCGTCGAAGGCGGCGATTTCCTCGGGCGTGGGGGGCAGGCCGTGCAGGTCATAGGAGAGGCGGCGGATGAGCGTGCGGCGGCCGGCCTCGGGCGAGGGGGAAAGACCCTCTCTGTTCAGGCGGTCGAGGATGAAGCGGTCGATATCGCTGCGGACCCACGGGGAATCGACGGCCGGGACGGCGGGCCGCGCGATCGGCTCAAGCGACCACCAGGACTGGCCCTCGAAACGCTTGTCCCGGAGCGCAAGACCGGCGGGCCACTTCACTCCATTTTCAATCCACGAGCGGATTGCTGAGATCTGCTCCTTGGTCAGCGGCTCGCCTTCCTTGGGCATCTCGGGCTTGTCGCCGGAAATCATGTCAAAGAGCAGGCTCTCTTCGGGCTTGCCCGGCGCGACGACCGCGCCGCCGTCGCCGCCGCGGCGGAACGATTCTTCCGTGACGAGCGACAGGCCGCCCTTGGGCCGCTCGCCTTGGTGGCAGCGGAGGCAGTGATGCTCGAAGATGGGAGCGACCTGGGCGCGGAAGGGGTCGTCGGCGGCACGGGCGGCGCCGAACACCGCAAGGATGGCGGCTGCCGACGACCATAGGCGAAGCGTCCTCATGGGTACGATTCTACTCGCGCTCTGCTTACAGAGCCAACGGCGACGAGGCTGCGCGCGCAGAAAAAAACCCACCGGGCGCAACCGGTGGGCTTTGGGAGTGTGACGACTGCGGCGGACTATTCGAGCGTCAGCCCGATGAGGTACTTATCGAGGTCCGTCCGCTTGCCCTGCTCGTCGAGCACCAGCCCCTCGATCTTCTTGCGCAGCGAATCGACCGTGTCCTCCTGCTCCGTCAGCTTCTTGACGTAGCGCTGGTAGAGGTCGCTCACCCGGTCGAGCTGGGCCATGTTCTGGCGGATGCGGGCCTGCTCCTGGTCGATGACCGTGATCTGCTGCTGTAGGCGCGTGCGCTCGGCGGCGACTTCCGAGATGGCCTGCTTGCGGCGGATGACCTCGGCCAGGGCTTCCTTGATCTTCTCGCTGACGATCTTCTGGCTGATGAAGAAACGGATCGTGTTGTCGTCCATATTGTTCAGGGCGATCTGCTGGGCGACCGTCATCTCCTCGTCGATCTTGACCTCGGCGGGCTTGCCCGGCTCGGCGTCGACCGTGAACCGATAGAGGTCGCGGGTCGTTTCCGTGGGCTTCGTGCCGGTGAGCGTCCAGGCCGGGTCCTTGGCGTACTCGACGAGCACCTTCTTCTTTTTCTGGCCGGAGTTCTTGACCGTGTACGCGTGGTGCCGCTGGTGCTTGTAGCTCGTGTGCATCACGCCCTTGACGAGCTTGAGGCTCATCAGCGACTGCGTCTGCGGATTGGCGGTCTGGGCCACTTCGGTGCCCAGGTCCATGGCGTAGCTGATGAGCCGCTTCGTGCCGGGCTGGAGGTCCTGGATTTGCGCGTCGCCCGCATAGGCGTTGTCGTCGAAGACGGTGATCGGGCCCTGCATCAGGTGCAGGCCGGTGGTGTTCGTGAACTGCAGTCCGTTGAGCGGGTGCTTGACGTGGACGCCGGGGTTGTAGATGGAGACCTTGTCGGCCTCGACGGCACCGTTGACGATCGGCAGCATGGCCGACTGCTGACGGGGCAGCGTGACGGGCGAGTCGATGGCGTACTGGAAGAGCTCGCCGACGTTCTCCGCCTGGGCGGCCGACTGCACGCCCTGGCCGATGTTAAAGGGCTGCTCGCTGGGCCGGTCGGCGGCGGGTGCGGCAGCGCCGGGGGCCCCGCCGAAGAAGCCACCGCCACCGCCACCGCCGAAGCCGCGGGCTGAGCCTTCGGCCTTGCCGTCGCCGCGACGGGCGCGCAGTGATTCTTGCGCGAGCTTGGCCTTCTCGGCCATGTCGGCGGCGCGGCGGAAATCGACGTCGCGGCCGGCCAGATCCTGGTCATAGGTCTGCGGACGCAGCGACGCGAACAGCTCCGGCACGACCTCCGGCCGGTCGAGGTAGAGCGGGCGGTAGAGGTCCATGATGAAGGAGATCGGCCGGCCGCTGACCAGCGTCAGGTTGACGTCTTTCCAGTCCTCTTCGGTCGTGTTTTCGACGATGGCCCAGCCCTGGAGCAGCGGCTTGTCGTCGTCCTTGAGCACGAGGCGGTAGCTGGTCTTCCAGATGGGGGCCTCCTGGATGTAGCCGACGCGGACCTGGCGCTTGCCGTCGCCCAAGAAATTGAGCGAGACGGTCTTCTTGTCCACGTCGTGGCCCATGGCCAGGATCGTGAGCGCCTGGCGCAGCTCGCCGTCGAGCTGCGGGTTGAGGAGCTTGATCTTGCCGACGGTCTCGAGCGAAATGCTGCGCAGGCCGTCGTCGGTGAGCAGGTTGAGGTAGGAAACCTCGATCGGCTCGCCGTCCTTGACGGGCTGCTTGCGCTTTTCGACGCCGACGATGGTGCCGGTGATGGCGTTGGGGGCATCGACCTGCACCTTCTCGCCGCGGACCTGGGCCAAGAGGTCGGCCAGCGTGGGGTTCGTCGTCAGGTCGATGGCGAAGGTCTTGAGCGTTTTGGTGATGGGATCGCGCGAGCCGTAGTTGACGGTGGAGATCTTTCCGCCGCCCAGGTCCTGCAGGACCATGCTCTTCAAGAGATCGTTCACGTCCTCGACGTTGAACTTGAAGTTCACCTGGGCGTTGCCTTCGACTTCGCCGCCGTGCTCGAAGAACGCCACGCCGGAGTTGAACATCACGACCTTGCGCATCGGGATGCCCGACGCTTTCTTGTCGCCCTCTTTCTCCTGGGCCAGGAGGGCCGGAGCGGCGATTGCCGCCAGCAATCCGAACGCCAAAGCGAACTTCATCGACCGTTTCATGGAAGGACTCCTGTGTGCCGCCGCGAAAGACTGTGTCGGGATTCGCCGAAGGGATTTGAGCTCGGCCGCTTGCCGCTGGGCGCAGACGCCGACCGGTCGCCTCTTCCGTTGGAAGGTTCGACGAGCCGCGCCGCGGAAAAGTTCCGCAAAGGCCCGGCCGCCGAACGCCTGTTCAGGTCCGGCAATAATAGAGCATGGCCGGGGCCGTGCGGGAAGATATTGTCGACCGGAAAGCTGAAAACAGGAGCTTACCGGGCCGGCTGTTTCGCCTCGACGGGCACGACCTCGATTTTGGCCTCGGCCTGGAAGAGGTCGTCGCCGTTTTTGGCCGTCGCCCAGACTTTGATCGGCAGATTGAACGGGCCGCAGCCCGGGGCGAAGCGGATCGTAAGCGGGCCTTCGCCCTGGTCCGGCGGGACGGTCACTTTCTCGGACTCGACGCCCTTGACGTGGTCGGGGAGGAGCAATTCCAGCGTCACCGGGTAGGGGACGGACCGCGCCCGGAACACGCGGACACGGATGGTCACAGGGCGGGCGGGATCGGCCGTGAGGGAGCCGACGGTCTTGATCGACAGCGGCGCCGGGTCGGCCTGGATGACGATTTGCTCGTTTTGCTGCTGCGAGGAGAAGCTGGCGACGTGCTTTGTGCCGTCGGCGTCGGTGATTTCGCCCAGGGCCATGAGCGTCGTGCGGCTCGTGCGGCCGACCTCCAGCCAGGGCGGCAACTGGACGGGATACCAGAATTCGTCGGCGCCCGACGGCACGGTGATCGTCGGGCCGGTCACACCCTGCAAGTGCCGGGCCTGCTTGTCGGCGAGGGAGATGGTGAGCGGGCCGGTGAAACTGTTGCGGTCAATGACGTAGTGCCGGCGGTACGTGGTGCCTTGAGCGCCGTAGCTCGAGACGTAGGTGGAATGGAACTTGAAGGGCGCTGGCAGCGCGACGGCCAGCATCACGGTTTCCAAGTCCGGAAGGCCGCGGCCTTTGCGGAACACGACGCGTCGTTCGATTTTGGTCGTGTCCGCGCCGATCTCGGCCGTGCCGGTGATCTTGAGCTCGCAAGCGCCGATCCTGGCCGACTTGTCGGCCTTGAGCGTGACGCTGAGCGACGCGGTGCCGGCGGGGATTTTGAGGGGCTGGGCGATGACGCCGGGGGGCAGCCCTTCGATCTTAAGGTCGGTCGGGCGCGGGGCCCCGCCGGGGGCGACGACGTTGATCGTGAATTTCGCTTCGCCTTCGCGAGGGACGGTGACGCTGTCGGCGGCGGCGAGCAACTCAAAGTCCTCGACGGCGGTTTTCTTCACGACGCGCAGGCGATAGGCGGAGCGCGGGCCGCCGCGGCTGGCGAATCGCTCCTGCACGCGGGCGAAATACACGCCGTCGGCGGGGGCCGACCACTCGAGGAAAGAGTCGGTGTTGCCGGCGGCAATATCGTCGGAACGGGCGAGTTCCTTGGCGGTGGAATCGAGAAGGACGAGCACCGAGTCGAGCGGCGAGCCGAGGCGGGCGGCGCGGACGTCGAACGTCCAGGTCTCGCCTTTTGCGGCCTGAAAAGCCCAGTGGTCGGCATCGCCGGGCCGGTCGATGCGGCCGTTGAAGACGGCGGGCACGGCCTGTGGCGTGGTTTTTTCGGGGTTGTCGTTTGGCTCCTGTTCGAGGAATTCGGGAAGGTCGTCGACTTCCAGGACGAGCGAGAGGTTGGCGGGAACCTCGTTTGGACAGACGCGGCAATCGGCGAGGCCGGCGCCGCTTGTGGGGAGAGTGACTTGGAGTCTGTCGTCCGGGAGGCCGGAGCCGGGGCAGTGGAGTGTCACGTTGCTGCCGCGCTGGCCGCCGAGAGGATAGTAGGCGTCGACGAAGGGCCCGGCGGTGACGGTCAGGCGGTAGACGAAGTGCTGCAGGCCTTCGAAAGTCGAGTCGTAAATGCGGACCTGGTATTTGCCGGTCGACTCCGCCGTGAAGCGGACGAACGGGTCGGCGGCGAAGTAATCGGAGTTTTCGGCGATCTTGAGGCCGTCGGTGTCGAGCACTTCGAGGCGAGCGTCGAGCGGGGAACCCAAACGCACAGCGAGGACTTCACAGGAGATCGTCTGGCCTTTTTCGGCGTGAAATTCCCAGAAGTCGACGTCCTCGCGCGGGAAAATGCGGCCGTTGATCGTGACGGGCGCCGTCACGGAAATGGGGATCGGCTCGCCGTCGATTTCGTCCTCGACGACCTCGGGCAGCCGGCCGACGACGAAGGGCAGGGCGGGCGAGACGCCCTGCGACGTCCAGACGCGGCACCAGCGCACGCCCGGCTCGGCGCTTTCGTCGATGCGAATCTCGCCGCGGTGGTCCTTGGGATAGTCTTCGGCCCGCTGAGAAGCGGGCTGCGGGATAATCGGGCCTTCGAACCATTTGGTCGTCGTCTGCTTGACGCGATCGCTCGCGCTGACGCCCGATCCATAGAGGCGAAACGGCGCTTCGCCGTGGAGATACACGCCGCCGACGTTGATCGGGATTGCCTGGCCGACCTGGCCGCCCGGCGGGAAGACGTACATCGCCGCGGGGGGCTCGGCGCGGGCAGCCGAGGCTGGCAGAAGAAAAGCGACGAGCAACTGTGTCAGCCGCAAGCCGCTTTGGTGCCCTTGCGAGGGTAACGAAGCCGTTGGTTTGGCTTCAAGCTCGCGCTTAAGCATGATCTTCCCTGAAAGAAATCAAAGGTCGTAAACGTAGGCCCCCTCTACGAACACATCGGAGACCCATGTGCCGTCGAGGCGCCCTCGAATGGAACCCGTTCCCGGAATCTTTGAGAGTTTTCGGAGGGCTTTGGGAATGCGGTGGTTTGGGGGAACGGCGACGACACGTGTGAGCGAAAGTTTGTCGAGCAACTTAGCGCGCTCGAGAATCTTCCAAATGCGCGAGTAGGCGGCACGCGCTCCGTGCTTCTCATAGGCTTCGACTTCAACGAGGAGTCGCCATTCTTCGGCGGAGGCGTAGTACCACCACATGGCGGCGCGCACCCCGAGCTTCTCGTCCGCCTTCAAGGCTCGATAGGCCTCCTCGCCCGTTGCAACGTCGACGTCTACCAGTGTTGCTGAAGCCACCGCAGTACGCCTCCAGTCCGCGTCATTATCGCGCGATACAAGTTCTTCGCGTCGTCCCTGGTCCAGAAATTGTACCGGCTTTCGATTTCCCAGTCTTTGACGAGCGTCCAATTTCGGCCGAACGGAGTCTTCAATTGTACTTCGTGCTCGATGGCCTGGGTCAGGCCGGCGACTTTGGCGAGCCGTACCAGGTCGTGGTCCCAGGCCTCTTGCGCCCGCCGCTTGTCCGGAAACTCATGCCTTTGGGTTTGCTTCGCAATGCTGGCCTTGAGCGCACACTCGACGGCCAGGCCGCAAAGGTAGTACGCTCCGGAGTACTCGGCGGCCGCGATCAGGCGTCGAGCCTCCTTGATTCTGGTCCTGGCCAGCCTTTGCAGTTCGCGGCGCAGCACTTTGGGAACCTCGCAACTTCATCACCGGTCCCCTCCGTGTCGGTGGGAAAACACGCCTCGCCGTCATTTTCGTGGCCGCGTGGGGGAAAGCAAGCCGCGCGGTTGGCGGCTGGCTACAATAGTTCCCGCATCACCCGCCCGTCGTTGGCGATTTTCACCGGCCGGCCCTCGGGCGTGTAGAACTCGTCGTCCGGGTCGATGCCCAGCAGGTGATACATCGTGGCGGCGAGGTCCTCCGGACCGTAGGGTTCGGTGGCGGGGCGTTCGGAGTTGGCGCTGGATGCGCCCACGACGCGGCCGCCCTGCGTGCCGCCGCCGGCGACCGCCACGGTGAAGCTCGGTCCCCAGTGGTCGCGGCCGGCGTTCTTGTTGATCCGCGGCGTGCGGCCGAATTCGCCGGTGACCACGACGAGCGTTTTCGCCAACGTGCCGCGCTCGGCCAGGTCGCGGAGGAGCGTGGAGAGTCCTGCATCGAGCGACGGCAGAAGCTGCGTCTTGAGGACCTGGAAGTTGTTGTCGTGCGTGTCCCAGTTCGTGTGGTCGATGGTGACGCAGCGGACGCCGGCCTCGACCAGCCGCCGGGCCATGAGACACGACTGGCCGAGCGCCGTGCGGCCGTACTCGTCGCGGAGTTTTTCCGGCTCGGCCGCGATGTCGAAGGCCTGCTTTGCCTCGGGCGAGGTCATCAGCTCGAACGCCCGCTGGCGGAAGACGGAAAGGTCGCGGGCATCGGCGTTGGCGTCGATGGCGCTCGGGCGGGCGCTGCCTTGCTCCTTCGCGCGCTGGAGCTTATCGACGCGGGCCAGCAATTCCCGCCGGGCGTCGAGTCGGTCCGCTTCCAGTTCCAACGGCGGCGCGAGGTCGGGCACGGAGAAGCCCGGCGAATTGGGATCGGCCTCGATGACGAAGGGCGCCGCGGCGGGACCAAGGTAGGCCGAGCCGGCGCTGGCGTGCATCTTGGGCAGGCAGATGTAGGGCGGGACGGCGCCGCCGGACGCGAACTTGCCGCGGGGGCCGAGTTTCCGCGCGATCACGGCCCCGTGCGCGGGCCGCTGGTTGTTGGGCGAGACGCTGGGGTTGAATCCG
Source organism: Planctomycetia bacterium (assembly GCA_016177915.1). Classification (GTDB taxonomy): domain Bacteria; phylum Planctomycetota; class Planctomycetia; order Pirellulales; family S012-138; genus JACOUI01. The sequence goes on from JACOUI010000118.1 coordinate 27,718, forward strand.
GCCGCGGGAAAGTACCCCGTCAGCATGTAGTGGTCCGCCGGGCCGTGGTCGGAATTCTTGTGGGCGAATGAGCGGATGAGCGAAAGCTTGTTCATTTCTTTGGCGAGGCGCGGAAGGTGCTCGCCGATCTGAATGCCCGGCACGCTGGTGTCGATGGGATCAAACTCGCCGCGGATTTCGGCGGGGGCTTCGGGCTTGAGGTCGAAGGTGTCGATCGTGCTCATTCCGCCCTTGAGGAACAGGATGATGACGGAGCGCTCGTCCTTGGCGGCATCGATGCCGTGCTCCTTGGCCTGCGCCTGGCGCTGCAAAAGCGCCGGGAGCGCCAGTCCGGACCCGAAGAGTCCCGCGGTCCCCACCTTGAGCAAGCTTCGGCGGCTGATGCCGTCGCAAAAACGCGTAATCGTCATTTCATTTCTCCTTGGCGGCAGGTTCCGCCAGCTCCGCACTCCAAACTCGACGCTCCGAATTCTCGTCAGTGGTTGAACACAAACTCGACCGAGTTCATCAAGCTCCAGGCCAGGTCCTCGGCCGCGCGGCGGCGGTTGGCCGACGACTTCAAGTATTCAACGCCGACCGCGCGGTCCTCGTCGGACGGATACCGGCTGTAGAACGTCAGGTAGATTTCATCGACGAGCTGCGCGTCTTCAGGAATTTGCGCGACGAGCCGGGCCACGCGGCCGCCGTCGTGGCAGACCTTGGCGTGGATTTCCGGCGAGTTTAAGAGGTGCAGCACCTGGGCGATGCTGGCCTCGCCGCTGCGCTCGCACTCGCAGGCCGTCTGCCGCATCGGGCGGCCGAAAATTTTCAGAAAGTAATGCGGCACGCGGCTGTCCCAAAGCTGCACGGCCCGCGAGCCGGCGGGGACGCCGTCGAATTTCTCGCCGATGCCGGTGACGTCGCAGACGGCGTCGAAGAGCACTTCGGCGTCCGGCCGCTTCAGAAGCGCCCGCGAGTAGTTCTGCTCGTCGCGGAGGTTCGTCTCGTTGGGCTGCGACGAGAGCTGATAGACGCGGGAGGCGGCGATGGTGCGGATCAGGTGGTGGAAGTCGTACTGGTGCGCGACAAAGTCCTGGGCCAATGCGTCGAGCAGCTCGGGATTGGTCGGCGGGTTGGTGTCGCGGAAGTCGTCGACCGGCTCGACCAGGCCGCGGCCCATCATCCGCGCCCAGACGCGGTTGACGACGTTGCGGGCGAAGAACGGATTGTCCGGCTGCACAAGCCACTCGGCCAAGACGGCGCGGCGATCTCCGGGCGGCGATTGCTCGGGCATCTGCGCGCCGAGCGGGTAGGGCTGCACGGGCTTGCCGGTGCGGGGGTTGGTCGTCGCGGGATTGCCATCGGCGAAGAGCACTTCGCCCAGCGGCGAGTTCTTCTTCGACACCTGCGCGAACAGCGCCGCCATCCCGTAATAATCCTGCTGGCTCCAGCGGTCGAAGGGATGATGGTGGCACTCGGCGCAGGCGATCCGCACACCGAGGAAAACCTGGGCGAAGGTGCTGGCCGTGTCGCCGGGGCGGGCGCTTACGGCGTAGAAATTCCCCTGCGGCAATTCGGCGAGCGGCCCGTCGGCCAGGAGGATGTTCGTGGCGAAACGGTCGAGCGGCGTGTTGGCGGCAATCTGCTCTCGAATCCAGGAGTAATACTCGTGGGCCCGCTTGTGGCCTAGCTTTTCGCGATCGACGCGCAACAGGTCGGACCAGACGAGAGCCCAGTAGTCGGCGAACGCCGGCTGCTCCATGAGGGTTTCAATCAGCCGCTGGCGCTTGTCCGCGGCGTTTTCGGCAAGGAAGCGCCGCGCTTCGTCGGCGGTCGGCAGCCGGCCGATGATGTCGAGGTGCGCGCGGCGCAGGAACTCCGCGTCGGTCGCGCCGTCGGAGGGGAGGATGTTCAGCTTTCGCAGCCGACCGTAGACCAACTCGTCGATGAAGTTGTTGGTCGGCAGCGATGGATAGTTTTCGATCTTCTCGCTGCGCGGGATGAGGACCTGGAAGACGTCGACGGCGCCCATGAAGCTGGCCATGACGGCGGCCTGGCCGGGGACGCTGCCGGCCGTCACCAGGCCGCGGTCGCTGACGCTCGCCAGGCCGTCGTTGTTGGACTGAAAGCGGGCCAGGGCGGTGACGTCTTCCTCGTGACCGTCGGTGTAGGCGGCGACGACGCGCAACGGCTGGGTCGTGCCGGGCAATTCGCCGGCCGATCGGGGCTCGCCCGGGGGCGACATGCGCATCATGCGCTCGCGCGGCGAGATGCGGATCGCTGCCACCTTGGGATCGTTCGGTTCGCCAAGGGGCAGGCCGGCCGCAATCCAGTCGTGGAGGGTCTTAAAGGCCTCGGAGCCGCGCTCGATGCGCACGCCGCCCCCGTGCGGCACGACGCCGCTTACCTTTTGCAAGAGGAGGCTTTGCAGCGGTGCGGCGGGAAACACGCGCCGGCCGCGGGCCTCTTTCGTCAGGGCGTCGTAGTCGGCCTGCGGGTCGAAGCCGAAGACGGAGAGCTTGAAGCCGTTCTGGCCTTCCGCCTTGCCGTGGCAGCCGGACGAATTGCAGCCGAAGCGGCTGAGGATGGGGACGGCGTCGTTTTCGAAGTTGAACTTTCGCGTGGCAGAGGCGTTACGGACCGTGACGGGGACTTGGACCGTCCGCCCGGCCGCGGTCACTTCGACTTTGCCTTCTCCGTCGGCGATCGCCCGCAATACGCCTTGCTGCGAGACGGCGACGACGCCCATCGAAAGCGATTTGAACTGGGCCGAGCGGGTCAAATCGACGAGCTGGCCGTCGGCCGTCTTGCCGTCGACAAGGAGCAGGAATTTGGCCCGCGGCACCGATAGCTCAACGCTTGGCGGATGGACCGATACAGCGACGACGCGATCCGGCTGATCGGCGAGGGCGGCCGCAGCGAAGAGTGGCAGCGCCAGTGCTAGCACATGCCGCATGGGCCTGGGCGGATGCACTGTGATCGCGGGGGTTCTTGCCCGCAGGTTCGATAAACAAACGTTGATTAGTCTATCGAAACGGCCCGCCGGTGCAAAGCAGAATTGTGACAAGTTGAGATTGAGCGATTACTTGCGCTGCGGAAAATCGCCGGGCGGCCGCGCCTGCGCGGAGGCGTTTCGCTCGTCACAAAAGCTATGGTTGAACGTCCCCCGCTGCGTGGCCACGTGAGACTCGCCATGGCCTGGCTTGCCGACATGCTCGATTTTCTTGGCCGGTCGCCCGGGCTGGGCTATCTGGCCGACGATGGCCCGGCCGCGGAGCCGACGGCCTGGGCGGCGATGGCGCTACTTGCGCACGGGCGAACGGACAAGGCGATTGAAAAACTGTGTCTTTTGAACGACTGGCAATCGCCGGCGGACGGGAGCGTGCCGGTGCGGCCGACGGAAAAAGAACCGTGCTGGACGACGAGTTTGGCGGTCATGGCGTGGCAGAGTGGGCTGCGATGGCGTGCCAACGCCGGCGGCGGTTGCGAGCTTTCAGACGTCGACGAAGAGCGTCTTCGCGGCGCTGTGGATCGGGGGCTGCTCTGGCTCGTGCAGACGCGCGGGGAAACGGTGACGTCGGGCGACCCGCAAATGGCTGGGCACGACGGGACACTTGTCGGCTGGCCGTGGGCACTTGGGACGCACGCCTGGGTGGAGCCGACGGCGCTCGCCGTGTTGGCGCTGAAAGCCTCTGGCAACACGCAGCATCCTCGCACGCGCCAGGCGGTTCGTCTGCTCGTTGATCGGCTGTTGCCAAGCGGGGGTTGCAACTACGGGAACACGGCTGTGCTGGGGCAGAAGCTCGTGCCGCACGTGCAACCGTCGGGGCTGGCGCTTCTGGCGCTGGCCGGCGAGGAGGACATCTCGGGAAAGATCGGTCGGACGAAGAGCTGCTTGCTGGGCGAATTGCCGGTCACCAAGTCGCCGCAGTCGCTGGCATTTGGATTGATGGGCCTGGCGGCGCACGGCGCGCGTCCGCCCCAGACCGAGGAACGGCTGGCCGCGGCGGCGAGCCGGGCGCTGGGGAAGTCCGCGCCAATGGCGATTGCGCTTTTGGCGCTGAATTCCGCGCCGGCCAGCGGCGTGCTCTTTCCGGTGCACCCGTCGGAAGAGGCACGGTCATGATTCAGCACCATCCGTCTCCCAATGGCGCCGCGACTTGTCCGCGCCAGCGAGCGACGTTCGACCGGCGGTCACTCTTGGTCGGCTGCGGCGCGGCGGCGGCGGCGCTGGCGGCCTGGCCGCTGGTGCGGCGGCTGATCGCGCGGCGCGAGGCGGTTTTTCTGGCGCGAAACCAGCGTTACGACGGCGATTTGCAAACGACGATCACCGACGGACTGGCCGCGGTGGGGTTCGACCTAACGTCGCTGCGGGGGAAGACCGTTTTGCTCAAGCCGAACATGGTCGAGCCGCGGCGGGATGCGCCGCAGCTTTCGACGCACCCGGCGGTTGTCGTCGCGGCCGCGGAGGTTTTTGGGCGCCATGGCGCCCGCGTCGTGGTGGGGGAAGCGCCGGGGCACCTGCGCGACACGCAGTTGGCCCTGGATGAATCGGGGATCGGCGAGGCCCTGGACGACGCGAAGCTGCCGTTTGCGGACCTCAACTACCAGGACGTCAAGCCGCTGACCAATGCGCTGCGGGCCTCGCCGCTGAAGTCGATCTATTTTCCGCGCGCGGTCCACGAGGCGGACCTCGTCGTGTCGCTGCCCAAGCTGAAGACGCACCACTGGGTGGGCATGACGGCCTCGATGAAGAACCTTTACGGACTTTTGCCGGGCATCAAATACGGCTGGCCCAAAAACGTTCTGCACTATGCGGGCGTGCCGGAGACGGTGGTGGACATCAATGCCACGGTGCCGCGAGCGATCGCGATTGTGGATGCCATCGACTGCATGGAAGGGGACGGGCCGATCATGGGTTCGCGGAAACACTTGGGGATGATCGCGGTCGGGACGAACCTCGCGGCGCTCGACGCGACCTGCGCCCGGGTGATGGGATTTGAACCAGCGCGCATTTCGTACTTGCAGCTTGCCGGGGCGCTGGGGCCGATTGCCGATTCGCAGATCGAGCAGCCGGGCGAGGCCTGGCAGGTGCTGCGATCGCCTTTTCAGGTCTTGGACGTGCCGCATCTCAACGAGCTGCGCGACGCCGGCGTGCTCATTTCATAGTGCCTTAGACATAAGGCATTGTCCTGTCGTGATTTGTGAGGCGTCGCAGACGAGGGTCGGTCACGGATTCTCGGCGAGCGGCAGCAAACGACAAGAAAGTCGTTGAACCTGCGCCGCTTTCTAGCAAGAATGGATGCTTGACAGCACGTTTTCTAGCTGTCACAATGCCTGACTCTGAAGGATTGTGGCAGCTTATGATAATTTTCAAGCACATTTGGCCGTGTTTCGTGGCTCCCAGTGCTAGCAGAACAGCGTCGGCACCGGATTCTCGAGGTTTTGCGGCTCCGCGGCGGGTTTGCCTCGCTGACGGAATTGGCCGCCGAGGTCGGCGCTTCGGAATCGACGATCCGCCGCGACTTGGAAGTCCTCGAGGAATCAGGGGCCGCCAAGCGGACGCACGGGGGGGCGTTTTACGCGGGTCACTCGCCGCCCCAGCCCTACGTCGGCGCGGAGCCGGCCCAATGGGACAAGAAGCAGGCCATCGCCCGCTGCGCGGCCCGGCTGATCGACAGCGGCGACACGCTGCTGTTGGACGGAGGGAGCACGACGTACGAGCTGGCGCGGCTCTTGGTCGATCGGCAGCTTCAGATCGTCACCAACTCGCTGCCCGTCGCCAACCTGTTCGGCGCCAACGCCTACACGGATCTGGTGATGGTGGGTGGGTACGTTTATCCGCGGACGGGCGTAATGCTCGGACCGCACGCCAACCGCATGCTCTCGGACATCAACGTGCGCAAGGCGCTCTTGAGCGTGGCGGGCATCGACGAGCGCGGCTTTTACAACAACAACCTGCTGCTGGTCGAGACGGAGCGGGCGATGCTGCACTCGGCCGAGCAGGTGATTGTGCTGGCCGACAGCACGAAATTTGGCCGGCAGGGACTCGTACATCTTTGCGAACTGGGGGCGGTGGACAAGCTGGTGGCGGATACCGGCATTTCGCCGGAGTGGCGAAAGAAAGTGGCCGCGGCGGGAGTGGAAGTGATCGTGGCGGACGAGATTGAAAACAAACAGGAACGGTCGAAATGATTGCCCTGGCGCCAGACCGGGCCGCGATCGAGAGGATCGTGCGGCAGATCGTCGTGGAAAAACTGCGCGACGGCGCTGCTGCGCGCGGCGGCGGCGCTGCGCCGCACCGGCCGAACCTCGTGGCCAATATCTCCGCCAGGCACCTGCACCTGACCGACGAGCACGTCGAAATCCTCTTCGGCCAAGGGCACAAGCTGACGGTGATGAAAGAGCTATATCAGGACGGGGCCTACGCGGCCGAAGAGACGGTGATGCTCGTCGGCCCGCGGCGGCGGATGCTGCCCACCGTGCGCGTGCTCGGGCCGACGCGGCCGCACAGCCAGGTCGAGCTGGCCTTCACCGATTCGATCTCGCTGGGGATCGACGCGCCCGTGCGGCTGAGCGGGAACATCCAAGACACGCCGGGCTGCGTGCTGGTGGGACCCAAGGGCGTCGTTGAGTTGAAGGAGGGGGTGATCCGGGCGGAGCGGCACGTCCACATGGGCCTGGCCGACACGGAGTACTACGGCGTCAAGAACGGCGACAAGGTGAACCTGCGGATCGTGTCGGGCTGCCCATGCGTGTTGGAAGGGCTAATCGTGCGGGCGGACGCCAAGAGCAAGCTGGAAGTGCACATCGATACGGACGAGGGGAATGCCTGCGACCTGGAGCATGCGACGAGACTGGGATTGTTCAAGCCGTGAAAGATGCGGCCGCTCGCGGTCGTCCCGCATGCGGCCTGACGGGAAACGGAATCGACTTGTGATCGAACGGGTTTGATTGGGAGATTCTTGCGATGGCCAAAGCGATTGAAGCGCTGGGCATGATCGAGACCAAGGGTTTTGTGGCCCTGGTCGAGGCCAGCGACGCGATGATGAAAGCCGCGAACGTGGAGTTTCTCGGCTGGGACAAGGTGGGCAGCGCGCTCGTGACGGCGTTTGTCACGGGCGACGTGGCGGCAGTGAAAGCGGCCACGGACGCCGGAGCGGCCGCGGCCGCCAAGCTCGGCGAGGTCGTGAGCGTACAGGTCATTCCGCGGCCGCACGACGACCTGGTGAAGGTCGTGCCTCCCAAGCCCATCAAGGCGGCGAAGGCGTAGGCGTAATGCGGCGAGCCGGCGGCGTATGCCTTCGCGTGCGTTCTTCGACGTAGGCGAAGCAGAGCTTTGCGGATTGTGCGTTCCCAAGCAGAGCTTGGGAACGAGGGGACATCAACGAGAATTCTGAGGTGATGAACATGCAAGACGCCATTGGGCTGGTGGAAACGAAGGGGTTGGTGGCGCTGGTCGAAGCGACCGACGCGATGGCCAAGGCCGCCAACGTGGAGATCATCAAGAAAGTGCAGATCGGCGGCGGCTACGTGACGGCGATCGTGCGCGGCGACGTGGGCAGCGTGCGGGCCGCGGTCGAGGCCGGCGCCAACGCGGCCAACCAGGTCGGGGAGCTGATCGCCACGCACGTGATTCCGCGGCCGGCCGAGGGGCTGATCGCGGCGTATTTGGCGTAACCGTTGGAGTCCCGCCTTCAGGCGGCGCGTTCCTAATTTCCCCGCCACGCAGGACGCAAGGCCATGAAGATCCTGGTCGCCAACTTGGGATCGACGAGCTTCAAATACCGCCTCTTCGACATGCGCGACGAGCGGCAGCTTGCGCGCGGCGGGGCGGAGCGGATCGGCGGGGTGCAGGGCCGGACGTTCGTCGAGATCGGCGCGTGGAAGAGCGAGGAAACGGCGCGCGTGGCCGATCACGCCGAGGCCGTGCGGCGGTGCCTGAAGATGCTCACCGACCCGCAGCACGGATGTTTGAAGAGTCCGTCAGAAGTGGCTGCAATCGGTTTTAAGGCGGTGCATGGCGGAAGCGTGAGCGGCGTGCAGCGGGTGACGAGCGAGCTACTAGCGGAAATGGAAACCATGAACCAGGTCGCCCCGGCACATAATCCGCCCTACATCGCGGCCATGCGGCTTCTGCACGAGAAGCTGCCGGAGATTCCGCTCGTGGCGGCGTTTGAAACCGGGTTTCATGCGACCGTGCCCGAGCGGAACCGGCACTACGCGATTCCTTTCGAGTGGGCGGAGCAATGCCACGTGCGGCGATGGGGTTTTCACGGCGCGAGCCATCGCTATATCGCCACGCGGACGACGGAGCTGCTCAAGCGCAGCGACTTGCGAATCATCTCGTGTCATCTCGGCGGATCGAATTCGCTGTGCGCCATCCGCGGCGGCAAAAGCCAGGCCAACTCGCTGGGCATGAGCCCGCAGACGGGCCTGCCGCACAACAACCGCGTGGGCGACTTTGATCCGTTCGCGCTGCCGGTCCTGATGCGGCGGCTGGGGAAGCCGCTGGAAGAGGTCCTGCACGACCTGGCCGAGAAGAGCGGCCTCCTCGGCTTAAGCGGCCTAAGCGGCGACGTCCGCGACCTGGAGGAAGCGGCCGCCAAGGGGAACAACCGAGCGCAGCTCGCGCTGGACGTCTTTACGTCTTCCATCCGGCATTACCTGGGCGCGTATCTCGTTGAGCTGGGCGGGGCGGACGTGATCGTCTTCACGGGCGGGATCGGCGAGAACGGCGTCAATGTCCGGCGGGCCGTCTGCCGCGACCTCGTGGAGCTGGGGATCGTGCTGGACGAGGAGAAGAACCAAAAAGCCAAGGGCGAGACGGCGATTCACGCGGCCGCGAGCCGCACGCAGATTTGGGTGATTCCGACGAACGAGGAACTCATCGTCGCCCGCCAGGCCCGCGAACTTCTGGAGAAGGCATAAACCATGTTCGTCGCCAAAGTCACCGGCAGCCTGGTTGCCACGCAAAAAGTCGATTCGATGGTCGGCCAGAAGCTGATGCTGGTCGAGCCGTATCGCGTCGAGGAACGGCGCGAAGAGAAAAAACCGCGGCTCGTCGGCACGGGCCGGACGTTCGTGGCGGTCGACACCGTCGGGGCCGGAACCGGGGAGTTCGTGCTGATCGTGCAAGGCTCCAGCGCCCGCATGACGCCGGAGACGAAAAACATGCCGGTCGATGCGGCCATCATCGGGATCGTGGACACGGTGCACGTGGGGCAGGAGTGCGTGTTTCGGAAGGAATGAAGGGTGAGGGATGAGGCGTGAGGGGTGGGGGAATGCGGAATGATGCGGATCGTGGAATGATGTCGAGGGAATCAAGATGCAAGCGACTGAAGAGCTGGTGAGGTCGGTCGTCAAGCAGGTGCTCTCGCAGATTCACACGGGCGCGCCCGTCGCGCCCAGGGGCTTCGAGCGGCGGTACGGGATTTTCACCTGCGCCAACGAGGCCGTCGCGGCGGCCTGCGAGGCCTTCGACCGCCTCAGCGGCTGCACGCTCGAGGAGCGGAAGCGAATCATCGACCACGTGCGGCGCATTTCCATCGAGCAGTGCATCGAGCTGGGCACGATGGAAATGAACGAGACCAAGATCGGGCGGCTCGATCACAAGATCGAGAAGCTGAAAACGCTGGGCGAGCGGACGCCGGGCGTCGAGTTCCTGCGCAGCGAGGTTTTTAGCGGCGACCACGGCCTGGCCGTCATCGAGCACGCCCCCTTCGGCGTCATCGGCGCGATCACGCCGGTCACGCACTCCCTGCCCACGATCACCGGCAACGCCGTGAGCATGATCGCCGGCGGGAACACGCTGGTCGTCAACCCGCACCCTAGCGGCAGGAAGGTCGCGGCCGAGGGCGTGCGCCGCTTCAACAAAGCCATTCACGACGACCTGGGGATCGACAACCTCATCTGCCTGATCGCCGAGCCGACGCTGGAATCGGCCAATGCCATTTTCAAGCACCGCGACGTGGCGCTGATCTGCGTGACCGGCGGGCCGGCCGTCGCGCGGGCGGCGCTCAACAGCGGCAAGCGGGCGGTCGTGGCCGGGCCGGGCAACCCGCCGGTCGTGGTCGATGAAACAGCGGACCTGGACCGAGCTGCGCGTTCGATCATCCAGGGCGGCGGCTACGACAACAATCTCCTCTGCATCGGCGAGAAGGAAGTGTTCGTCGTGGCGGAGGTGTTCGATGCGATGCTAGAGGCGATGGGCCGAGCGGGGGCCGTTCGTCTCAACCATCGCGAAGTCGACGCCCTCACGGCCAAGGCCATCATGCAGGTCGGCGAGGGGGACAAGAAGCACGACGCCCCGCACAAGGATTTTCTGGGCCAGGACGCGGCCGTCTTGGCGCGGGCGATCGGGAAGAACGTGCCGGAGAAGACGCCGCTTTTGTTCGGGGCCGCGGACGAGTCGAATCCCTTCGTTTCCGTGGAGCAGATGATGCCGTTCGTGCCGTTTGTGAAGTGCCGCGACGTGGACGAGTGCATCGCCAAGGCGAAGCTTTTTGAGCACGGCTTCCGCCACACGAGCATGATCCATTCCACCAACGTGCGGAACATGACGAAGATGGGCCGCACGATGGACACGACGTTGTTCGTGAAGAACGGGCCCTGCATGGCGGCGCTGGGCCTGGGCGGCGAAGGGTACTTGTCGTTCTCGATCGCCACGCCGACGGGCGAGGGCGTGACGACGCCGCTGACGTTCACGCGGGAGCGGAGGTGCTCGTTGATTGATGATTTGAGGATTTTGGGGAAGCCGTGACTGGGAGAGCCGTGACGGTGGGCCTCGTAGAACTCGGCCCACCCTACAGCGTGCGGAGTGTGGAGTTTCTGAGATGCAAGTTGGCCTGGTTCTTGGATCCGCCGTCAGCACCGTCCGGCACCCGTCGTGGGCCGGCCGGAAGATGATCGTGGTGCAGCTTTTGATGGCCGACGGACGAACGCCGGAGGGCGAGCCGCTCGTGGCGCTCGACACGGTCGGGGCAGGGCGGGGAGACCGCGTGATTGTGTCCAGCGACGGACGATCGACGAGAGAACTGGTGGCGGACCCGACGTCGCCGATCCGGTACAGCGTGCTGGGAATCTGTGATTCATGACCTCGCTGCCTATCGATGTCGAACAGATTGTCGCCGAAGTGATGCGGCGGCTGGGGCCGCCCAGCGCGCGCGAGGACGCAAAGACAGCAGGGCAGGGGGGAGCGGCGGGGCAGGGCAGGGGGGAGGCGGGCGCGACGATCGACAAAACCGTCGTGCTCACGCAGCGCGTGGTATCCGTGGCGGATTTGAAACAGCGATTGGATGGAGCGACGACGCTGGAGATTTCGCCGCGGTCGCTGGTCACCCCGGCCGCCCGGGACATTTTGAAGGCGCGAGGCATCGCGATTCGCGTCGGGTGGGCGCCGCCCACCGCTCCGGCGGCTCAACTGCCGCTGGCCCTCGGAGTCGCGGAAACGAACTTCTCGCCGGCGGCGCTCGTGTCGGCCCTGCAAAGGCGGGGAATCTCGATCCAGCACGTCGCGCGCTCCGGCCTGGCCGGCGTCGTCGCCGACCTGGTCGACCTGGTCGGCAAGAGCGGCCACTTGGGCCTGCTATTGACGAGCGAATCCGCGGCGGCCGTCTGCCTCGCGAACCGGCATCGCGGCGTGCGGGCGGCAACGGCCGCGTCGGTGGACGAAACGCGCGAGGCGATCGCGGCGATCGGCGCGAACCTGTTGGTCGTCGATCCGCGCCACGTCGGCGCTTTTCCGCTCGCGCGGATGGTCGCCGACTTTTGTTGTCCGATCCAGCGGTCGGCGAAGGCCCAATTTGAGGTGTAAGAGAAGGAGTCAATCAATGCGAATCGGCGAAGTGATCGGGACGGTGACACTGAACCGGCATCATCCGGCGCTCGAAGGGGCGCGGTGGTGCCTGGCCGTGCCGCTGTCGCACGAGAATCTCCGCGGCGACATGGCCCATCGCGCCGAGCCGATCGTCGTCTACGACGACCGCGGCGCGGGGCCCGGCTGCCGGATCGCCATCAGCGAAGGGGTCGAAGCGGCGATGCCGTTCCATCCCGATCTGAAACCGATCGACGCTTACAACACCGCCATCCTGGACCACTGCGATGTGACCTAACCTTGTCGAAGGAATTGGAGTCGGACCACAAAAAAACTGACCACCAGCCACTAGCCACCGACCACGAACCCCCAGCCACCGCGCTCCCATGACCGCCAGAAACGTTTTCAAGATCAAACAGGATATCTGCGACATCGGGCGGAGGATTTACGCCCGGGGGTTCGCTGCCGCCAACGACGGCAACATCAGTTTTCGCCTCGGCGAAAACGAAGTCGTCTGCTCGCCGACGATGACCTGCAAGGGCTTTTTGACCCCCGACGACCTGTGCACCGTCGACATGGAGGGGAAGCAGCTTTCGGGCAAGAAGAAGCGCTCCAGCGAGATCCTCTTGCACCTGACGATCATGAAGGCGCGGCCGGACGTGAAGAGCGTCGTGCATTGCCATCCGCCGCACGCGACGGCATTCGCCGTCGCCCGCGAGGCGATCCCCCAGTGCGTGCTGCCGGAGGTCGAGGTCTTTTTGGGCGAGGTTCCGATCACGCGCTACGAGACGCCGGGCTCGCAGAAATTCGCCGACACGGTGCTGCCGTACGTCAAGAACACAAACGTGATGATCCTGGCCAACCACGGGACGGTGAGCTACGGCGAGTCGGTGGAGCGGGCCTACTGGTGGACGGAAATCCTCGACGCCTACTGCCGCATCCTGATGCTCGCCCGCGACCTGGGGCGCGTGAACTACTTCAACGAGAAGGAGACGCGGGAGCTTTTGGAATTGAAGGCGAAATGGGGCTGGAGCGATCCGCGGCTGATGCCGGAGATGAAGGACTGCGACATTTGCGCCAACGACAAGTTCCGGCAGACGTGGATGGAGGCGGGCGTTTCGCAGCGGGCGTTTGAGCCGCCGCCGGTGATGAAGGCGGCGGCAAGGCCGCCGTCGGTTCCAGCAGCCGGCACGCCACAGCAAGAGGAACTCATCCGCGTCATCACCGACCGCGTCCTCGCCGCTCTTCAGAAATGACCCTTTCCTGACCCCTGTCTCCTGCTTCCCGACTCCTGGCCACGAGCCACCAGCCACCAGCCACTAACCACTATGAAAGTCAGCATCATCGGCGGCGGCGGATTGGTGGGTTCGTGTGCCGCGTTTGCGCTGCAGACGGGCGGCGTCGTGCGCGAGATCGCCCTAATCGATGTCAGCGCCGAGCTGGCCGAGGGGCAGGCCCTCGACCTCTTGCACGGCAGTGCCTTTGCCGGCGACCAGGTGATTGCGTCGGGCGGCTTCGAGCACATCGAGTCGAGCGATTTGGTGTGCATTACGGCCGGGCTGCGGCGCAAGCCCGACGAGAGCCGGCTCGATCTGATCAACCGCAACGTCGATTTGTTTCTGGGCATCCTCAGTGAAATGACGACAGCCGGGCTGCGGAAGGACGCGCTGGTGCTTGTCGTCTCCAATCCCGTGGACGTGCTCACCTACCTGGCGGCGACGCGCCTCGGATTGCCCGCGTCGCAGGTGATCGGCCTAGGGACGCAGCTCGATTCGCTGCGGTTCCGCAGCCTGATCGCCCGCGAACTGAAGGTGCCGCCGACGCAGGTCTCCGCCGTGATCCTGGGCGAGCACGGCGACAGCATGGTGCCGATCTGGTCGAGCGCGACGGTGGCCGGGCTGCCGATCGAGAAGTACCCAGGCTTTGGGCCGAACGTCGCCAACGAGCTTTTTGCCCGGACGCGCGGCTCGGGGGCGGAGGTGATCAAAAAGAAAGGCGGAGCGGGGTTCGCCGTCGGATTGGCGATTCAGGAAGTGATCGAGTCGATCGCGCTCGATCGCCGGCGCATCCTGCCGGTTTCGACGTTGCAGGACGGCTGCTACGGCCTGCGCGACGTGGCGATCAGCGTGCCAACGGTCGTGGGCCGCAAAGGTGCGATCGCGACGCACGAGATCGACCTCTGGCCTAAGGAAGTGCAGGGGCTGCGGAAAAGCGGGCAGGTGTTAAGGGAGACGATTGACGCGGTTGTGAAGCGAGTTGGAAAGACGTAAGGAGACAGGCGTGATGGGGAGCGTGAAAAAGTCGCTCGATCGGAAGCTGGCCGCCATTCATGCCGATCCTTCCGGCTGCCAGGAGTTCATCCTGGCCGATGCGAAGGACGCCGACATGGCGTTCGGCGTCGGTGCGCCGGGCCGGTCGCCGGAGATGCACGCGGGCGAGGTGCGCTTTCGCACGCTGGCCGACTATCGCGAGCAAATCCGCCAGATCGTCCGGCAGGGCCTGGTCGACATCATGCTCATGTCCGCCAGCACGAACGATCTCCTCACGATCCGCGAGCGGCTCTTCGACACGAGCCACGTCACGCCGGCCGCCCGGGCCAACGACGCCAGCGACATTCACGTCGTCCGCGGCGGGATGTACGCGCAGGAACCTTCGCGGCCGTTTCGCACGGCCACGATCGACCAGATTCAGTGCGGGCGCGTCGAGTGTTCGTTGGCCGAGCGGGTCGCCGGGGCGAACCTGGGCCTTTACAGCGTGACGTTCAACAACCGGCTCGACGAGGACCTGGCCTCGCTCGAAGAATATCGCCGGTTCCGCGTCGAGGCGGAGAAGAAGGGCTTTCGGCATTTTTGGGAGGTGTTCGATCCCAATTCGCCCGAGGGACTTTCGCCCGAGCAGATTCCGCAGTTCGTCAGCGACTGCATTGTGCGGGCGCTGGCGGGAGTTCCGGCGGCGGGCCGGCCGCTGTTTTTGAAGATCGTCTATCACGGCCCGAAGGCGATGGAGGAACTCGTCTCGTACGATCCACAGTTGGTCGTCGGCATTTTGGGCGGCAGCGCGGGGACGACGTACGACGCCTTCAAGCTACTCTCCGAGGCGCAGAAATACGGGGCCCGCGTGGCCCTCTTCGGCCGGAAGATCAACAGCGCCGAGTGCCAGCTTGCGTTCGTCGCGTTTCTGCGGCGGATTGTGGACGGCGAAGTGAAGCCTGAGGAGGCGGTACGGGCGTATCACGGCGTTTTGCAAAAGCTGGGGATCAAGCCGCACCGGTCGCTCGACGACGACATGCAGTTTCAGACGGGCGTGATGAGCTACAGCCGCTCGTCGGTCGCCGTGCCTGCGAAGATCTCACGCGCGTCGTCGCCGACGCTTACCGGGCAGGGGCACGGGGGCGTTGCTGCGCGGGCAGGGGCCGCCGGGGCAGGGCAGGGGGGAGGGCACTCCTCTTCTCCCCCCCTTACGAAGGGGGGGCACGGGGGGGTTGCCGCCGGGGGAGACCATGCTTCGTGCGGCTGCGGCGGGACGGAGCCGAGCCAGTGCACCTGCGAATCCAAATCGCCGGCGCCGCCAACGGGCTTGCCTGATTTCAGCAAGATGACGCCGGCCGAGAAACTGGCCTACAACAAGGCGAAGCGCGATAAGATTTTCGGCGGATAGCGGCGCATGGAGCAGGCCGCGATCCGTCGTCGCACCGGCGCTGATAATCCCCATTCCGTATTGCGAATTCCGCACTCCGCATTTCCGGCCCGAACCCCGCTTGGCCAGAATTGTCACCTTGTGGTAGGCTAAAAAAGCAGGGAGGCGTGGGGAATTCGGAGGGTAAGCGAATGGTTAGCGGCCACACTGGAAATGTGGTGCCGGGAAACCGGTTGCGGGTTCGAGTCCCGTGCCCTCCGCTGCTTGAACTGCCCGCACGACGCGTGCGATGACGCGGCCCGATGGGCGCGGATGACCACTGCGACTTATTCTGTCTCCGCCTTGCGCTCGCAGGCGACGCACAGGCTCGCGTAGGGAACGACCGCCAGGCGCTCCGGCGGAATCTCACGACCGCACGTCTCGCAAACTCCGTACGTTCCCCGTTCGATCCGCTCCAAGGCCGCGCTCACCGCCTGGTGCAGGTCGTGCTCGGCGAATTCGAGGGTCGTCTCCTTGTCCAGCGACTCGCTGGGGGGCAGGGGGTTCTCGTGCTCGCCGGGCGGCCGGGCGTCTTCCAGCGCGGCGTCGATCGATCGGTACTCGTTCGTGCGCAGCCGAGCGCGAAGGTCGAGCAGGCGGCGTTTGTATTGCTGAAGTTCGACGGTCTTCATCGCCAGGTCCTCATGGTTGAGGCGCATCCGAGGAATTCACGCGCGAGACGTTTTAAGCAAAGCAAGTGCCAAATGGGAGGAGCGGGGCTGGGAGCTCGCGGACGTGGCTATCGTCGGCGACATAAGCCACGTGTCAATTACAGCAAGCCAAAAGGCTTCGGCATTCGCGCGTGGCGCGCGGCTGATCTCGTCGATGCCGCAGCATGGTTTCCGGCGAGGCGGTGTGCGGGCAGTGTGCCAAAAGGGCACGAAGGAGTGGGCGGGATGTGCGGCGCTGCACGAGGGTCCCAGCGGAAGTCCGCCGCATGGCAGGCGAGACGCCTACCCTACGGTTCGCGGCACGGGTTTTGCTTAAGGCCGGGAATGGCTTTTTGCAGGGCGGAAGGATCTCGATTTCGCGCGGCGACCGGAGAAGTGGACCATGAGGCTTCTACAAAAGATTCTGCTGGCGACGGACCATCGCCCCGCGAGCAAGGAAGCGACGGCGACGGCGGCCCGGATCGCCAAGGCCTTCGGCGGACGGGTGTTCCTGCTGCACGTCGTGAGCGACGCGACGCCGGCGCCGATCGTCCTGCCGTTTCGCAGGGAGATCGCCGAGAGCACGCAGCGGGGCTACCTTGCGCAGCTTGAGGCCGACGACGTCGAACTCGCCGAGTCGACCATCGTCTACGGTTCGCCCGCGGCGCGGATCGTGCGGAAGGCCGAAGAGCTGGATGCGGACCTGGTGGTGATCGGGGCGGGCAAGCGGTCGGAAGGGGACGGATTTGTGGCCGGCCCGGTCGCGGAGGCGGTCATGCAGCATTCGCGGCAGCCGGTGCTGGCCGTGCTGCCCGGGGGACCGGCGGCTGCGTTCCGCACGATCGTGTGCCCGGTTGATGGCTCGGCGGTTTCGCGGCGGGGACTCACAAACGCGATTCGGCTGGCGAAGGCGTTCGGCGGGCGGCTGATCGTGCTGACAGTGATCCCCGAGCTGAGCTGGCTGGGGGCGACGGTCGAGACGGGTGTGTTCATCGGGGCGAAGAAACAGCACGAGGCGAACTGGCGGCAAGACCTGGCGGAGTTTATGCAGTCGATGAACTTCGCGGGCGTCAACTTCAGCCAGGACGTGCGATCGGGCGATCCGGAACGCGAGATTGCGCGGGCGGCGAGGGAGCACGGGGCCGACGTGATCGTGATGGGGGCCACGGGTCGCAGCGGGCTGGCGGAGATGCTGATGGGGAGCGTCACTCGCGGCGTGTTGCAGGGGCTGCCCTGCTCGCTTTTGACCGTGCAGGACGAGGACGTGTTGCTAAGGGAGTTGAGCGACGAGGAAGTGCGGACCGGTGAGCTTCTGTACGCCGAGGCGAAGGCGCTTTTGGAGACCGGTGCCTACGAGGCGGCCCTCGCGAAGCTCGACCAGGCGCTGGCGCGAAATCCGCTGCACGTCCCGGCGCTGGAGGCCCGGGCCGTGGCCTGCGAGAAAACGGGGCAGCACAGCCGGGCGGAGCGCTGCCGACGGCACGCCCAGGCGCTGCGGCAGGCGGTGGGATGACTTCGGACGGTCGCAGCGGACAGCGCCGTCGCATGGCTTTGCGCAAACTCGATCCGCCGTAGAATGATGAGACTGGTTGACGTTACCGTCTGAACGGGGAACTCCACCATGGGGCCGCCCTGCAGATCTCCGGCGACGTCGCCGAGCACGACCGCATGAATGCGGTCACTACGAACGGGGGTTGCGAACGTTACTGCTCTTTGAGGGCGGTGAGGATGTCGAGCACTGCTTTGTTGGCGTCGGCAAACAGCATCAGCGCGTTGTCGGCGGCGAACAGCGGATTCGGAATGCCCGCAAAGCCGGGGCTGAGGCTGCGCTTGACGATGATGACCGAGCGCGCCTGATCGACGTCGAGGATTGGCATGCCCGCGATCGGCACGGAAGGGTCATTTTGGCGCGCCAATGGGTTCACTACGTCGTTGGCGCCGATCACGAGGACGACGTCGACCTGACGGAACATGGGGTTGATCTCGTCCATCTCCTTGAGCTTGTCGTAGGGGATGCCGGCGTCGGCCAAAAGGACGTTCATGTGGCCGGGCATGCGCCCGGCGACGGGATGGATGGCGAACTGGACGTCGACGCCGCGCTCTTCGAGCTTCTTCATCAGGTCGTGGACGCCGAATTGGGCCTGGGCAACGGCCATGCCGTAGCCGGGGACGACGACGACCTTGCGGGCGGCCGACAGCAGGATCGCGGCCTCGTCGGGCGAGGTGGATTTGACGCGGCCGGCGTAGACCTTGTCGCTTTCCGCTGCACCCGCGGCCACCGTGCCCAGGCCGGCGAACATGATGTTGGTCAGCGAGCGGTTCATGGCCTTGGACATGATCGCGGTGAGGATAAAACCCGCGGCGCCCACCAGTGACCCGGCGATGATCAGCGCGTTGTTGTTGAGCACCCAGCCATAAGCGGCGGCGGCGATGCCCGAGTAGCAGTTGAGCAGCGAGATGACGACGGGCATGTCGGCGCCGCCGATGGGGATGACGACCAGCACGCCCAGCACGCCGCTGGCGGCGATCAAGAGCCAGAACGCCAGGGCCGAGTCGGGTGAGACCACGAGCCAATAGGAGAGCGCCACGCAGCCGGCGGCGAGCGCGCCGTTGATCAGGTGCCGAGCCGGGAGCAGGACGGGCCGCTCGTCGATCAATCCTTGCAGCTTCGCGTAGGCCACGAAGCTGCCCGTGAGCGTGACGGCGCCGACCAGGGCGGCCGCCGCCGCGGAGAGGCTGAGCTGGAGGCTGACCGTCTTTACGGCGGCGTTGCTGAACGTCTCCTCCAGCGAGGCGCCGACCGCTAGCGCCGAAGCCCCGCCGCCCAGGCCGTTGAAAACGGCGACGAGCTGGGGCATGGCCGTCATCGGCGCCCGCCAGGCCACCACCGCGCCAAACAGCGATCCGGCAATCAGCCCAGCGATGATGACTTCAAAACTGACGATCCGCTTGTCGAACAACGTGACGACGACCGCCAACAGCATTCCCAGGGCGCCGACCAAGTTGCCGTTGGACGCGGTGCGGGGGTGCGTCATCATCTTCAGGCTGACGATGAACAGCACGGCCGCGGCCAGATAAAGCAGGTTCACGAGGGCGGGCGACATCGGCTTACTTCCGGTGAAACTTCTGGAGCATGCGATGGGTGATGAGGAAGCCGCCCACGACGTTGGCCGTCGCCATGGCCACGGCGAGGAAGCCGAGGATGGTCGTCAGCAGGGTGAGCTTCATGCCGGCGGTGATGAGCGTGCCGACGAGGGTGATGCCGGAGATGGCGTTGGCCCCCGACATGAGAGGCGTGTGCAAAAGCGGCGGCACTTTGGTGATCACCTCGTACCCCACGAAGAGCGCCAGCACGAACGCGGTCAGGGCCGCCACCGATTCTTCCATCGTCGGACCTCCATCAGGCCAATTGCGGGTTTTGAGGGGCCAATCCCAGAAGTTCACGAACGTGCGGATGCAGCACCTGGCCCTCGTGAGTCACGAGCGTGTCACAGATGATATCGTCGTCGCGATTCAGGTTGATCCGGCCATCTTTCATGAGATGAACGAGGAACGCAGTCAGGTTGCGAGCGTACATCTGGCTGGCATGCTGCGGCACAGTCGCGGCCAGGCGAGTGGCCCCGACGATCGTGACGCCGTGCTTGACAAC
>JACOUI010000254.1 GCA_016177915.1 Planctomycetia bacterium
AAGCGCTGCCTCACGCGGAGCGTGAGGGCTACTTTCGTGTCACTCCGGGCGGCCGCGGAGGGAGCCGTCGGGGACGCGGCCCTTCCGGCGACGCGGAAGTTGACGCCGGCGTTCCTCGGGCACCTTCGACGTGGAGCCGGTGAGGCGCAGCAACTCCGTCACCAATGCACTGGCCGCCTGGGGATCGCGGCCGGTGACGATCCGCCCGGCCACAACGACGTCCTGGTCGACGTAAGTAGCGCCTTCCGCCTCGAGGTCGGCGCGCCGCTGCGGCCAGCAGACGGCGTTCTGGCCCCGCAACAGGCCCGTTTGTGCGAGCACGACGCCGCCCGTGCAGATCGAGGCCACGGGTTTTTTCTGCTCGTTCATGGTCAGGATCAGCGTGCGAAGCGTCCGCGCGCTTTGTGAAGCGCCTTCGTATTCGGCCACGTTGCCGCCGCAGACGATGAGCGTGTCGAAGTCGTCGGCCTTGGCGTCGGCGACAAGCATATCGGCCGAGGCGGGCCACTGGGTGGCGGGGCCCTGGTTCCAGGGGACGGCCTCGCCGGTCTGCGTCGAGGCGACGACAACCTCCGCGCGAGAATCCAGCGCCTTCATCACGTTCAGGTAATCCAGGTGGTAGTAGCCGTCGTGGGCGATGACGAAGAGCACGTGGGGGACGTCGTCGCCGCCCAGCGGCATCGGCGGCGCCGGCTGAATCTGGCTCGGCGGCTGCCGGTCGGGCGGGTTGCGGATTTCGGGCGTGGGCGGTTCGACCGGTTTGGAGCCATTGCCGTCCGTGGCGCTGCCGCTCGTTGGCCGGTCTCCCGGCGCGCCGGAGATGGTCCAGGTCTTGATCGACGGAATGAGTTGGATCAGCGCGAAGGAGAGCACCGGCAAGAGGACGACGGCGATGGAGAGCGCGATCCAGGCCTTGCGCTGCAAGCGGGGCAGTTTCAAACGCCGCCGCCGCGACGCGACTGCCCGCGCGCCCGGCGGAACGAAACCGAGCGTCGGCTGGTGGGCCTGTAGCGCCGAAGTTTCCGCGTCGGCGTGCGAATGCGCCGCAGCATCGGAGACAACGGTTCCCGATGCCGCCCGCGTGGCCGGCTTCGCGCCCGCGGGCGACGAACCCGGCCGGAGCGTGTCGAGCAATTCGTCCCAGGCGCCGCTCCTTCCGCCCGACAGGGCCGAACCGCACGTGTCGAGCGCGAAGACCAGCTCCGTCATCGACTGGAACCGCTCGTGCTGCTTCTTGGCGATCATGCGGCGGAAGACGGCATCAAGCGCCGGCGGTACGTCCGCAACGTAGTCGCCAAGCGACGGCACGGCCTGCTCGCGGTGGGCGACGATCTTCTTGACGATCGTGTCGCCCTCGAAGAGCGTCCGTCCCGTCACGAGGAAGAACAGCGTGCAGCCGAGGCTGTAGATGTCGGATCGCGCGTCGGCCTGCTTCATGTCCTCGGCCTGCTCGGGGGCCATGTAGTCGATCGTGCCCATCACCGAGCCGGTGCGCGTGATTTCGTCCGGGGCGGCGTGGAGCGGGCTGGCCTCGAGGCGGGCCAGGCCCATGTCCAGGATTTTGACGACGCCCTTGTCGGACAGGAGCAGGTTGCCCGGCTTGATGTCGCGATGGACGACGCCCTCGCCGTGGGCGTATTGGAGTCCGCGGGCCGCCTGCAAGACGCACTCCACCGCGCGAGCGACGCTCAGGGCGCCGTCGCGGCGGACGAGCGACGCCAGGTCGATGCCCGGCACGTATTCCATCACCAGGAAGTACGTGCCGGCGGCTTCGTCGGCGTCGTAGGCGGCGACGATGTTGGGGTGCAGGAGCCGCGCGGCGGCCTTGGCCTCGCGCTGGAAGCGCTTGAGGAGGTCGGGCGAGCGCGTGGCCGCAGGAGGCAGCACCTTCAGCGCCACGACCCGATCCATCCGCCGGTGCTGGGCCTTGAAGACCACGCCCATGCCGCCCTGGCCGAGCTTATCGAGGAGCACGTAATTGCCCAGGACGAGGTTCGGACCTTGGCCCTGAAAGAGCATCGCCGCCTGGAACTTCGTGAGCTTGCCGCGCTTGACCAGTTCGCGGGCGAGGGTTTCCGTGTCGCCGGGCGAGATTTCGGTTTCCACCGCGTGCAGCTCGTCGGGGGGAATGATGCCCGAGGACGACAGTTGCTCGCGGAACTGTTCGAGCGAAACCGACATGGATCGCTCCGAGCGCTTCGGCGGCTGGCTGGCGGGTGCGGTGAAGGTGGCAAACTTCATGATTATACCCGTCCACCATCCGTAGGACGGCCCTTCCGGGCCGTCTTTTTTTCCTGCTGCGGGATTCTCCTTCCCCGCGCTTTCCGCCGCCGCTAGACTCGGCAGCACCGTTTTCTACTGTGACGGCCGATCCGGCCCAGCGGTTCCCCTCCTTTTTCGCCCGGTTACCAAGATGTTGCGCCGCCTCGCTTTACTTGCCGGCCTCACTCTCTCGCTGTCTCTCCCACACCTGGCGCACGCGCAAGCGCCCGTCGATGCCGACGTGCTGCTTGTGGGCGGGACGATTCTGGACGGCAGCGGCGGGCCGGGGACAGCGGGCGGCGTCGCCATTCGCGGCGACCGGATTGTGGCGGTCGGCACGTTCCAGCCCGGCAAGATCGGCCGCACGATTGACTGCCGGGGCCTCGTCGTCGCGCCGGGCTTCATCGACCTGCACAATCACAGCGACCAGCCGATCCTGGGCGAGAAAACCCGCGTCGCCGTCAATTATCTGTCGCAAGGGTGCACGACGATGGTGACGGGCAACTGCGGCTCGGGCCACGTGAAGGTGGGCGAATTTTACGCAAAGCTGGAGAAAAACGGCACCGGCACGAACATTGTGCACCTTTTGCCGCAAGGGTCGATCCGCAATGCGGTCCTGGGCGAAGTCAACCGCGCGCCGAGCGACGAAGAGCTGGACAAGATGCGAAAGCTCGTGGATGACGGGATGAAAGAGGGCGCCTGGGGGATCACGTCGGGGCTGATCTACGTTCCCAGCGCCTATGCCAACGTGGACGAATTGTCGGAGCTGGCGAAGGTCGTGGCCGGGCACGGCGGAATCTATGCCAGCCACATCCGCAACGAGAGCGAAGGGCTGCTCGACGCGATCGAGGAGGCGCTGGAAATCGGCCGCCGCTCCGGCACGTCGGTCCACATTTCGCACTTCAAGGCCAGCGGGCCGACGAATTGGGGGGCCGTGCGGGCGGCGGCCCATCGCATCGAGCAGGCGCGAAGGCAGGGGCAAACCGTCACGGCCGATCAGTATCCCTACATTGCCTCGTCGACGTCGCTGGCCGCGACGGTTTTGTCGAGCGGCGACCGCGAAGGCGGGAATGAGGGACTTTTGAAGCGTCTGAATGATCCTGAGCAAGCCGAAAAGCTCCGCGCGCAGATTGCCCGCAGTCTCGCGCGGAAGGGGAAGCTGCAGATCGCCGCTTACAAGCCCAAGCCCGCGTGGGTGGGCAAGGTCCTGACCGACATCGCCGAGACGGAGCAAAAGGAGCCGGCCGACATTGCCGTCGAGATTTTGCAAAACGGCGGGGCGGCAATCGTGAACTTCGGGATGTCGGAGGAGGACGTGCGGTTCGTGATGACGCTGCCGTGGGTCGCGACGGCGTCGGACGGTCGAGCCTTCCTGCCGAACGCCGACCGACCGCATCCCCGCAGCTACGGCACGTTTCCCCGCAAAATTGGACTGTACGCGATTCAGGAAAAGGTCGTCTCGCCCGCCCACGCGATCCGCAGCTCTTCCGGTCTGCCCGCGGAGATTC
>JACOUI010000255.1 GCA_016177915.1 Planctomycetia bacterium
CGATCTGCAGGACGTCGGGCGGGATGGGGAAAAAGGAGCTTTCGGCGAATGCGATGACGAACAGCGCCGGCGTGCCGTAGGGCGTCTCGGCCCAGTGCAGCACCCAGTTGTAGAGCCGGCGAAAGACGTGCGGCCGGCGGGGCTTCGCCTCCTTCGGCGAATCGGGGGCGTGCTCGGGAGGGGAGTCGGGCGGCGACATAAGGGCCTGGTTCATCGTTGGCTCCGTGCGCATCCTTGCTGAAGCCGGCTGTTCGCCGCCGGCGCATCGCGCGGCGTGCGCGATGGTGAAATTGTAGAACACGGCCAAACGACCGGAAATGGCAATCGGGAACGGCGGCAGCACTACGCCGGCTTCTTGTAATAGCAAAACTGCGCCGCCACCGGCGCCGTCCGCGCCTCCAGCTCTTGCCGCTCCTCGGCCGACAGCGGCTGAAACGCCCGCGCGATCCGGCAGTTCTGCGAGACCTCGTCCGGCGTGAAACAGCCCACGACCGCCAGGCTCACGCCCTCCAGGGACAGGGCGTAGGAAAGCGCCTCCTGCATCGTCAGCCGGCCCGGCCCGATGAGCGCCCCGTGCGCCGCGACCTTCATGGCGATCACGCCCAAGCCGCGCTGCGCCGCCTCCGGCAGCACGTGCTTGATGAACGACAGGCCGTGCACGTCCGCCGCGTTGAGCGCCACGAGCAGCGTGTCGAAGTCGAAGCGCCGCATCGCCTCCAGCAGAATCTCCGGGTCGTGGTGGCCGGTGATCCCGAGGTATCGCACGCGGCCCTGGGCCTTGGCCTGCGTGAGGGCCTCGATGGCGCCGCCGCGGCCGAAGATATGGTCCAGGTCGGCGCGGGTCCGCAGGTCGTGAAGCTGCCACAGATCGAGATAGTCCGTGTGCAGGCGCTGCAAGAGGTCGTTGAGCAGACGGAAGGAGCCGGCCCGCGTCCGGTCGTGCGTTTTGGAAGCCAGAAAAACCTCGCGCCGCTTCGTTCCCAGCGCCGCGCCCAGGTAATCGAGGCAGCCGTCGTAGGCCGGCGCGCTGTCGAAGTAGTTCACGCCCCGGTCGAGCGCCGCGCGGATCACCGGCACGGCCTCCTCTTCACGCCCATACGTCCGCAAGACCCCTTCGCCGCCCAGCCCGAAAATCGTGGACTCAAAACCGGTGCGGCCGAGCTTGCGCCGCGGGATCGGATCGCTTGGCATTCCCCACCTTGTCAAAGCGACGGCAGTCCGGGACCAATAGCGCAGCGGCCGTGCAGAAAAAGCACGGCTCCGCAAACTGGCCCGGAAGATGTACCCCTGATTACGACGTGTCCGCCGGGGGCGACGGACCGAATCGGCCGCCCGGACCCCGGCAAACGCCGGGGATTATAGCCAGGGCGGCCGCGACGCGCCAAATTTTTCTTGGCGCGCCGGCCAGCGGGTGTAAGTCCTGCTTTGCGCGCCGTCGATGCGGCTGCCGGCGGTCTCACCGGCTCGGCTGGTCGCCGGCGGCCTTCGTGAGCCAGGCCGTCAGGTCCGTCCCCTGCGGCATTTCCTGCACCGTCCCGTCCCCCAGCCCCACATGGACGCTGTCCTCGTGCAGCGCCGGAATGTCGTCCGAGCCGACGACCGGGTTCAGCGTTTCCAGCGACACGTCGCGCGGCTCCAGCCACTTGATGTCCGTCAAGCCCATGTCGATCACGTAGACCGTCGACGCCGGCCCGTCTTTCACCTGCGACTTTTTCACCCCCTGGCCCCCCTCGAACGCCGTCTCCGGCCCGACCACCACCACGTAGCTCGTCGTCTTGTTCTCCAGCGACACCGTCCAGGGGCAGGCATACACGTCGGGCATCTCGGCGAGGAGCTTGCTGTTGTTGGGTCCGTTCCACGGCTCATCCATTCGATACCGGCGGAAGATCTGCTGCTCCTCTGGTCCCATGTATTCCAGGAGCAGCACGCGCCAACTGTGCATTGGTTTGCCGTCCGGTCCGGCGATGTAGGCGGGCGGCAGGCTGCCGTTGTCGGACTCGTATTCCTCCATGGCGCGGACGATTTTTTTCAGGTTGGTCTGGCACGTCGCGGCGGCCTCGGCCTTGGACGACATCGAATGGCGCACAAGCACGACGATCGCGCCGATGCCGCAGGGAAACGCCAGGATGACGCACGCCAAGGTGGCCAGCAGTCCCCAGGGCGGCCGGCGGTGTTTTCGGGCCACCTCGGGCGCGGGCGTGCCGGGGATAACCACCGTCTGGCCGCAGTTTCGGCAGGGCCCGCGGTCGCCGGCGTATTTCGTCTCGACGCGCGTGGCGATGCCGCAGTGCGGGCATTCGAAGTAGATGGTGGTGGTCATCGAGGCCCCCGCGCGCCACGTTCGCCGGCCGGACGGCGCGATTGCCTGGCGGCGCCGCGCGGCTGGCTACTGTCGAGCAAATCGCGCGGCGGCGGGGCTGTCAAGCAGTTTGGGCGACGAGAAAACTACCGGTCGGCCAGCAACTCCATCTCCAGCGCCATCAGCCGCCGCACGACCTCGCGCGCCGTCTGCGGCCGGCGCAGCGGGTCCTTGGCCAGCAGTTGCCGCACCAACAGGGCCAGCTCGCATGGCAGCCACGGACATCGCGCCCGCAACGAGGGCGCCCGGCCCTCGCGCTGCTGCCGGAGCACCTCGGGCAAGGTCCGGCCCGTGAAGGGCCGCTGGCCCGCGAGCATCTCGTAGAGCATGATCCCGAGGCTGTAGAGGTCGCTTTGGATGTCGGCCCTGGCCGTCGACTCGCCGGCGGCCAGCGCGCCGACGGCCAATTCCGGGGCCATGTAGAGCGCTGTCCCCAAAAGCGCAGGCTCGCCGGCCGGCTGCCGGGCCTGCCCCTGGCCGCGCCGCCGGGCGAACTCCAGGTCGATCAGCGTGGCATGCCCCTCGGGCGAGACGACGACGTTGTCGGGTTTGACGTCGCCGTGCGTCCAGCCGGACTCGTCGAGTGCGGCCAGGGCCTCGGCTATCTGCCGGGCGTAGCACAGCGCCATGGCCGTCGAAATGCGGCGCTTGGCGACGTGCACCGTCAGCGTGCGGCCGCTCAGCCGCGGCATGACGAGATAGTATGGAGGCTTGTCGAGGTGGGCCGAGAGCACGGGCACGAGGTGCGCGTGCGAAACGCTGCGGCCGACCTCCGCCTCGCGCCGCAGCGCCTCGATCGACCACGCGTCGGTCTCGTCGAGCAGGAGCTTGACGACGTACGAGGGGGGCAGCGTCGGCGGGGAGTGCTCCGGCCGCGCCAGATAAACGCCCGCCCGTCGCCCCCATCCAACCCGCGCCACCGGTTGCCACGGCCCGACGGCCGCAACGGACGGCGGTCGCTCCGGGCGAGCAATGGCCCTGCGCGGAGTCTGTGTTTGCGTCGTCATCGAGGCGTAGGACGGCCTTTCCAGGCCGTCGTTCCTTGACGGCCCAGAAGGGCCGTCCTACCGAGCAGTTTTGCGGCGGCACCTTGGCCAGCACAGGTTCCATCGGCCGGGGGCAGGGGGGAACTTTTCGGCGGCGGGAGTGCCGGGGCTGCTCTGCGCCGGCACGTGGAAGAGGATAGCGGTCGCGTGAAGATTGCGGGCGGGCGGCGCCGCCGTACGATGACGAGAAGGGGCTACTCGTCGTAGTCTTCTCGCTGCATCCGCTGCATGCGTTTGAGCGCCTTGCGCTCAGCCTTGCTGAGCCGGCGGGGCGGCTCGGTTTGGGGCGGGTCGGTGCGCGTCGTGCCGAGGTTGAGCTTCGACGCCAGGCCCGCGGCCGGCTTGGGAGACTCCGACTTCGACTCGAACGGCCGGCTGGCAAGGGGTGCAGGTGCAGGAGACGAGTTCGGTCTGGACGGCGAGGAGCTCTCGCGCATTTCCGTCGGGCGAATTTCGATGTCCGACTTGCGCCGCTTGGGCTTGTCGGCAAGGGCGTCGTCGCCGTCCGCAGGCATCTCGTGCTTTACCAACCCCTGGATGTCGCGGATCGTGTACCGCGCGTGCAGGCCCATCGCCAACAGTAGCAACAGGTCCGCCAGCATCTCCAGGCCCTCTTCGAGCATTACGGCCTGGGCGCCGCGCTGGGGCATGAGCAACTGAAGCTGCGTGACGACGGCGGCCGCGTAGCAACCGCCCGCCAGGACAAGCGCGCCCGTCGACGACCGGCATTCGCGCATTTCCAGGAGAAGCTGCGAACCCACGACGCCCAGCACCAGGCCGTACGCCATCACCCACCACAGCGAGCCGTCGCCCAGCAGGCGCTGGCCGGTGAAGAGCGCCATCATCTCCTTGAATCCCTCGTGCAAGCTGGCCGATTCGTCGAGGCTCATCATGAACCAGACGGCGGCGGCAAACAGCCACACGCGGTAGCGGCCCTTGTAGTCGTCCTGGCGGTGCCGGCGGAGCGAGTAGATGAGCAGCGCCACGATTCCGGCGGCGGCCAGGATCGACGACGAGAAACACGCCCCCAGGCTGCCTTCGCTGTCGAGGTCGAGCGAGGCGATGCGGCCGTCGGAGGCGTTTTTGGACAGCGCCGGCATCCAGTAGTAGAGAGCTTCAAGGCCGGCCGCGATGAAGAGGCCCAGCGTGAACAGGAGGACGACCGTGCCGATCCGCGCCGGGACCAGGTCGGTCACGCGCCGCTGCCGATCGAGGGCCGCGGCCGGCGTGTAGCGCGGCGCGTCGTCGGCGCGCGAAGCGGCCGCCGGCTCGGCGGACCGGCCCTGCGACCCGACCACTTCGTCCTGAAGCAGCCGGCGCCGGCGTTCGTCGATCGAACTGGCGTTGCGAAAGTGCATGGCGGCCGCGGATGATACTGGGGCGTCGTGGCGGGCGCAATAGAGCTTTGAGACGGCCGCGATCCGCTTACGGCGCGGCCGCTTTCGTCATTTCGGCAGGGCGAGGCGCGGCTCTGCATTGGCGGGCGACGGCCGATCTCGTCGCCGCCGAGGTTGCATTTTTCCTGGCGGAGTCGTGTCAGGGTTCTCGCGATTCCGTCGAGGTTGCCGGTGCATGCGGCTCAGGCGGTGCTAGCTTGATCGTCCTCGTACTCGTTCTCGTCCTCGGACTTTGCCGCACCGCGGCAGGGTGGACTTTGCCCTTCGTGCTAGCGCGCATCGGCGGCAATCGAGTACGAGAACGATTACGAGTACGAGGAGGAAAAGCGGCGGCGCAGGGTAGCGGGAAGCCACATTGACCCCCGCGCCCCCCAGGGATACCCTTCGCCCCGACGGACCGCCGGAACAGGGCAGAAAGGCCGATCCAGGGAAGGGTCATGCGGAGACATTTGGCCACGCTTGCGCTCCTTTTGGCCCTGTCGGCGGCCGTGCAAGCATGGACGGTTTCGCACGCCGTCGTTCCCGCCCAGGACGTGCTCCGCTTTGTCGCCGCGGCCCGGTCGATCGACCGCGACGGCCTGGCAGGCTATCTGCGACAGGGCGGCACGCGTCCGCTTTTTCCGGCTTTCGTTTGCGCCGTCAAGCGCTGCGCGGTAGAGCGCTTCTGGGGGCCATGGAACGGCGAGCGGCTCGAATCGCCGAGCGCCAACGACGATGGCGATATCTCGGAGGGCCAATGGGCTTTCTTTGCCCAGTTTGCGTCGGCCGCCATGCTCGTGCTCTGCCTCGTGCCACTCTATTGCCTGCTCCTGCGGATCGTGCGTCCGGCGGCGGCGATCGCCGGCTGCCTCCTGTTTTGCGTACTGGGCGAGGCGGCGCGCCTCGGCGCCGACGGCCTGGCCGATTCCACGCATCTGTTCTTCTTGGCTTGCGCGGTCGCGGCGCTATTTGCGGGCTGGTCGTCGCGAGGCGCGTCGCGATACTGGCCGGCGTGGTTGCTTTCGGCCGGCGCGTGCATCGCGCTGGCGGCGATGGCGCGGCGGGAAGCGCTGCTCGTCGTGCCCGTCTGGCTCGTCACGGAAGGCATTCTTCAGCTCCGCCGCCGCTGGCGCGAGCCGGCGCGGCGGCTCCTTGCGGCGGCCGCGGCGATGGCCCTCGGTTTCGCAGCCGGCGCCTCCCCACTCTGGCTTGCGCCCCCGGCCGATCCAGTTCAATCGATGTGGATGCTCGCCGCCCGGAATCCCGGCGAATTCGACGCGGCGGATGCCGCCGAGCAGCCCTCGACCCGCGCGTGGAAATGGCGCACCGACGCCGGCAAGAAAATGCAATTCCCCAGGAAAGACCCCGCTCAGAGCCTGCGATTCTCGGGCTACACGGCGGCCGCGGAAGCACTGGTCCACGACGCCGCCAAGTCGACGGGTTATTTCGGCGCCGTGCTCGCGCCGATTGGGCTATTGTCGTTCTGGCGGAGCCGGAGGACAACCCGCGATTGCGTCCCCGCAACGCCGGACACGAGTCCCGCGAGCCCGCGCCTGCCGCAGTGCCTGTTCATCGTCCTTTTCGGTCTGGCCTATGGCCTGGCGTGTTTCGGATACGCGGCTGAAATGGGCTACCTCGCCCCGCGGCATTTGCTCCCGCCGGCGATGCTGCTTTTCGGCTGGATCGGCGCGGGTGCGATCGCCGTGGGTGAGGGTGTAGGACGGCCTTTCCAGGCCATCGCAACGGCCCGGAAGGGCCACCCTACTATCAGCGGCGCGCTGGCCGTCGTTCTGCTGGCCGCAATCTGCCTTCCGCAAACTCTAGAGCCGCTTCATGCCAGCCGCCAGGCGCACGCCGCCGCCGGCCGCTGGCTCGCCGACCACGCCGCCCGCGGCGACGTCGTCCTCGACACGCGCGGCTGGACTGGGCTGTTTTCCGGATGCCCGACGCACACCTACGACGACGCCAAGACAGTGTTCGCCGACTGGCGGCTGGCCTTTGTGGTGTTGGAGAGTGGCGAGCTGGCGCACGAAAGCCGCCGCTCGGAGACGCTGCGCACGCTGCTCGCTCACGCCGGGACGCCCGTCGCCGTCTTTCCAGCCTCCGCCTCGTCGCCCCACAAGACCGTCGAGGTTTATCGCTGGGATCCAGATCGCTTCGACGAGCGCTTCGCCCGCGGGAAGCGCAAGACCAATGCTCAACTTGTCGGCTTCGGCGCGTCCGAGGTCGCCGCACCGCTCGAAGATCCGCTCGACCCGTAGCCGGCCAAAAACAAATCGCCAACCAACGAAACACGATGCGCGAAAACGTCCGAGCTTTTGTCGAAACCGCCGCCGAGGCCTTCCGCCTGACGGGTCCCGTCTATGAGTTCGGCGCCTACCAGGTCGATGGCCAGGCCGAGATCGCCGACCTCCGGCCGGTCTTTCGCGGCCAGCGGTACATCGGCTGCGACGCCCGGCCCGGCCCCGGCGTCGATCGCGTCGAGGACCTTGCGCGGCTGGGCCTGGCCGACAGCGTCGCCCGCACGATCGTCTGCGTCGACACGCTGGAGCACGTTTTCGACGTCCCCCGCGCGGTCGAAGAGATGATCCGCGTCCTCGCGCCCGGCGGCTATTTGATCGTCGCCGCGCCGATGGACTTCCGCATCCATGAGTATCCCGACGACTACTGGCGGTTGACCCCAAGCTGCCTGGCGCGGCTCCTGGCGCCGCTCGACGGCCTGGTGATCGGCTCGCAGGGCGTGGAAAAATATCCGCACACGGTCCTGGGCGTCGGCTGCAAGGGACCGCTCGACGCGGGATTCGCTCGCCGGGCCGGCGCGTTCGTCGGCGGCTTCCAGGCCTGGTCGCAGGCCCGCGCCGCCGCCCTGTCTCCCGCCAAGCGCCTCCGCCGCTGGTTCCGCAACCGGTTCCTGGGCAAAGGCGAGCGCCGCCGCGTCGAACGCTACTTCCAATCGCGGTTTTCCGTCGTCGTCGCCGGCGGCACTCAGGCCGCCGCGGCGGTGCGTCTCGACGCGGGCACTCGGCAGGTGGCGCAACCGCGCAGCGCTCGCATTGAATCTCCGACCGCGTAAAAGTCCAACGCCCTATGAATCCGCTCTCCTCCCCTCGCGTCGACCGCGTCCTGGTCATCGGCCTGGACGGCGCGACGTTCGACCTGCTCGTGCCCCTGGCGGGCCTGGGCGTGCTGCCCAACCTGGCGGCGCTGATGCGCGACTCGGCCCTGGCGCAGCTTCGCTCCACCCGGCCCTACATCACCCCCGTCGCCTGGTCGACGTTTCTCACCGGCTGCGGGCCGGAGTCGCACGGCGTCCTCGACTACCGCTATCTCGATCACGCCCGCCGCGAGCTGGCACTCAACAACCACACGCGGCTGCGGGCGCCGACGATCTTCGAGTGCCTGGCCTCGGCCGGCGGGCACGTCGTCAGCATCGACCTGCCCATGACCTGGCCGCCGCCGGCGAAAGTGCCGGGCGTCATCCTGGGCGGTCTCGATTGCCCGGGCCTGGAAGCGGCCCTGCGGCCTTTCCCGCAATTCGCCCAGCACCTGTCGGCCTCCTGTCCCGGCTACAGCCTGCGGACGATCTGGAAGCGCCGGCCGGAAACGTTCGACGAGTTGTCGCACAACGTGGCCGAGACGGCCAGGCAGTTCCAGGCCCGCGTCACGGCCGCCAAA
The DNA here is from genome assembly GCA_016177915.1 of Planctomycetia bacterium. Classification (GTDB taxonomy): domain Bacteria; phylum Planctomycetota; class Planctomycetia; order Pirellulales; family S012-138; genus JACOUI01. The sequence continues at coordinate 8,457 of JACOUI010000255.1, forward strand.
GTCGCCGACGAGCTTGTGCCGTGGCAGTTGATGATCGTGCAGTTCCAGGGCCTGGATGCCCTGCAGCACCGCGCCTGGCACCTGCTTTTTCCCGACGACTCCGTCGCGGCTTCCGGTTCATCGGCTTGGGTCCAGGAAGCCCGCAAAGCCCTGCGTGCGCTCGATCAGTGCGTGGGCGAATTGCTGGACCTGGCGCTGCGTCGGCGGGCGGGCGTCGTGGCGCTGTCGGACCACGGCTTCGGCCCGTTTCGCGAGCGGATCAACGTGCCGGCGCTTTTGATGCGTCACGGCTGGATGCGGCCGGCGTCGCTGGTCGCTCGCGGCGCGTCGCGCATGGCGCGGTGCGCGTGGAAATCGCGCCGCTGGCTGGCCCGGCGGCGCGGCGAGCGCACGGCCTCGCTGCCCCGTCCCTTGCACGCGCTGTTGCCGATCGACTGGCGGCGGAGCCTGTGCTTTTGCGCTCACGGCGACCTGGCCGGCATGATCTACCTCAACGACCCGCGCCGCACCGGCGCCGGCCCGCTGCGGACCGAGCGCCAGCGCGCCGAGGCGGAATCCGTGATCATCGGCGCCCTGGCCGAGGCCCGGCACCCGGAGACTGCCGAGCCGCTCTTCGACGAAGTTTTTTCCGTCCGCCGCCGCTTCGACATCGACCCGGTCGAACACCTCTGGCCGGAGGTCCTGGCCATCCCCGCGCCGGGCTTTCACACCCGCTCCAAGCTCGGATGCTCGCGAGACATCGTCTCGCCCGAGCCGGCGCTCTCCGGCACGCACCGCGAGACCGGCGTGCTGATGGTGCAGGCCCCGCTCGTGCGGTCCGGGCACAGCCACGCGGCGAACATCGCGGACGTCGCCCCGACGATCCTCTCCATGCTGGGCATCGAGCCGCCCAAAACGATGACCGGCCGCGTCCTGAACGAGCTGCTGGGCGCCGCGCCGATTCCGGCCGCCGATCGTCACCCCAAACCGGGTGCGACGGCTCCATCCACAGTCTCCCCGGCAACGGCCCTCTCCGCCCGCGATCAAACCGTCGTCGAAGCCCGCCTTCGCGCGCTGGGCTACCTCGACTGACGGCGATCGGCTTTCCTAGGGGACGTTCCACAACAGATAGACCGCCACGACCGATCCGACGATCGCGGCGCCGTAACAGAACAGGTTAATCAGCTCGTTCAGGTGCTTGATTTGCAACCCATCGTAGAGCGTGTAACGGAACCGATGGGCAAAGTGGAATAGCGAGAGCAGGCACAGCAGGAACAGCACCAGGCCCGTTAGCGGGTTTCCCAGCACAGCGATGAGGCGGGCGTGGCTCGGCGGCGGGAGCCAGCCCAGCGGCAGCGCGAGTCCGAACAGGAGCAAGAGAACCGGGAGGAACAACGCCGACAGCACACCGCCGGCGCTGAACAGCAGCCACAACAATGGCTCGAGCGATCGCCTGGTCATGCTACCCTCCGAGGATGAGCCAGGCCACAAGCGCCGACACGAGCGCCCAGGCCGCGTAATTGGAGCCGGCGATCCACAGCGCCGGGACCCGCCGGCCCCGCAGGCGGACAACCATCGCCTTCGGGGCCAGGTTGAACCAGGTGACTGCGTGGAACCCGACGAACAGCAGACTGATGACGTTGAGCCCGACGACCACCGGGTTTTTCGACCAGGCCAGGAACTGCTCGTAGCCCTCCTGGCCCTGGCTGACCGCCCGCGTGAGGAGCAGGAGGAACACGATCGACCAGGCGATGAAGACGCTGCTCAGCTCGCGCAGGATGAACATGACATAGGACCAGCGCTTGAGCCACCAGTAGGTGGACATGCGCCTGCGGAACCAGCGCGGATGGAAGTCCGTGTACTTGGGTTGCTCGTTCATTTGGCGCCTCGCGGCACGAAGATGTCCTTCAGCCAGGCCAGCGCCGCTTTGAGCTTGTACCGCTGGATGGCGCCCGCCGGGTCCACGTTTTTCGGGCAGGCCTTGGTGCAGTCGCCGACAAAGGTGCAGCCCCAGATCCCCTCGTGCTGGGAAAGGAGTTCCATCCGTTCCTTCTCACCCTGGTCGCGGGAATCGAGGTTGTAGCGCTGTGCGAGCGCGATGGCCGCCGGACCGAGGAACTTGGGATCCAGGCCGTACACGGGGCAGGCGGCGTAGCACAGCATACAGTTGATGCACATGCTGTACTGCTTGTACGCATCCAGCTCCTCCGGCGTCTGCTGGTACTCCCCCTCCGAAAGCGGCTTTTCCTCCTGGCGGATGATCCAGGGCTTGACGTGCGCCAGCTTTTGCATGAAGTCGCCGATCTCGACGACCAGGTCGCGAATGATGGGAAAGTTCGCCAGCGGCTCCACGCGCACGGGGCCCGGCGCGTAATCGCTCAGGAACGTGGCGCAGGTCAGCTTCGGCTCGCCGTTGACGGTCATGCCGCAACTGCCGCAGATGCCCATCCGGCACGACCAGCGGTGCGACAGCGTCCCGTCCAAATGATCCTTGACGTAGTTCAATCCGTCGAGGACGACCCACTCCTTGGGGCAGGGCACCTCGTACTCCCGAAACGTGGGCTGGGCCTCGTCCTCCGGACGGTATCGCGTCACCTGGAGGATGATGCGGTCGGCCATGGGTTGCTACCTCCCATAGACCCGCTCGCCCGGGGGCCAGCGGGTGATCGTCACGGGTCGATACTCGACGCGGCAGGAGCCGTCTGCGTTCCGGTAGACTAGCGAATGGGCCAGGAACCGCTGATCGTCCCGTGCGGGAAAGTCGGTGCGCTGGTGAGCGCCGCGCGATTCCTCGCGCCGCAACGCAGATTCGACGATGGCCTCGCCCACGTCCAGCATGAAGGAGAGCTCCAACGCGGCCATCAGTTCGGTGTTGAACGTGCGGCTGTGGTCCTGCAGGGCTACGTGGCGGAAGCGATCCTGCAGCTCGCGCAGCTTGACGGCTGCCTGCGCCAGCGAATTGCCCGAGCGGTAGATGCCGGCGCTCTGCTCCATGGACTGATGCAGTTCGTCGCGAAGCGGGGCCAGGCGCTCGCGGCCGTCGATCTTGTGCAAGAGGTCGCGCTGCATCCGGCGCCTTTCGTCCTCGGCCTGGGCCAGCACGGCGGAGCGGGGCTCCGCGGCGCTGGAGGCGTACGCGGCGGCGGCACGGCCGGCGCGGGCGCCGAAGACGAGCAGCTCGGGCAGCGAATTGGACCCCAGACGGTTGGCGCCATTGATGCTCACACAGGCGGCCTCGCCGGCGGCGTACAGTCCCAAAAGCGGCGTGGCGCCGTGGATGTCGGTGTGGACGCCGCCCATCATGTAATGGGCCACCGGCCGGACCGGGATCAGCTCCGTGACCGGGTCGATGTTCTGGTACTTGAGGCACAACTCGCGCACGAAGGGCAGCTTCGTGTTGATGAGCTGTTCTCCGAGGTGCCGCAGGTCGAGATGGACGACCGGTCCGTACGGGGTCTCGATGGTGCGGCCCTTCTCGTGCTCCTTGACGAAGGCCTGGGACAGCCGATCGCGCGGACCCAGCTCCATGCTGCGCAGCACCGGCTTGGCTTCCGGTTTGCCCAGACCATAGTCCTGCAAGTAGCGGTAGCCGTCCTTGTTGAGCAGGTATCCGCCTTCCGAGCGGCATGCCTCCGTGATCAGGATGCCGGTGAACGGCAGGCCGGTGGGATGATACTGCACGAACTCCATGTCCTTGAGCGGAGCGCCGGCCCGATAGGCCAGGGCCATCCCGTCGCCGTTCTTGATGTTGGCATTCGTGGTAAATGGAAAGACCCGGCCGCAGCCGCCCGTGCAGAGTATGACCGCCTTGGCGGTGATCGCCTCGATCTTGCCGGACATCAGCTCCAGGGCGACCACCCCCTGGACCCGGCCGTCATCGACCAGGAGGCTGGCGGCGAACCACTCGTCGTAGCGGACGACGCGGGTGTACTTCAAAGACGTCTGAAAGAGCGTGTGCAACATGTGGAAGCCAGTTTTGTCGGCGGCGAACCATGTGCGCATCTTCCTCATGCCGCCGAACGCCCGCACGGCAATCCGCCCGTCGGGCTCGCGGCTCCAGGGGCAGCCCCAATGCTCGAGCCGCAGCAGCTCTTCGGGCGCTTCCTTGACAAAGGCCTCGACCGCGTCCTGATCGCACAGCCAGTCGCCGCCGGAGATGGTGTCGTAGGCGTGCTCGTCCAGGCTGTCGTCCGGACGGACGACCCCCGCGGAGCCCCCCTCGGCCGAGACCGTGTGGCTGCGCATCGGATAGACTTTGGAGACCACGGCAATGCTGAGCCGGGGGTTGGTCTCCGCAATCGCGATGGCCGCGCGCAAGCCCGCTCCCCCGCCGCCGACCAGCACCACGTCATGAAACGCGGTCACGTTCACACCCCGGAGTCGACCGATGAATCCGCCTCAAACTCAGTCTCGTATCACGATCGTGCGCGGCGGATGAGCCTCCAACCGCCCAACTCCTGCCCCCTTCGATGAACGGCGTTGACTTTGTGAACGCGCGATTGTCCCGCATTTCCGGCACCAGTCAAGACGGCAACGCCTAAAGAAACGGATCGACCTAGACGACATCATCTCCGCGCCCGCAGGGAAAAGCCTTGTTGCCGCTCATCCCACGGGGTAACGTCACCCTTGGGACTTGAAACCGAGTGCTCGGAGAGGTCCAGCCGGTCGCTCTGCTTCAACGCAATAGGAGCCGATCATGCTCGAGCTCAAGCCGCTCTCACCGGACAGGATCCCCGCCGCGCTGGAAAAGGCCGTGCGCTATCGCCTGCTCAACGAACCGGTGGGCGCCGAGAGCATCTGCCGCGACATCCTGCTCTTGGACCCCGAGCACCATGACGCTCTGATCGCGCTGCTGTTGTCGCTGACCGACCAGTTCTCGCAGGGCCGGACCGACCAGTTCGACGAGGCCAAAAAGATCGCCGCCCGCCTCAAGAGCGAGTATGAGCAAAGCTACTACCTGGGCATCGTCTACGAGCGGCGCGCCAAGGCCCGTTATCGGTCCGGAGGCCCCGAGTGCGGACCGATCGCACACGGCTGGATTACGAAGGCCATGGAGTGCTTCGAGCAGGCCGCGTCACGGCCGCCGCCCGACGACGACGAGGCCGTCTTGCGCTGGAACACCTGCGCAAGGTTCCTCTTGCAGCACCCGGACGTCAAGCCCGCGGTGGAAACCTACACCCCCGTCGAGCTGGAATGAGGCGGCTCACTTCGCGCTCGTTTCGCAACGCACGACGGCAAAGACCAGCCCGTCGGGGTCGGCGCAGTAGGCCAGCTCGCCTAGAAAGGAGGGAATGGCCCCGAGCGTCAAGTTCGAGTGTGCCGACACTGAGTGCCGGCACGACGAGAGTACCGACCGCGTTCACGAACATAGGGAGACCTGATCATGGCGAAGACGGTCAAGGTGGCGCAGACTAGCGACATCGCGCCCGGAACCGGCAAGGTAGTTCAAGCCGACGGTCGCAGCATCGCGCTGTTCAATGTGGACGGCAGCTTCGTTGCGATCGACAACACTTGCACGCACCGGGGCGGCCCGCTGGGCGAAGGGGGACTCACCGGCGACACCGTTGAGTGTCCCTGGCACGGCGCCCAGTTCAACGTCAAGACCGGCGCAGTCACTAAACCGCCTGCCCAGGCTGGCGTGCGGAGCTTTCCGGTCAAGGTGGAAGGCAGCGACGTGGTCGTCGAGGTCGATTGACATGGGCGACGACATGAAATCTGTCCAGGACGCGACTCACTTCTCGCTCGTTTCGCACCGCACCACGGCAAACACCAGCCCGTCCGGGTCCGCGCAACAGGCCAGTTCGCCGACGCCTGGCACCTTCATCGCCGGCACGACGACTTTCCCGCCGAGCTTCTCCACTGGCTTGAGCGTCTTGGCGACGCTGGCGACTTCGATCCAGCCATTCTCCTGGTTCGCCGGCGGGACGAATCGTTCACGTTCAAGCGGCAAGATGGTGCTCTGCGTTGTTTGCCGACGCCACGTGTCTCAGTTGCCGCGCGGAATCCGCGTCGCCGCCCACAGGGCGAGTTTCTCGCGGAAAATCTTGGCGTTGTGGCGGACGTCGACAGGAAACGCCGGGTGGATGAGAAAGTGCCGGACGGTTCGCGTCAGCGGGCTTGCTTCGGCCAACTCCCGCACTTCGTCCAGCAGCTTCTGCCTTGCGGCGGTTGTTTTAGGGAATGACGCGGCGTGCGGCTCGATGATGACGACCGGCGTTTGTCGGCCCGGCGGGCCGATGCCCACGACCGCCGAGCGAGACACGGCCTCGTGCTCGTTGACGATTGCCTCACAGGGGATTGTGAAGAGCGTCCCCTCGGCCGTCACGACGCGATGCGACATCCGGCCGCAAAACCAGAATCGCTCTTGCTCGTCGAGATGGCCGACGTCTCCCATCCGATGCCAGACGCGGCCGCCGTCGTCGATCTTGGCCAGGGCATTGGCCTGCGGGCGGTTGAAGTATTCGCGCGTCACGACGTCGCCCGAGACGAGAAGCTCGCCGATCTGACCGGGCGGAAGCTCTTCCGCGCGGTCGAGAGTCGGGAGCGGCCCGTCGACAATGCGGATCACTTTCCAGGCAATGCCCGGGAAGCGGCGGCCGACGCAAACGCCCGCCCCCGCGCGCGTTTTGGCCGCCGTCTCGCGGAGCACCTCGCTGGCGGCGATGGAGGCGACGGGCAGGGCCTCGCTCGCGCCGTAGGGGGTGAAGACGTCGCCCTCAGGATGGATGGCGTCTTTCATTCGCGCCAGCACGTCGGCATGGACGGGCGCTCCCGCCGACAGCACGCGCTTCAGCGACGGCAGCCGCAGCTTGCGCTCCTGGCAATAGCGCCCGACGCGGTCCCACACGGCCGGCGAGGCGAAGGCCGTCGTCGCCAAAAGGTCGCCGGCCAGGCCGGCAATGTGGGACGGATCGACCGTCGCCGGACGCGAGAAGTCCATCCGCGGGATGACCGTCGTCACGCCCAGGCCGGCGTTGAAGAGGGCGAAGAGTGGAAAGCAGGACAGGTCGATCTCGCCGGAGCGAATGCCGTAGTGGCCCGCCAACTCCTCGATTTGCCGGTCGAAGTTGCGGTGCCGGTAGAGGACGCCCTTGGCTGGGCCGGTGCTGCCGGTGGTGAAGATGATCGCGGCAGGGTCGTCGGGGCTCGCGGCCGGCAGGCGCAGTGCGTCGCCGGCGCTCCGGCCCGCGCGGCGGAGGTCGTCGAGCGACGGCGGCCCGAGCGGCCAGCGGCGGCCGACGACGACGTTGAACTTCGCCTCGGGGTAGCGGCGGCGATGGAGCATGCGCAGGGCATGGACCACCGGCACGGCGATGAAGCCCTGCGGCCGGGCCTCGTCCAGGCAGCGCAGGACGGCGCGACGGCCCTGGCCGGGATCGATGAGCACGGCCACGGCGCCGGCCTTGAAGACGGCGAAGACGAGCGAGATGAAATCGAAACCCGGGCGGACGAAAAGCGCCAGCCGCGTGCCGGGCAAGACGCCGAACCTCACGAGCCCACGCGCCAGATCGGTGCTGTCGTCATCGAGTTGGCGAAAGGAATGGCGGCGGTAACGGAATCGCGGTCCGGCGTTTTGCGGCTCGACGACGGCGTCGGCCAGCGGCATCGCCAGCGCCGTCTCGTGCAGCCGGCGGGCGACGTTGGCAGCGAAAGACGTATTGACGGCCGCGGTCATGACGTTCGTGCGGAAGATGATGCGGGCGGCGCCGCGAGCGAGAGCCAATCGAGCCGGCCGTGCGGCGGCGAGGGCGACGGCGCGCTTTGGGCCAGGTGAATGACGGCGATCTTGCCGCAGCGCGCGCACAGCTCGGCGAGGTTCGACGTGCGGCTCATATCCGCGGCAGGGCCATTGTCGGCCGGCAGCACGTCGTTGAGAAGGACCGCGGCGACCTTCAGCGGCGGCGAGTGCGCGGCCGCGGCGCGGAGCGCGAGCAGCGTGTGGTTGATCGTGCCCAGGGCGTTTCGCGCGACGACGAGGAGGGGATACCCCAGCTCCGCGGCCAGATGGATGACGAGGTCGTCGTCGCTGATGGGCGACAGGAGCCCGCCGACGCCCTCGACGAGCACGATCTCGCTTGTTTCGCGCCAGAAGTCGATGCCGCTTCGCAACAGCCGCGAATCGACGCGGCGGCCTTCGGCCCGTGCGGCCAAAGGCGGCGCCAGCGGCGCGGCGAAGACCTGCGGGCAGACGCGATGGAGCGTGCCGGGCCGGCCTGCGGCTTCCCAGAGAAAAAGCGCGTCGTCGCTGATCGTGCCCTGCGGCGTGAGGCGGCAGCCGCTGGCAACCGGTTTATAGACGCCGACGCGCAGGCCCCTTGCGCGGCAAGCGCGGGCGATCATTGCGGCCGCGTAGGTTTTGCCGACGGACGTGTCCGTGCCGGTGATGAAGAGGCCGGGAGGCATGGGGGCCAGGAGGAAAGTGGTTAGTGGCTGGTGGTTGGTGGCTAGGGGGCGGCAGGAGTGCGGGGTGCGGAGTTTGGAGTGGGGAGTTCGGAGTGGGGAGTTTTTCCTTTAGCCTCTAGCCTACGTCTGTTCGGCTTGGAGCCATTTGGGCATGCGGGGCGGGTGGAACTTCGCCAGGGCGTCGAGCAGCCGGGCCGGGTTGGAATCGACGAGGAACAGGCCGCGCTGCTCGCGGCGGATGAAACCCTCGTGGACGGCGTGGTCGAATGCCGCCACGAGCGGGCGGAAGAATCCCGCGACGTTCAAGAGGCCGATCGGTTTATTGTGGATGCCAAGCTGCGACCAGGTGATGACTTCGAGCAGCTCTTCGAGCGTGCCGTAGCCTCCGGGGAGAGCGAGGTAGGCGTCGGAAAGGCGGCCCATCTTGGCCTTGCGCTCGTGCATGCTGGCGACGCGGTGCATTTTCGTCGCTCGCGGGTGCAACAGCTCGCGCGTGGCCAGGCGCTTGGGAATCACGCCGATCACTTCGCCGCCCAGGTCGAGCACGGCGTCGGCCAGGACGCCCATCAGGCCGACCTGCCCGCCGCCGTAGACGAGCCGGCAGCCGCGCTCGACGAGAGAGCGGCCCAGTTCCACTGCGGCCTGCCGATAGCGGCCGTTGCGGCCCGTGCTCGAGCCGCAGAAGACGCAGATGCTGCGCAGGGGGCCGGGCGCCCCTTGGGGCGAGTTCGCGTTGTTGCCTGGCATGCCAGAGAGGATAACCGCCAGGCGGCGGGGCGTGCCACTCGTGGCACTGCATTCGGGGTGGCACGCCCTGAGCATGGTTGAGTAAACGCCAAGGGGTTGGCTTGAGAGTCGCCTCGCAAAAGAGAACACGGTTGGAAGTCGTTTGCGAAGGGCGTGCTTGGGGGCGAGACGACCTGCGCGCGCACGCCCTTCGCGAATGACGTTCCAGCGCGATCGAATCAGCCAACGCCCTGCCAGGCCCTGGCCCTGATTGATTCGCCAGCGCGCTCAGGGCGTGGCACCCGTGCCACTTATGCCACGCGCCGAGCACGCCCTTCGCAAGAAGGTCGAAGCTGCGTTTTTCGCGGGGCGCGTAGAAGGTCGCCCCACCTGCTTACCGTGGCGGTAATGCTCAGGGCGTGCCACCCGCGAAGCCGGCATCGGCCAGCGCCGCGCGGTAGTCTTCCGGCGTGTTGAGGTTCCTCAGCGTTTGAAGCTGCGGGTCGACGTCGCGGAGCTCTTCCTCGGAGACGACCCTCGTCCGCGCGGTCTCCATCAAAAACGCCGGGCGAAGGCGGTCGGCCGCCAGCAGCGCCTCGACCTCTTTGAGCACGCCCACGCGATAGACCGCCGCCAGGGGATGAAAGAAACCGTCCGTCCGCGGCACGGCGATGTCGTGGTCGCCTAGCAGTTCTTGCAGGCGGCGGACAAAGGCCGGCACCAAAAGCGGCACGTCGCAGCTTGTGGCGTACGCGGCGTCGGCCCGGTCGCCTAGCGCGATGAGCCCGGCCCGCAGGCCCTCCAGCGGCCCGCGCTCGGGCCGTTCGTCGCAGGCGATCGCGACGTCCGACGGCAGGCCAGGGAGCGATTGCCCCTTGGCGGCGACGACGACGATCGGCTGGGCGGCCTGCGCGAGCAGCCGGACGACGCGCTCTAGCATCGATTCCGGGCCGAATTGCAGCAGCGGCTTGGGGGAACCCATCCGCCGGCTCAGCCCGCCGCAGAGCACGATTCCGCCGCATTTCATGGCCCAATTCGCCGCGCGCTTGCGCCCCCAATCCCCCATCAGACTTGGAACCGGGGAGATTGGCAACCCCTACTCAGCGTTGCGGATTCCGCACTCCGATCCTTCGCGCCGGGCGCCGGAGGTGATGGACTGGGCCTGGACGAGGAGGTCGTTATTCAGCTCTTCCAGGTTGGAGGCGCGGCGGATGAGCGGCCCCAAGGGAGTCCCCAGCGTCTCGCGCAGCTCGGAGCAGAGCTTTTCGGCTTCCTGGAGGATGAGCTGGCTGGTGGCCAGGAGGCTCTTGTGCGACTCCGCGGAACCGTCGCCGCCGGGAGCGGGCGCCGCCGCGACAATGCCCCGCGCGACGAGCCAGTTCCGATACCAGCGGAGCATCGTGCCGCGGCTGACGATGCCGACGGGATAGCCGTCGTCGACGATGATCACGCGGCGGACGGCCGACCGCACGAAGAAGTCGCAGATTTTCTGGGCCGGCGTCTCCTCGCCGTAGCAAACGATGTTGCCGCGCATGACGTCGCGGATCGGCCGTTCCCAGCCCCGCTCCATCGTCATCAGCGGAATGAGGTCCTTTTCCGAGAGGATGCCGACAAGCTTTCCGCGGCCGTCGACGACCGGACTGGCGGCAATCCGAAACCGCAGGAAGAAGTCCGTGGCCTCGCCGACGGTCTCGTCTTCCTTCAGGCAGGGGACGAGCGGCGTCATCACATCGCGGGCCGTCGCGCCGTGGAAGGGGTTTCGCTCGTTGCAACGGGCCAATAGCGCGCTGTCGCGGAGGATGCTGTGGCGGACGACCCGGTCGCGGCCGGATTCCTTGGCCACGAGCAGGGCCTGGTCGGCCAGCTCGATCATGTCCTCGAGCCGGCTGGTCTCGCTGAGCCATTCCGCCACGCCGGCGGAGGCGGTGACGGCGATCGGCCAGCCGCCCAGCGGCAAGCGGAGGCGCGAGATGGTGTCGCGGACGCGATCGGCCCATTCGGCCGCCCCGTCCTCGTCCGTCTCGGGCAGCAAGGCGCAGAACTCCTCGCCGCCGTAGCGGCAGACGAGGTCGCTGGCGCGGCTGCTGCCGGCGAGGACCTCGGCCACGGCCTTGAGGACGTCGTCGCCGGCCTGGTGGCCGAACGAGTCGTTGACGCGCTTGAAAAAGTCGATGTCGATCATGACGCAGGCCATGGTGCGGCCGTAGCGGACGGCGCGGCCGTGCTCGCGGCGCGCCTCGGCAAGGAACGCCCGCCGCGTCGCCAGGCCCGTCACCGGGTCGACCGAGATCATCCGCTGCAGCCGGCGCTCGAGGCTGAGCATGCGGGCGCCGGCGTTCATGCGGGCCAGCAGCTCTTCGGCCGGGGCGGGGCGCGGCAGGACCTCGTCCGCCCCGAGGTTGAGTCCCTCGGCCGCGGCCTGCGGCCCGCCCTGTTCGGCGAGCAAAATCACGAAGACGTAATTCGGCAGCTCCATCTCGCGGATCTTGCTGCAAAGCGTGCCGCTGTCCGTGCCCGGCAGCGGCCACTGCACCAGCAGGTAGTGCGGGCAGTCGCGTTCGATTTCGCGGACGGCCGCCGCGGAGTCCGCGGCGGTGCGCACCTCGTAGCGGCAGGTCGCCAGGCGCGAGGAGACCGCCTGGGCCTGGGATTCGTCGCTTTCAACGAGCAGCACCTTGGGCCAGAAGCCGTCTTTCATGATTTCGTAGTTCCGCGGGGCAGGTCCGTGAACTGTTTGTTGAGCCGACAGGCTCCACAAAACTAAGCTTTTTCCAGGCGCGAAGTGAACCTTCGCCGGCAGCGGTGACGGCTGCGCACGGCATCCCTCGGGGACCGATCGATATCACCGGCAAAGGCCGCACACCCGGATCGAGCCGAAGCGCTGGAGCGATGCGTTCGCTCAGGAGGCGATCGTGCGGGCCACGTTGATCAAGAGCAGCGCCACGACGACGGTGACGGGATGGATGAGGAGGTTGAGCAGCAGGACGGCGGCGGGCCAGGGCCGGCCGCCGTTGGCGGCCGCGAAGCCCGCGCACCCCAGGCCCAGGGTGGGCGCGGAAAACCAAGCGATCAGGAGCGCCGGAGGCAAGCTCCGCGCATCGCCGACGGGAACATAAACCAGCGCCACCAGGGCCAGCAGGACGGCCGACGCGGCCAACAGCGCCCAGGCCGCCAGGGCCGAGATATTGCCGACACGGGCGGCCTTGGCCGCGGCCAGGGCGGCGTCGGAAGCCGCGCTCCATTGCGGTTTGGCGGACAGGGCACGCATGACGGCACGCGGATCGGATGCCAACCGTCCGGCGCGGCGCGCTGGCTGCGCTCTTTACAACGACGCCGCGTGCGCGTTGGCGATCAGGTTGATGAAATCGCGGTTCGTCTTGAATTTTGCCAGCTTCGACGTGAGCTGCTCCATCGCGTCGACGTGGTGCATCTGCGACAAGGTCCGCCGCAGGACGGTGACGGCATGGAGCGTATCGGGATCCAGGAGCAGCTCCTCGCGCCGCGTCCCGGACTGCGTAATGTCGATCGCCGGGTAGATCCGCCGGTCGGCCAGCTTGCGGTCCAGCACCAGCTCCATGTTGCCCGTCCCCTTGAACTCCTGGAAGATCACCTCGTCCATGCGGCTGCCGGTGTCGATGAGCGCGGTGGCGACGATCGTCAGGGAGCCGCCTTCTTCGAAGGCGCGGGCGGTGGCGAAGAGCTTTTTGGGGATGTCGAGGGCCTTGATGTCCACGCCGCCGCTCATGGTGCGGTTGCTGCCGCAGACCTTGTTGAAGGCCCGCGCCATGCGCGTGATCGAGTCCATGAGCAGGAACACGTCCTTGCCCATCTCCGCCAGGCGGCGGCAGCGCTCGACGGTGAACTGCGACAGCCGGACGTGGCTTTCCACGTCGCGGTCCAGGCTGCTGGCCAGGACTTCGCCGCGCACGATGCGGCGCATCTCGGTGACTTCCTCGGGCCGCTCGTCGACGAGCAGCATCATCAGCTTCAGCTCCGGGTAGTTCGTGGCGATCCCGTGGCTGATGTGCTGCAAGAGGATCGTTTTGCCGGCCCGGGGCGGGGAGACGATGAGGGCCCGCTGGCCCTTCCCCAGCGGCGTCAAAAGGTCCATGACGCGCGTGGTCAGCGGGGTCGAGCCGGTTTCGAGGCGCAGCCACTGCGTGGGGTTGATGGGCGTGAGTTGGTCGAAGTGCTTGACGTTCACATAATCGTCGGGCTTCATGCCGTCGACGTCGATGATCTCGCGCACCCGCGGTCCCTACTGCCGCCGGCTGTGCTGCACGAGTCCGTTGACCAGCACCCCTTCGCGGAGGCGGAAGCGGTCGATGAGCGTGCCGGGGACGAAGGGGTCGGTCCGTTCGCGCGAGAAATTGTTGCCCGCGCTGCGGAGGAAGCCGTAGCCGTTGGGGTGCATTTCCAGGACGCCGACGGCCGGCTCGAGGGGGGCCTCGACGCCGTTTTCCGACGGGACGCCGGCGGCGACAGCGCCGGCCTCCTGCTCGTCGGGTGGCAGGTCCGACGTTTGGGGCGGAGGCTGCTGCTGGTCATAGCGGGGGCGGAAACGCCGCCCGCGGTAACCGCCGCCGCCGTAGCCGCCGGCACCGTAACCGCCGCCGCCGTAGCCGCCGCCGCCGTAACCGTGCCGCGGCGCTCCGCCGCGCCCTGGTTCGTAACCCCCGTCGCCGCTGCGACCCCGCATGCGGCCACGCCTTTTCTTGCTCATTTCTCACCTAGAGAGCGCGCCCACGATGGTTCGCGGCGGCCGAAAGGCGCGGGACGAACCGGGCAACACAATCGCCCTGGACCATCGCCCCGCACTCGGCAAGACGCCGGCGCGTGTGGCGCAAAAAACCAAAAACACATCAGGCAAATCGATCTGCCTGAGACCGCCCTGGGCCGCGACGCGTCTGGCGCTGCGGCGGGACGGCAGCGAGAATCAGTTTGCAGGACACCCGGCGTTCATTCGGCGCATGGCGACCCGAAAGACGGATCCCCGATAGACGGATACCGGAAGATGGAAACCGGGATGAACCTAGTCTCCGAGCAGGCTAGTCAGCGGGCAACCTCGTGCTCCACAAGCTCCCGATCACGGCGGTCTTACCGCCGGGAACAAGCTTGTTCCTCAGGCCAGAACCGGCGACTCATCCCCCATTGCAGCCACGAGGAAACGGCAGATTGCCATCGCGGGGGGGTGGAACAAACTCTGGAAGGAGTCGTTGACTACGGTCATCTTAGCTTTCTGTCGCACCGTGTCAACCTTGGAAATTCTACAATCTTTTTCACCCTCGCGGGGCACACCACGCGCAGGGACTTGTGCCGGCCGAAGGTCCGCACGCCGGTCGCGGCCCGCTGCTAGCACCCGCCGGCGGTCTTTGGGAGATTCCCTATCGCCTATGGACACTCCGCGGGCGTTCGGCAGGCCGAGGCACTACGCGCTTTTCGTGATCGGTTCGGGCATGGGCAGGACCTTGCCGCGGCCGGCCACGATGTCTTCGGAAATCCGGTAGCGCTTTCCGTAGCCGTGCTCGGGCAGGTCGTAGAGGACGTCGAGCATCAGGCCCTCGACGATCGACCGCAGGCCGCGTGCGCCGGTGCCCTTTTCCATCGCCAGCTCGGCGACCTTGCGCAATGCGCCTTCCGTGAACTCCAGCTCGGCGTTCTCCAGCTCGAACATCTTCTGGTACTGCTTGAGCAGGGCGTTCTTGGGATCGCACAGCACGTGCACCAGCGCGTCGGCGTCCAGCGGCAACAGCGGCGCCACGACCGGCAGCCGGCCCACGAACTCCGGGATCATGCCGAATTGCATCAGGTCTTCGCTGGTCACCTGGGGCAGGAGCTGGCTCAGGTCGTTTTCGCCGACGATGTCGCCGGACTTCTGCCCGAAGCCGATCGTCTTGTGACCCAGGCGCTTGGCGATGATTTTCTCGATGCCGACAAACGTCCCGCCGCAGATGAAAAGGATGTTCGAGGTGTCAAGCTGGATGTACTGCTGCTCGGGGTGTTTTCGGCCGCCCTGGGGCGGGACGTTGGCGACCGTGCCTTCCAGCATTTTGAGGAGCGCTTGTTGCACTCCCTCGCCCGACACGTCGCGCGTGATCGAGACGTTGTGGCTCGTCTTGCCGATCTTGTCGATTTCGTCGATGTAGAGCACGCCGCGCTGGGCGGCCTCGATGTCGAAGTCGGCCGCGTGCAAGAGCTTGAGGAGCAGGTTCTCCACGTCCTCGCCGACGTAGCCCGCCTCGGTCAGCGTCGTCGCGTCGCCGATGGCAAAGGGGACGTTGAGCAACCGGGCGAGCGTGCGGGCCAGGAGCGTCTTGCCGCTGCCGGTGGGCCCGATGAGCAGGATGTTCGCCTTGTCGATCTCGACCTCGGAGCCGGTGGCCCCCAGGTTCAGCCGCTTGTAGTGGCCGTGCACCGCCACCGAGAGGACCTTTTTGGCGTGGTCCTGGCCGACGACGTACTGGTCGAGGTGGGAATGGATTTCGCGCGGCGAGGGGATTTTCTGGAAGAGCGGGCGCTCGCCGCCGCGGCTTTTGCGCTCGCGGTCGAGGATCGACTGGCACAGGTCCAGGCACTCGCCGCAGATATAGACTTCGCCCGGCCCCTCGACCAACGGTCCCACGTCGCGATAACTCTTGCGACAGAAGGAACAAAACGCGTTGCGCTTGTTCCCGCCGTTCCGTCGATTGGCCGGGTTGTTGAGGTTGGCGTTTCCGTCCCTCCCCGAGGTTGATGTTGGGGGCATGGCTGCTCCTTATCCGGTTGCCCGGCCGCCGCGATTTTGGCGGCGGCTCGCGTGCGAATCCCAGGTGTCGCTCGATTGACCGGCGGACGCGTATCTTTCTTGCGCGTCAACGCGGCCAGGGGCATCCATGTCCACGAAGAATCGAGCCTGACGAGTGTCTCCTTCGGCCGTGCTGATTGGTGCGGTTTCCGGGCGGCAGCCTCCTCCCTGGCGCTGCCAAACCGGCGCTGGCGGTCGGAAAAGACCGCGGCGCGGGCCCTGCGGCCCGACCCGTTGGTTTGCTCCGCGCTTCCGGCACGGCCGGACGTGGTCCCGCCATGCTGTCGCCAGCTTCGCCTTGTATTGTTCGGTAATCGCCGCGGACAAGCACACCGCGCCGGTGTGATTGCCGGTTATGCGCAAGCTTCAGGTCGCTGCGCCTGAAGCAGCGCACGGGCATCCTTGGATGGAAGCGCCCGCCGTCCTGGTCGGCACAATCATTATGCCGCGCGCGGCGCCGGAATTCCAGGAGCGCAGCCGCCGGATTGCGAACTGCGGCCACGCTCCCCTACGCGGCGCTCGGGTAAATTGACACTCCCCCTACCCGCCCTTACGCTGGACCGGCCCTGCGGGTTTTCGCGAGGGCGCCGTTTCACAATCTCTTCACGATCCCGGCCGCTGGAAATGTCCAAGGCAGAGCAGCTCGACCGCTTGCTGCGGTGCGGCATCGTCGCCATCGTCCGCGCAGGCCGCGGCGAACTCCTGGTCGACGCGGCCGAAGCATTGCTTTCTGGCGGCATCGACGTAATTGAAATCACGTTCACGGTTCCCAAGGCCCAGCGGGTTTTGGAGCAAGTCGCGGACCGTTTGGGGGACAAAGTTCTCTTGGGGGCGGGAACGGTGCTGGACGCCGCCACGGCGCGGGCGGCGATGCTGGCGGGGGCGGAGTTTTTCGTATCGCCGGCCGTCAATCTCGACGTCATCCGCCTCGCCCGGCGGTACGGCAAACTCGTGCTCCCCGGCGCTTTCACGCCGACAGAGATTCTGACGGCCTGGGAGGCGGGGGCGGACCTCGTCAAGGTTTTTCCCTGCGATACGCTCGGCCCGGCCTACTTGCAGGCCGTCGCGGCCCCGCTGCCACAGGTGCCTCTGGTGCCGACCGGCGGGATCACGCTCGATAACGCCGCGGCGTTTTTGCAGGCCGGGGCCTGTGCGCTGGGCATCGGCGGATCGCTCGTGCCGGCGCAGGCGGTCGCGGCCGGCGACCTTGCGCGCATCGAAACGCTGGCCAGGCAGTTCGTTCAGGTCGTGGCGGACGCGCGGAAGCCGTAGTCGGACGAGCGGGCACGCGGCCTCGAGCGCGCCCGTCGAGCACGCCCTTCGCAACCAATGCGGAGCAGCTCTTAGGGTGGCGGCGTCGAATGCGGGGAGAGCGGACTCCAGTGGCCGCCGCGCTCAGGGCGTGCCACCCGTGCCACCCGCAAATTCGGCGTCCGCGGCACCGCCGGCCATCGCGGCGGCTTTCGGTCCGCCGCGTGAATGGCCATCCGTGTCGGGTTTTCACTTTCCTGCACCAGCGGATGATATGTTTCGATTGTCGGCGAAAAACCAATTCGGATGTGGGGTCCGAAACGCACAAAATCGACGCGCGCAAACGCGGAAAGGGCCGGTATGTCCCAAGACGCCCCCGCACCCCAGTCGCAGCCGCCCGTTGGCTCGGCCTCCTGCTTTGAACCCGCCTCGTCCGACAAGGAGGCCGAACGCGTCGTGGCCATGCTCTTGAAGTGGGACAAGGTGTGCCAAGGCCACCAATCGGAAAAACGCACCAACGACCGGTTCCGCTTTGTTTCGCAGGCGATCCTGATGCCCTGGCCGAACCGTGACGGCGCGCTCGCGTCGCCCGCCAGAAGTTGCGAAGGCCTGCTGCCGGTCTTTCCCGGCTGGACGAGGAATATCTCGACGGCGGGAGTGGCCGTCGTCTGCACCGACTTCATTCGGCCGGCCGCGGAAAGCACGCGCGAATCCGATTTCGTGCGCCTCCGCCGCGTGATGCCGGAAAGCTCGCCCTGCGCCGTCGGCCTGTTCGATCGCGAAAAGAGGGCGACGTGGCTCAAAGGCACGGTGCTGCGGCACCGCGAGTTCGACGGGGGGCTGGTGGAGATGGGCATCGGCTTTGACGGCCGGCTCACCGACGAGGAGATGCAGGGGATTCCGGCCTTCAAGAACACGGTGGAGCAGATCGTGCCCAAGCTCTCCTGGGTGCGCTGTCCCCCGCCGCGGCTGGATTTCGACGACGAATGCGACGACGAACGGTGACGAACGGGCCGGGTTACACGTCCACTCCCTCCCGCGCCGTCAGCTCCGCAAAGAGGCCGCACAGCCGCTGCGTCATCGGCCCGGCCTTGCCGCCGCCAATCGGCCGGCCATCGACTATGATCACAGCCGCCAATTCGCCCATCGTGCCCGTGCAGAACATCTCGTCGGCCCGGTAGACCTCCGCGAGCGAGATGTCGCGCTCTTCGATCGGGATCGAGTTATCGCGGCAAAGCTGCTGGACGGCGGCGCGGGTGATCCCCTCGGGGCAGGCGATGGGGCGGCTGGTGAGGACGGTCCCACCTACAACCAGAAAAACGTTCGTGGCGTTGGTCTCGGCCACGAAGCCACGGGCGTCGAGCATCAGGGCGTCGTCGGCGCCGGCGGCGTTGGCCTCGATCTTGGCCAGGATCGAGTTGAGCAGGTTACAGTGGTGGATTCTCGGGTCCAAAACGTCGGGCGACGGCCGGCGGACGGAGCTGGTGATGAGCGTGACGCCGGACTTGTCGTAGACGGGCGGCTTGTGCTCGGCCAGGACGATGAGCGTGGGACCGGCCTGGCTGAGCCGGGGATCCATGCCGGAGGTGATTTTGACGCCGCGCGTGAGCGTCAGGCGGATGTGGACGTCGTGCCGCATCTGATTGGCGGCGAGGGTGCGCGAGATTTCGCGCGTGATGTCGTCGTGCGTCGGGATGCTTTGGAAGGCCAGCGCCAGGGCCGAGCTGCGCAGGCGGTCGAGGTGCTCGCGGAGGCGGAAGATGCGGCCGTGGTAGAGCCGCAGCCCTTCCCAGACGGCGTCGCCGCCCTGCACGGCCGAATCGAAGGGGCTGATGCCGGCCTCGCTACGGTGTACGAGCCGGCCGTTGACGTTCACAAGGATGTCGCGGTTCTTTTCGCTGTAAGTCTGGAGCATGTCCTGCGCTCCACGTCACCTGACCCCAGCCACAGTCGGCGCTGCTCAACGACACTCGTATTTCTGGGGGTCGAGCTTGCGCTCTTGGTAATACCTCTCCAGCGCATCGTAGATTCCGCCGCGGCCGGGAAGTCCGCGGAACAAAAACCGATTCAGCGTCGAGCCGGCGTAGAAGCGCTCCTTGTTGCGGCTCGGGGCGCCCGCCGTGGCGGCACTGTGGCGGAACACGAAGTCGTCCGTGGCGTGGTCGTACTTCTCGACGGTGGGCTTCGGCTTGGGAGAGTCGGCCGCCGAGGCGGCGGCGATCCCAATAGCGACGCAGCAGAGAATCACGATCAAGCTCGCAAGGCGTCGCATGAAACACCCCCCTTGTCATCGGTGGATTCTTCGCCACGGGCAAACCCCGGTCGCTTTCGGACCGATCGTAAACGCCACCGGCGCGACCGTCCACCACCAACCGAAAGTCGCAAATCATCGCCAGCTCAATCTCGCTTCGATTGCCGATAAGACAGCGTCCCACGTCAAGTCACTTTGATGACAGAGATTGAATGCGTTGATATCGCTTTTTGGACGATTCGGTGGAAAACGTTCCTTGCAGGAACGGATCAAACCGTCGCAATCCATTGAGCCATAAGCTCTTGAAACGCTGCGTGCATCGCCGGCCGAGTTTTGGCACGCGAAGTGTTTTATCTTCCGCCAAGCACCTGCTCTCAACAAAACACGACCCACTGAACGTAGAAGGAAGAAGATGCTCACGATCCGCAAGACCCTGGCCCTGACTGTGCTTTCCGTCTCGCTGATGGCCGCCGCAAGCGCCTCGGCCCAGTCCTACGAGCACGTTGACCAGCTCGCCAACCAGCTTCAGCGACAGAGCGCGAACCTCTACTGGCAGTTCCGCGCTCACTTCCGCCACACGACGGAATACCGGCACCTGCTGAGCGACACGGCGCGCATGTACCGCCTGTCGGCCCACGTTCACGAAGTGATTCACCACGGCGCGGACATCCACCACATCGCCAGCGACGTGGAGCAGCTCGACCAGGCCTTCCACCACGTGGAAGAGGTGGTGGACCACATCGAGCACGACGCGCTGGGGCACGGCTTCGGGCACGTCCACGGCGACACGCGGCACGTCCGCCGCCAGCTTCGCCAGATGGAGGCGACGTTGCACCACCTGCGCGACGACGTTCGCTGGTAGCGCGAAGCGGGCCGAACGACCGGCCAGCCGACAAACCGACCACCCTCCACCCGCGCTCTTTGCCGCCGCCTACGCCGCGGCGCCAGGGAGCGCGGGTTTGTCATTTGGCCGGTCTGGTCATTTGGCCGGCCTTAACGACGCCGCCCTGCATGACGGCGATGAACCGACGACGGTCTTCGAGAATGGAAATGTCGGCGGCGACGTCGCCATCGACGACGAGCACGTCGGCCAGCTTGCCCGGCTCGAGCGTTCCCAATTCGTCGCCGCGGCCGAGAATCTCCGCGCCGGTCTTCGTGGCGCACTGGATCGCGTCCAGCGGCGAGAAGCCGACGTAGTTGACGAAGAACGACAGCTCGCGGGCGTAGTCGCCGTGCGGGTTCCAGCCGAAGCCGTAGTCGCCGCCCATGCCCAAGCGTCCGCCTTCCTTCAAGATCCAGCGGGCGCTCTCGGCGCCGCCTTCCAGCGTTTCCTTGTGGCCGTCGATCACGCGCTGCGACAGGCCGAACTCCGGCCCGCGCTCGATGGAGGCCAGCTCGAAGTAGAGGGCTGGCACGACGGGCACGTCGCGCGCGAGAAGCAGGTCCATCGCCTCGCGGTCCATGAACGTGGCGTGCTCGATCGCGTCGTAGCCGGCGCGGAGGGCGTTCTTGATCCCTGCGGTCGCCCGGCAATGGCCCGTCACTTTCAGCTTGTGGTTGTGGGCGGCGTCGACGACGGCGTGCATCTCCTCGAAGGTCATGCAGAGGGTGTGATGGTCGTTGGTGTCGGGAGCGGCGGCGTCGCCCGTCGGATACGTTTTGACCCACTCGACGCCGTCCTTGACGAGCTTCCGCACGGCCGCGCGGGCTTCGTCCGGGCCGTTGATGAGGAGCACGAGTCCCTCCATGCCGATCTTGCGGAAGTCGGGGTTCCAGTCCATGAGTCCGCCGACGCCGCAGATTTCCCGGCCGCTGGAGGCCAGGCGCGGGCCGGGGACGAGGTCGCTGTCGATCGCCTTTTTCAGCCAGACGTCGATGTTGAAGAGACTGCCGCCGCTGCGTGCGGAGGTGTAGCCGCACTCCAGGGCGAGCTTGCAATTGGCCGCGGCCAGGAGCGTGACGTATTCGACGGGGTACTTGATGTCGAGGTCTTCGAGGGCGGCGACGTCGAAATACGTGGCGTGGAAATGCGCTTCGACGAGGCCGGGCATGATCGTTCCGCCGCGGGCGTCGATAATCTCGGCGTCGGGCGGCGCGGCCGGCGCGGCGGCGACGGGACCGGCGTAGACGATCTTGCCGCCCTTGACGACGAGCGCCGCATCGCGGAGGGGCGGCTGGCCGGCGCCGTCGATGAGCTGGCCGTGGCGGATAACGGTCGTGCCGGTGGCGAGTTGCATGGGGGAAGCCTTTGCGTTGCGGGATTTGGCCGCGGGCCGGCCGACACCCGACGCGTGGCTTTTCGGGCAGGCGAGACGCCTACCCTACGCAGTAAGGCAGGCGGGCCGCCTACCCTACGGGTCGGCGGAAAGGGACTTGAAGGTTCCGATCCGGTTCAGATCGCGCAACAGCTCGATCGGCGTCTGGAAGCGGTCTTCGGGCCGTTTGGCCAGGAGCTTGATGACCACGTCCTGGAACAGGTCGTCGATGGCAAGCTGATATTTCTTGGGCCGCACCGGCTCCGCCTCGCGGATCATGCGCATCAGCTCCAGGAGCGACTTGCTCTCGAACGGCGCCCGGCCCGTGAGGAGTGCGTAGAGCGTCGCCCCGAGGCTGTACATGTCGGAGCGGCTGTCGGAGCGGGCGCTGTCGAGGATCCGCTCGGGGGCCAGATAGGCCACGTCGCCCAAGACCTGACCCTGCTGCGTCACCTGCCGCGCCAGCGTCCCCTCCAGGGCCTTGGCCAGGATCAAATCGCCCAGCAAACAGACCTTGTCGGCCTTGCGGCGAAGGATGTTGGCGGGCGTCACGTTGCGATGGATGATCTTGTTGTGGAAGGCCTCCTCCAGCGCGCGGCCGACGTGCACCGCCACCCGCCACACGTCGCGCCAGTCGAGCATGCCCTCGATGCCGATCCGGGCGATGACCTGCGTCATGCTCTCGCCGTCGACGTATTCCATCGCCGACCAGCAATAAGGCCCCGTCTTGCCCGCGTTGTAAAGCTGCACGATGTTGGGGTGCTTGATCGGCAGCATGGTCTTCATCGCGCGGACGAAGCGCTCTTTTTGCTCCTCGGTGTTCGTCGGGTCGGGCGTGAGGACCTTGACGGCCACGGCCCGGTTGTTTTGCGTGTCGGTCCCCTTGAAGACCACGCCGTTGCTGCCGCGGGCCAGGACGGAGTCGAGTCGGTAGTTGGCGAACGTCTGCCCGAGCAGTTTTTCCAGCCCGCCGGCCGCGGGCGTCACGACCGGCCGGTCGCGGACCATCGTGGTGCTTTCCTGCGGGCGGTGGACCTCGAAGCGGAACTGGGTGTCGCCGACGCGGAAGACGTCGCCGGAGCGGAGCTCCTGCTGGTCGATTCTCTGATTGCCCATCAGCGTGCCGCTGCTGCTGCTGGCGTCGACGAGCGTAACCTTGTCGCCGGCGACGACGACGCGGCAGTGGACGCGCGACATGGCGGCGTCGGCGATCTGCGTGTCGCTGGCCTGGCCGCGGCCGATGACCAGCGTCTGGCCGTCGTGCAGGGCGAAGGTGCGCCCCGTTTCCGGTCCGGCGATGACGACAATCTGGCGTTCCATGGAGCGATCCTCAAAGGTCGATGGCGACGTGGCCGTCTATCATGCCATGCGGAAACGCGCCGTACAATCCGCAGCCTCAGCCGGTAGGACGGCCCTTCTGGGCCGTCGCTATCGAGACGGCCTGGAAAGGCCGTCCTACGGGGCTAAATCCCCAGCGCCCGCCGCTTCTCGAGGATGAAGGTCATCCACACTAACCCGACGCGCCAGCGAGGGAGACGGCGAGCGAGCGCAGGGGCGCGGCGCAGCGTATGCAAGCGTATCGCGTCGATCTCCCTCGCTGGCGCTTCGGGTTAGTGTTGGTCAGGCTACATCGCGCGGAGCGCGATGGCTACGATTTCCATTAGCTCGTCATCGGGTTGGGCTTTCCCGGGTCGATGCCCAGCTCGCAGACGGCCGCTGCCACGCGCGCCGCGTCGAATTTGCCAAGCTGCGACAGCCGATGGAGCGCCGCCACGGCCACCGATTCGGCGTCCACCTCAAAAAACCGCCGCAGGGCCGGCCGCAGGTCGCTGCGCCCGAAACCGTCGGTCCCCAGGGCGAAGACCCCGCCGGGAACAAACGGCGCAATCTGCTCGGGCACCTGGCGGACGTAGTCGGAGGCGGCAACGAACGGTCCCGCCGCTCCATCGACGATGGTTTCCAGGTACGACCGCCGCGGCGGTTGGTCGGAGTGGAGCATGTTCCAGCGGCGGCAGGCCAGGGCGTCGCGGCGAAGCTGCGTGTAGCTGGTGACGCTCCAGACGTCGCTGGAGACGCCGTACTTCTCCGCCAAAATCTCCTGCGCCCGCAATACGGATCGCAGGATCGCCCCGCTGCCCAAAAGCTGCACGCGCGGCGCGCTAGCGCCCGCTTCGGCGCTCTTCAGCTTGTACATGCCGCGAACGATCCCCTCTTCGGCCCCGGAGGGCATCGGCGGGTGCGGGTACGGGTCGTTTTCCAGCGTGATGTAATAAATCGCGTCCTCGCCGTCCTGATACATCCGCTTGAGACCGTCGAGGATGATGACCGTCGTCTCGTAGGCGTAGGCCGGGTCATAGGGCCGGACCGTCGGATAGGCCGAGGCAAAAAGCAGGCTGTGGCCGTCCTGGTGCTGCAGGCCCTCGCCGTTGAGCGTGGTACGGCCGGCGGTGGCGCCGAGCAGAAAGCCGCGGGCGCGGCTGTCGCAGGCGGCCCAGATCAGGTCGCCGATCCGCTGGAAGCCGAACATCGAGTAGAAGATGAAAAACGGGATCATGGGGACGCCGTGCGTGGCATAGGCCGTGCCCGCCGCGATGAACGAGGCCATCGAGCCGGCCTCGGTGATCCCTTCCTCGAGAAGCTGCCCGTCCTTGGCTTCCTTGTAGAAGGTGAGGCTCTTGGCATCGACCGGCTCATAGAGCTGGCCGGCGTGCGAATAGATGCCGATCATGCGGAACAGGCCCTCCATGCCGAAGGTCCGCGATTCGTCGGGCACGATGGGCACGACGTACCGGCCGATTTCCTTGTCGCGCAGGAGCTTCATCAGAAAGCGGACGAAGCCGAAGGTCTCCGACCAATCGTCGCCGCCGCTCCCTTGGATCGTGTCGTGGTCGCGGAAATCGTCGAGCGTGGGCGCCTTGAGAGAAGGGGCCTTCCGCGGCGGGCCGCCTGGAATGCTTCCGCCGAGCGCCTGGCGGCGCTCGACGAGGTATTTCATCTCCGGAGAATCTTCCGGCGGCCTATAGAACGGGGCCTTGGAGACGTCCTCGTCGGAAATGGGGATGCCGAACCGCGTGCGAAACTCGCGCAGCTCGTCCTCGTTGAGCTTCTTCTGCTGATGGGTGATGTTCCGGCCTTCGCCGGCCTCGCCCAGGCCGTAGCCCTTGATCGTCTTGGCGAGGATGACGACGGGCTGGTCGGCTTCCACGGCGGCCTTGTAGGCGGCGTAGACCTTCTCGGGGTCGTGGCCGCCGCGGCGGAGCTTTTGCAGCTTCTCGTCGGAAAGGTGAGCGACCATTTCCAGCAGTTCGGGATACTTGCCGAAGAAATCGCGGCGGATGAAGTCGCCGTCGCTGACCACGTATTTCTGGTACTGGCCGTCGACGACCTCGCCCATCCGCTTGACGAGGAGGCCGTGTTCGTCCTTTTCCAGAAGTTGGTCCCAGTCGTCGCCCCAAACCACCTTGACGACCTTCCAGCCTGCGCCGCGGAAGATGGCCTCCAGCTCCTGGATGATCTTGCCGTTGCCGCGCACGGGTCCGTCGAGGCGCTGCAGGTTGCAGTTGACGACGAAGATCAGGTTGTCGAGATGTTCGCGCGAGGCAAGGGTGATGGCGCCGAGGGATTCCGGCTCGTCGCACTCGCCGTCGCCCAGGAAGGCCCACACCTTCCGCCCCTCCGTGTTCTTGATGCCGCGGTCGGTGAGGTACTTGTTGAACCGCGCCTGGTAGATGGCCATGATCGGCGAGAGGCCCATCGAGACGGTGGGAAACTCCCAGAAGCCGGGCATGAGCCAGGGGTGCGGGTAGCTGGAAAGGCCGCCCCCGGCGATTTCCTGGCGGAAGTTCTTAAGCTGCGATTCGCTGAGTCGGCCTTCGAGGAAGGCCCGGGCGTAAATTCCCGGCGAGGCATGGCCCTGAAAGTAGACGCTGTCGCCGGAGAAGCCGTCCTCGCCGCGGCCGCGCAGGAAATGGTTGAAGGCGACTTCGTAGAGCGTCGCGCAGGAGGCGAAGGTCGAGATGTGGCCGCCGATCCCGTCGTGCTCGGTGTTGGCCCGCGAGACCATCGCCATCGCGTTCCAGCGGAGGATGCTCTTGATGCGGCGTTCCAGCTCGCGGTTGCCGGGGTACGGCGGCTGCTTGTCGACGGGGATGGAATTGATGTAGGGCGTGTTGGCGGAGAAGGGAATTTCGACGCCGCGGCGATAGGCTTCCTCCTCGAGGACTGAAAGCAGAAAGTTGACGCGCTGCGGGCCGCGGCTTTCCAGCACGTACTTGAGCGACTCCAGCCACTCGCTGGTTTCCGTGGGGTCGAGGTCGTTCTTCCGGCCGTAGGAGGGATCGACGACAGCCATGGGCGGCCTCCGGGGAGCGTTGCGGCGGGAAGATGGATGCGTACACGATGTGCGGGCGCGGCGCGGGCGGTCCATTGGAAATCTACCCGTGGCGCAGTGAATCGGAAAGGGCCGACGAGCTTGACGCGCGACGGACGCGCACTGCGACGGCCGCGCCCTACAACGCCGCCGCCCTGCCGGGTACGATTCATGCATGCACCCGCGCGAAACGCTTTCCGAACTGGCCGGACTCTTGCAGCAGGGCAAGCTGTCGCTGGAGGGCTTTTTGGATCGGGCGTGCGACGCGGGCGTCGCCGTGCTGCCGGAGTCGCAGGTCGACGTCGACCGCCAGCGGCGGTGCGGCTTTCCGGAGGTCGTCTACGGCCAGGGAAAAACGCCGCAGGCGATCGAGGCGATCTTCCGCGTGCTTTTGGAGAACGACACGGACGTGCTGGCCACGCGCATCGATGAGAAGCACGCGGGCTATCTCGCCGGCAAGTTCCCCACGGGGCGCTACAACGCCGCGGCGCGGACGTTTCGCATTCCTCGGCCCGACGCCGACGCCGCCCCGCCGCAGGGCCGCGTTGTGATCGTGACCGCCGGCGCCGGCGACCGGCCGGTGGCCGAGGAGGCCCTGGAGACGGCGCGGTGGATGGGAACGGAAGCGTCGCTCGTCTATGACGTGGGCGTGGCCGGGCCGCAGCGGCTTATTGCCCATCTGGAAACGCTGCGCGCGGCCGACGCGATCGTCGTGGTGGCGGGCATGGAGGGGGCGCTGGCGAGCGTCGTCGGCGGGCACGTGGCCTGCCCCGTGATCGCCGTCCCCACGAGCGTCGGCTATGGGGCGAGCTTCGGCGGCGTGGCGGCGCTCTTGGCGATGATCAATAGCTGCGCCGCGAACGTGTCGGTCGTGAACATCGATGCGGGCTTCAAGGGGGGCTACGTGGCCGCGATGATCGCCCGCGCGTCGGCCCGCGCCAAAGTTGCGAAGGACGCCGCCCCATGACGGACCCGCTGCCCAAACTGCCCGCCCGGCGCCCGGACTCCCACAAGGGCGACTTTGGCACGGCGCTCTTGATCGGCGGCAGCCGCGACATGCCGGGGGCGATCGCACTGTGCGGAATGGGAGCGCTGCGGAGCGGGGCGGGGCTGGTGCGGCTGGCCGTGCCGTCGGCTTGCCATTCGATCGTGGCTTCGTTCGAGCCTTCTTACATGACGGCGGCGCTGGCCTGCGACGCCGACGGCAGGATTTCAGCGGCGGCGCGAGATCGTTTGATGGAACTCGTTGCCCACTCCACGGCCGTGGCCATCGGGCCGGGCATGGGACGGTCCAAGGAACTCGACGAACTGGTCGCCGACCTCTACATGCACGTTGCGCTACCGATGATCGTCGACGCCGACGCGCTCAATGCGCTTTCGGGCAAGCCCGCGGCGCTGGAAAAACCCGGCGGGCCGCGCATCCTGACGCCCCACCCTGGCGAATTCGCGCGGCTCGCGGGCGTGACGACGGCCGAAGTGCAAGCGAAGCGGCAGACGCTGGCCGAGACGTTCGCCGCCTGGTCCCACGCCATCGTGGTCCTCAAGGGATACAAGACGCTGATCACCGACGGCAAGAAAACCGCCGTCAACGAGACGGGAAATCCCGGCATGGCCACCGGCGGCACCGGCGACGTGCTGACGGGCGTCATCACGGCCCTGGTCTGCCAGAAGCTGGCGCCGTTCGACGCAGCGCATTTGGGGGTACACGTTCACGGCCTGGCCGCGGACCGCGTCTCGGCCGAGCGCGGCACGCACGGCATGATCGCCCGTGACATTGCGGAGTTTCTTCCGGAGGCGTTTTTGCACGTCAAGCGCAGCCCGGCATGAGCAACGTCAACCCAAGAGAGCGCGAAGAAGCCCGCGGCTGGTCCGTCTGTCGGCAGGACGACAACGGGAACCGGTTTGTGGTGGCGACGCGACTGGGGCGGGAGGAGGCGGAGAAGCTCGCGGCGGAACTGGAATCCCGCGAACACAAGCAGACGTATTGGGCAGACGAAAACGCGTAGGGCGGGCGGCCCGCCTGCCGTATTTTCGTGGGGCAGGCGTCTCGCCTGCCGCTTCTGAATCGCGGTCAAGTTTTATGTCAACACCGGGGGGCTGACGCCCCCCGCTCGCCATTGGGAGCGTCATGCACACGCAGCTTCTCGTTCTCGGTGCCGGGCCTGGCGGATATGCGGCGGCGTTTCTGGCGGCCGACAAAGGCCTGCAGGTGACGCTTGTGGACGCCGACCCGCGCCTGGGCGGCACGTGCCTCCTCCGCGGCTGCATTCCGTCCAAGGCCCTGCTGCACGTGGCCAAGGTGATGCACGAGGCTGGCGGGCTGCGCGAGTGGGGAATCGATTTCCCGGCACCCGCGGTGAATATCGATCTGCTTCGCACCCGCAAAGAGAAAGTGCTCAACACTCTCGCAAATGGTCTCAAGCAACTGGCGAAGCAGCGGAAAGTGAACGTCGTCACGGGCCGGGGGCGGTTTGTCAACTCGAGCACGCTGGCCGTGGATCGGATCGCCGAGCCATTCACCTTCGATCACTGCATCCTGGCCACCGGCTCGACGCCGGCGAAGATTCCCGCGTTCGACCTCAACAGCCCGCGCGTGATGGACTCGGCCGCTGCGCTCGATCTGCCCGACGTGCCTGCGTCGCTCCTGGTCTTGGGGGGCGGGTACATCGGCCTGGAACTGGGGACGGTGTTTGCCACGCTCGGCTCGAAGGTGACGGTCATCGAGTTGACGGAGGGACTCTTGCCGGGCGTTGATCGCGACCTGGTGAAGCCTCTTTCGGGGCGGCTGGAAAAGTTGTTTGCGGCGATCCGTCTTGAGACGAAAGTGCTGCGGCTCGAGGACCGCGGCGAGGGGATCGACGTCACCTCAGCCGGCGCCGGCGGGGAGCGGACGGAGCGGTTTGAGCGCGTGCTCGTTTCGGTGGGGCGAAAGCCGTGTACCGCAGAAATCGGCCTGGAGAAGACGCAGGTGCGGCTCGATCAGCGCGGGTTTGTCATCGTCGACGCGCAGCGGCGCACGGCGGACCCGCACATCCTGGCGATTGGCGACGTGGCGGGCGAGCCGATGCTGGCGCACAAGGCGACGCACGAGGCGAAGGTGGCCGTCGAGGCGCTGGCCGGCGAGCCGGCGTCGTTCGATCCCGTCGCCATCCCGGCCGTCGTCTTCACCGACCCGGAGATCGCCTGGGCCGGGCTGACGGAAGGGCAGGCCAAAGAGCAAGGCCGGCAGGTCGCCGTCGCGCGGTTCCCCTGGGCCGCGAGCGGCAAGGCGCAGTCGCTCGGTCGGACCGAAGGGATGACGAAAATCCTCTACGACGGCGAGACGGAGCGCGTGTTGGGCCTTGGGATCGTGGGCGCGAGCGCGGGCGACCTCATTGCGGAGTGCGTCCTGGCCCTGGAGATGGGCTGCACGCTGCGCGACGTGGCCGAAACGATCCACCCGCACCCGACGCTGGGCGAGACGGTGGGGATGGCGGCGGAGATGCCGCTGGGTCTGGCGACGGAGATTTACCGGCCGAAGCGCAACACTCCGTGACGTCGTCGTCGCGCTTTGCGTCCGTCGGCGCGGGGTTGCCGAGCACGCGGAGAAGAAACACGGTACAATACACAAGGACTCGCGCAGGAGAGAAACTATGACTCCCGTCCTCAGCGACGAACAACGACAGGCGATTGCGGAGGGGCACGGAGCGCCGGTCTTCGTTCTCGACACTCTGTCGCAGTCGCAATATGTGCTCTTGCCGGCAGCGGCGTACCAGCGCATTCGCTCGCTCTTTGGCGGCGACGATCCGTTCGACATCAGCGAGACGTACGTCATTCAAGATGAGGCCGCCGACAAGGCGTGGAGCCACCCTGAGGACGCCGCCTACGACGACTACGACGCCCACCGCCAACAACCATGAGCGTCAGCCGCGGCGACATCGTGCTGGTCGATATGCCGTTCGCCCAGGGCGGCGGTTCGAAGATAGGTCCGGCGCTCGTCGTGCAAGCGGACCGCAGCAACACTCGCCTGACGAACACAATCGTGGCCGCGGTCACCCGAAACACCAGCCGCGTCCGCGAACCGACACAGCTATTGATCGAATTGGCGACGCCCGCCGGTCAACAATCGGGCCTGCTTGCCGATTCAGCCGTGACGTGCGAGAACCTCTTCACGGTCAGTCAGCAGTTCGTTCGGCGCACGATCGGCAGCCTGTCGCCGCAAGCGATGCGGCAAATCGACGACTGCCTCAAGGCGGCACTGGGTCTGTAGCGAGAATCGTGCGCGCTCAAATCCGGATGAAGATCTTCCGCCACCACATCCACACGCAGATGAGCCACAGCACGCAGAGCACCAGCAGCGATTCCCAAAACGGGCCGTAGAAATTGTCGCTCACCGCGCGGCCCCAGAAGTCGTAGCCCGCGGCCTTGCCGATCGCGACGGCGTGGAACTTGAGCGTGGCCGCGGTCCAGGGCTTGATGAGCTGCGCCAGGCAGTAGATGGCGATCGAGTTGAGACCCACGACCGCCAGTGGAAAGGCCAGCTTCCGCCAGCCCCAGCCGTCGATCACGCCGTAAAAGAGCGCGAAAATCACCATCGCCCAGCCCGCGCTGTACACCGTCCAGGTCGGCGTCCAGATGCGCTTCACGGCCGGGCCAAAGGTCCACGTCGCCTGCGGAATGAGCCGCCGCAGCGCGTCGGGCCAGACGGTCGTGTCGACGGCCATGGCCACGAGGATGCAGACGATGCCGCCCAGGAAGAGCCAGCGGAAATTGCTAAAGGGCGTCTCGCGCCGGCGGAACAAGAGCTGGCCGGCCATCAGGCCGAAGATCATCGTGGCGATCGAGGGCACGAAGTTGAGCGTCTGGTAGCCGCCGTCATTGACCCAGAATTGCTTGTCCTTCCAGGGCTTTTCGTGGCGCGGGAAGACGTTGAGATACTTGCGGTCGAAGTCGGCGGCGGCGTTGGTGTGTTTGTTCCAGTGCGCCGCCAGGCCCGTGAATTGGTCCCAGTCTTTCTCCGCCAGCGGCCCCGCGCGGGCCGAGCCGTCCTTGGGGTTGATGGTTTGCCGGTAGGCGATCACGTCGTCGCGCTCGGCCGGCTTGGGCGCGTACTGGAAGAACCACCACCAGTAGCCGCCCAGGATGGCGGCGATCACGGCCAGGTGCAGCCACCAGCCGCGATTGCAGAGGACCCAGACGACCATGTAGCCCAGGCCGATCTGCGTGAGCACGTTGACGAACGTGAAGTTCGTCTGCGGGCCGGAGTTCGACGACAGGAACACGCCGAGCAGGATCAGGATGACGCAGCGCAAGACGGCGTGCAGGAAGCGGCGAATCCAGAAGTGCCCCTCGGCCTTGCGGCGGGACTCGGCAAACGGGATCGCCGCCCCCACGATGAACATGAACGACGGCTGGATCAGGTCCCAGAACGAGCAGCCGACCCAGGAGACGTGCTCGAACTGGTAGGCCAGCGTATTCCAAAGCTGCGGCCAGAACCGGCCGAGCGTCGTGCCGGCGTGCTGCTGCAGAACTTCCTGATGGTCCCGCACGATCCTGGCAAAGCCGAAGCCGCCGGAGATCATCGCCAGCATGACGAAGCCGCGATAGGCGTCGAGCGAGACGAGACGGGTCGTCGGGCGGACGGCCGGCGCGGCGGGCGACACTTCGCGGATTTCGCGGCTAGGCAGTGGCTGGGCGTAAGGGTATCGCTTAGGCAGCATCGCCGACGCGGGCTGACCGGATGTCGGGGCGGAGGCCGACTTGACAGGCGCGGGCGTGACCGGGGCCAACTTGAAGGCCTCTTTCGCGCCGCTTGTCGGCGCGCCGGATGCGGGAGTAGGGCCGGGCGGGGGACCGAGGTTGGCCGGTGGGGGTCCGATCGGCTTGGGCAGGTCCGGCGAAGTGGATGAGTCGGTCGCAGCCATGGCTTTCTCCTGCGTCTGGCCCGAGATCGGCCAGCGCGCACGCAAAGCGCCCGGCGCGCCGGCTTGGCCCCTATTTCAGATTACCCCATTGGGCGGGCCGGGGGGAGAAGAAACGCGCCGTTGGCGGATGTTACGCGAAGCCGACGACGTTTCGAAATGGACGCGGATGAGACGGATTGGGTGGATGGGCGCGGATCAGCGCAGGCGGGTCGCAAACTCGCGCTGGCTGCGTTCCGGGCTTTCAATGCCAAAGTCGAGGAGCAACTGCGGATCGGGCTCAAAGTCGCCGAACTCCTTGAACAGCAGGCTCGGCTGGATGTCCTGGTTGTGCTGGTACTTGCTGGCGTACTCCGTCACGTCGCCCTTGATCTCGTGATAGAAGATCTGGCAGATCGGGACGCCGGCAAAGACCCGCACCGGCTGGACCGCGAACATCTCCAAGGTCCAGTAACCGCAAAAGCCCACGTCGCCAAACCCGGCCGTCACGTGGACGAACAAGCCCAGGCGGCCGATCGAAGAGCGGCCCTCGATCATCGGCACGAGGTTGTGGGTTTCCGTGCGTTCGGCGGTGCGGCCCAGGTAAAGCTGATTTGGGCTGAGCACGAGACCCTCCGGCGGAATCTCCAGCCGCCGCACGCGGTTGGGCCTGCTCATGTCCAGTACGACCTCCTCGTACACCATCAGTTCGTGGTGCAACGTGAGGTTGTAGCTGTTGGGGTTCAGTCGCGATTCGTCGAACGGGTCGATGACGATGTTCCGCCCAAGCTGGGCGCGGATCTCATGGCCGGAGAGGATCATGCCAGTGCGGGGGCTGGAGGAGGGCCGGCGGGCGCGCTCCGTCGCGGCGATCTCGCGGCTGGCGGCGCTCGGCAAGCGGAAATATACCGCCGCGCGCGGCCTTTCGGCGAGACGCCGCGCTAGTTTTTTTCCGCGCCGGGGACGTAACGTGAGTTTCGCGGCCGGAGGTCGAGTGCAGCGCGCCCACGGTATTCAGGTTTCGAGCGGCGGAATTGTGTTTCCCCGCGGCTGCGCCTAGACTGCTTAGTCAGGCCGCGGCCGGCATTGCCGCATCGGCAGGGGGCTTCGCGGCCGGCACGTCCGGAGACATCGCCATGCGTCGCGCTCTTTGGCTCTTTGCGCCCCTCGCGCTCGTACTGTCCGGCTGCGGACAAGCGCCGCAAAGCGGCGCCAGCGCCGCGCAGAATCCGCCGGCCAATCCCGGTGCGACCGAAATCGTGCCGGCCACGATGAACACCGTCGGCACGAAGGGGCGCGATTACGGCGGCGACCCGATCACCGAGCCGATCAGCCAATACTGGAAGGTGCAGGACCGGCTCGCGCTGGACACGTACAACTACGCGATGAAGCTCTACTACGCCGAGCACGGCGAGTACCCACCGACGCTGGAAGACGTCAAGCCGCTTTTGGCCATGCCGCTGCCGCCACTGAAGCCCGGCCACGAGTACGTCTATGACCCCAAGACGGGGCAGCTTTTTGTGAAGCGGCCGACGGGAGCGCCTGCGCAGTGAGCCGCGCGTGTGGCACGCCCTGAGCTTGCCGGACTCCAAGCGAGCCGCCGCCATCTGAGGCCGAATCATCCAATCGCGTTCCGCCCCGGCTGCGAAGGGCGTGCTCGACGCGCCACGCCCTTCGCTCATGAAGGCATGAGGCCACTTCACTTCAGGCGTTTCTTTGCGCCGGCGTAGATGCGCTGCTCGGCGATGCTCAGGGCGTGCCACCCGGTTTCTTTTCGGCCGGTTTGGGCGGGGGGAGTTCCTCCGGCGGCTTGGGTCGGGCCGCCGGCGGAGGAGGAGGCGGAACGTCGCTGCCCGCAGGCCAGTGCATGTCCACCTCGACGTGCGCCGCCAGCGTGCCGTTGACAACGGCCACGTCCACATCCAGGCCCCGCAGCCAGCCCAGCGGCGGGAACCGATATCGCCCCTCCACAAACTCGCGCCCGGCCGTCGACTGCCAGCGGGGATAGCCGGCCTTGTCCTGCGCGAGGACGTACTTTCCGCCCTGCGGGCAGACGAGCCTGGCGTCGATGATCGCCTCGGCCGCGGGCAGGGCCTCTTCGCGCGGCAGGTGAAGCTGCTGCGCCATGGCGTTGAGCAGGGCCGTGTTGCCGTCGGAGGCCTGCCTGGCCCGCAGGAAACCCATCATGTCCAGCAAGCGGGCGAGGTTCGTCTGCGCCAGGTCGCCCACGTGCAGCCGCATTTGCGCCGGGCGAGGGGCGTCCTCCATGACCAGTTGCGGCCCGACGCTGCGCAGAATTTCCGGATGGAACGAGT
The DNA here is from genome assembly GCA_016177915.1 of Planctomycetia bacterium. GTDB lineage: Bacteria > Planctomycetota > Planctomycetia > Pirellulales > S012-138 > JACOUI01. Next base: position 42,669 of record JACOUI010000255.1, read on the forward strand.
AGGTCGTGTAGCCTCCCGATTCCAGGCGATACCAGAAGCCGTCGCCGCGCGCGAGGCCGCGCTGCGGCGGCCCGAAGCGATCGGTGATGTACTCGTCCAGAACGGCGCCGCCGGAAGTGCCGCCGACGTAGCCGAACAGGTAGTCCGGCGGCGTCATCGCGACGTACGGCAGCACGTATTCCAGCACGGTCCGCGGCTGGCGCTGCAGCGGCAAATAACGGCTTTCCGGCGGCTTGAGGTCGCGCAGGCCCGAGAACGCGTGCTGGTCGGGATAGACGACCTCGGCGGAGAGGACATCGCCCGGCACGCGCCGCAATTGCCTGCGCGAGGGCGGCCCGAGCCCCTGGAAAAAGCTCCCGCCGTGCGTGAAGGGCGAAATGCGCGCGTCGATCACGATCAGCTCGCGCAGGCCGGCCTCGGGCGGCAGGGGCGGGGCGCCCGGCGGCGGAAGGAACGGATAGCGCTGGACCGCCAGCGCGATGGGGTCCATCCTGCCCGTCGTTTCCCGGTAGTCTCGGATGAAGGACCGATACTGCCGCGCCTCGCTGGGCGTGACGGTTGTAAACTCGATGTCGGGGACGGGCAGGAACGTGCCCCGCGCGCCGCGGGCCGAGTCGAGCACGAGGTCGCCGCGCAGCAGCGTGCGGCTGCCGCCCGGCAAATCGCCGAACGAGGGCGGCAGGAACCCTCCGACGATGAGGTCGTCGAGCGTGTCGGCCTTGACGTGCTCGGCCTTAGCGGCGAGCCGCGCCATCCGCGCCAGCTCGAGGTTCCCGGCCGCCCGCAGCCGGCGCAGCATCTCGACGCGGTAGCGGGGGCTGGCGAGGTTTTCGAAGAAGGCGTCGGAGGCATAGAAGAAGACCGTGTCGCCGCGCGCGACGGGCAGGAGCGAGCGCGCGTTAAGGAACTCCGCCGACGCGCCGAGCGCTTGCGTGCCCTCGCCCGCTTCGTAAAACCGCCCGACGATGTAGCGCGACGTGGTGACCAGGTGATAATTGCCGTCGATCGCGTAGAACGAGCGGACGCGGTTGTCGGGCGTGGAGATGAACGAGACCTGGCGGCCGGCTACGTCGATCATCCGCTCGACGGCTTCCTTTTGATCGGCCAGCGCAGCCTGGCGCTGCTGTTTGATGCCGCCGGCCAGCGCCAGCGAAGCGCCGAGGTTGTTGGCCTCGAAGACGACGCCGGTGGCGCCGCCTTCGCGGAGGAAGGGGTCCGTGCCGATCCAGGCGACGTCGGCCACGACGAGCCGGGCCAGCTCGGATTCCTTGAGGACGAGCTGCCGTTGGAGCTTGTCGGAGAGGCTGTAGTTCACCCCGCGCAGCGCCAGCAGGTTCGCCAGGTCGCCGCCCGTCTGCTCCAGCGTCTTTCGCAGCCAGATGAAATTGCCGAAGCTGCCGCAGCGGACGTAGAAGCACTCCTCCGGCACGTGCATCGCGATCGGCTCGACCGCCACGTCGGCCGAGGCGTCGGGAACAAGGAGCGGCGGACCCTCGGGCATGGCGGGCAGCGGCAGGTCGGCCAGCTCGCCGTCCTTCATCGCCCCCAGCATCGTTTCGCGCTGCAGCTCGATCTTCAGCGATTCGGTCCCGGCGAGCGGGCCGAGGATGTCGTCCATCTTTGGCAGATTGAAGACCGTGGCGAGCCAGGCTTCGCCCTGGTCGGGCATGGCGAGGCCCAGCCGCCGCGAGAGCATGCACTGCAGGTAGTTTTCCAGCACGGGCGGGTAGTCCTCGGCGCTTTCCAGCAGGCGAGGTCCCGGCGTGTACTGCGACCACCACATGCCGAGGAGCTGTTGGTGGGTGATGCGATCGACACGCGGGCGGACGGCCACCTTGTACCCTTGAGGAATGTAGACGTTGAGGTCGAACGGCTCCTTGCCGCGGAAGAGAAAGTAGCCGTTGGCCTGCCGCGGGCGGATGCCGAGGATCTCGCGGAGCGCGCCGCGGACGGGCGCGGCCTGGTAGCAGGGGTAGAGTACGCGGCCGTTTTGCTCTTCGACGAA
>JACOUI010000256.1 GCA_016177915.1 Planctomycetia bacterium
CCCTCGGCTTCGCGTAACATCCGCCCACCATGCCCACGGAGAACCCGTTCAAGACGCACATCGCGGGCCGCCTGGCCCCGCTCGTCCCGGAGCTCGACCCCGCCACCCTGGCCGACACCCTGGAGGGCCTCCCTGGGCCAAAAAGTCGTAGGCGATGGTCTCGGTGGCGGCGATGGGGTCCGCCTTCAGGGAGTGCCCGTTGTCGCCGGGCGGCGCGGCGCGAACGCGCGGCGCGAGGCGCGACAGCTCCGGCTCCTTGAACATCGCCGCCGCCCCGCGCATCAGGTGCACGTAGCTCCGCGTGTGTTCGACCGGGCGCTCCTGCAAGGTCACGATCATTTCCTGGACCCATTCCTCGTCCACGCCCGTGTTGCGGCAGTCGCTGGAGAGGAGCGGCACGGCCATGCAGGGGATGCCGGCCAGCAGGATCTTGTCGATCGCCTTCTCCAGGACGTTCAGGCAGGCGACGCCCACGATCGCGTCGACGTAGCCGCTGACGATGATCTTCAGGACGATCGGCGAGCCTTCGGCCACGAGGACCTTGTAACCCAGCTCCTCGGCCTTGGTGCGGAAGTCGGCGATGCTGCACGCGCCGCACTTGCGGCAGTCGAGGCCGAACTCGTCGTAGTCGGCAGGGCAGCCTTCGGCGTGCTTAAGGCAGTGGGGAAGCAGGAACAGCCGGCGGTTGAAGGGAACGACCGCCACCTGGTCGCGCCAAAAGGCCGTCGCCAGCGCGACCATCGCCCAGCCGACGTAGCCCTCCGGCAGGCCGGCCTCGGCCAAAAGGGCGCGGGCGACGGCCTCCATTTCGTCCTTGGTGAGCGGGCAGCTCTTGTCGAGACGCGCGGCGGCGGCGGCGCAACGCTGCCGAAGCTGCGTGCGCAGCTCTTTCGACGGGGGGACGAGCTTCAGATGGCTCGTGCTGCGCCGCTTCCTGGCGGGCGGCTGCTCCAGCAGCGTCGTTTCGCTGGGGACGGTCGCCAAAATGCACCTCGGGCAGTCTCAGGAGTTCAAGGGGAGGCTTGGGGCGGGGGACGGCTCGGCCGGCTGCGGCGCGGTCGCGTGCGGTAGGGCGGGTTCGCGCGGGGCGTGCTGTTGTGAGGGAAGGAAGGCGGGGCAGCGCATCGCGGCTTGCAAAGCCGAAACCGTGAAGATCATTGGATAGAGCTTCTCATAGTACCACAGCTTAGCGAAGTAAAAGCCGATTGGCGAGCATTCGCGCCAGCGATTTGACTCCACGGATTCGACAAGCCAATCCAGCCCGCGGCGAAGGGCCGCGCCGACGGCCGGCGCTTCGTGCTCGGAAGACGCGCGCGACGGACCCGACGCACCGAGCAGGGCCTCGACGGCCAGGGCCGTCTCTTCGACGCTGGAAACGGCCTCCGGCGGCTTGCGGGGGCGTTTGGGCGCGTCGGCGGCTCGGCGGCTGGAGGCGGCAAGGTCGTCCTGGCGCAAAATCGCCGCGGCAGCCTCGAGATCTTCGCGCAAGAATTGCCGACCCCAACCGCCGTCGGCGTTCTGATGGCAGACGAGCCAGGCGACGGCCCGCTTTGCGGCCGGCGCGTCGAGCCGATTCAGGTCGCGATAGGCCAGGAGGACCCGCGCGGTCCCATAAACGGGGTTCTCCTCGCGCGGATCGTATTGATTTCCGAACCAAAGCGGAACGAAGCACCCGTCGTCGCGCTGCGACCGCGCCAGGTAGGCGAAGCCGCGCGTCATGGCGCGGTCCACGTGCCCCGCGGAGAGCTTGCGATCGCGGGGACGGTGCGCGCGGAGGCGGTCTTTCCAGGCCCACAGGGCCCGCAGGGCGTGCGCCGTCAGGTCCGTAGCGCTCCGGTCAAAGGGCATCGTGCCCCAGCCGCGGCAGAAGGTCGGCCAGCCCCCGTCGCGGTTCTGCAGGTCCAAAAGCCAGCGGCAGCCGGCGCAGGCGGCGTCGAGGATGCGCTCGTCGTCAGAAGCGGGGCGCGGCCAGCGCGACAAAGCCAAAAGTGCGCCGCACGTGTCGTCGGCGTCCGGAACGCCGCCCGAAAGGTCCGTCCAGGCCCAGCCGCCCGGCGGAGCGCCGGTGTAGCGATGCTCCTGCCGATGCTGGCAAGAGAGCAGCCATTCCAGGAGGCTCTCGCGGTGGACTTCGTCCAATCGGTCGTCGCGGAGCGCCGCGCCGGAGCGCACGGCCGTGTCCGTCACCGATGGCGGAGCGGACTGAACGTCCTTGTCTTGCACCGACGTTTCGGTCGCCGCCGCGTGACGCTGGCCCTCCGGTGTGACAATCTGCAGGGCGAATGCCCCGCGCTCCGCAACGTCGTTAGAATCGCCAAGGGGAGTGAGGGCGCTGAGCGCCAGCGTCGTGTTCCAGGTCGCCAGGTTCGTGTCGATCAGCCAGGAACCGTCCGCGAGGGCGGAGTTGAGCAGGAAGCCCACGCCCTTCTGCGTGACCACGTGGTCGGCCTTGCCGGAGGCCGCCAGCGACATGACCACAAAGCTCGTAATCGGGGTGGCTTCCAAAAACCCTCCGCTGCGGGGGAGCATCTCCTCGACGACGTGCAGGGCCCGGTCCACCAGCCGACGGCGGAACCAGCCCAGCAGCGGGAACCGTGGCGGACGATGCTCTAGCCGCACGAGACCGATCGCCACGAGCGCCGGCACGGCGTAGCTCACCACCGGCAGCTTGAGGAAGCGATACCAGCCCTGCGGGAAGCAGGCCAGCTCCAGCGGCAGCGCGGGCACGCTCTCCCACGACACGAGTCCCGCCAGGGCCGCATTGGCCAGGATCGGTGCGGCAAAGGTCTTGTCCTTGCCGTAGCGTGCGCGGACGCCGGCCACGCCCCCCTGCGAAGCGATATAGTGTTCCAGGCGCTCCAGGATGTCGCCCTTGCGGCTGGGGACGACCGTCAAATGGAACGCGGCCTGGGCCAGCATCGACGTGGCGACGTTGGACAGGCTCCGGTCGGTGTCGCCGAAGCCGCCGTCGGGGTTCTGTGCGGCGGCCAGCCAGTTCAGGCCGGCCATCACCTTCTCGCTCAGCCGCTCCTGCCAGTCGGCGCCGAGATGCTTGTCTGCGTCGGCAGGGGCGTGGCGATGGTAGACCGCCAGGGCGCTGACCGCCGTGGCGGTCGACAGGGCCGACGACGACAGCTCGCCCGTCCACGAGCCGGCCAGCTCGCGCTGCTCCAACAGCGCCGTCCGCGCCGTGTCGAGCGCCGCCTGCAAACGAGAGGTGTCCGGCGACGTAGGGTCCATGCTGCGCTCGCGCCGGGCACGGTCTGTGCCTGGAATGAGGAAGGTCCTATTGCGGCGTTTCGCCACGGCCGGAGCGTTCATGCACGGCGCCTCGCTTTGGGGCACTCCATGCAGAAAACCGCACCGGTCTGGCGGGCGCAACGCCAACTTCCCGTCCACCCCCCTTAATCCTGCCAGTTTAGGCACCGCGGTGTCGGCTGTCGAGCAAATGCGCCCCGCCGCGGGCATACGCCACAAGAAAAGCCCGTTCCAAGTGCAAGTTGCAACGGCCACGGTCGGTTTGCGGGGGGCCGGGCGTAGCTCGTCCGTCCGGCCCGATTCGACGAAACTGCCGTCGACGAACCTTTTCCTGGAAACGGGGTCGATTTAATGTGTAGAATTGAGTGAGGGCCGTTGGGCGAGCGTGAAACGCCCCGCCCGGCGGCCCGGTGGGCGTGAGCGCTGCTCGAACGTGGCCGCTTCACCGCGCGGCGGCCCCGCAGCAGACGCGACACGCGGGCGAAAGCCGGCGCGGGAAAACCGAGGGCGAGGCGTGGCAGTCGAACAAGCGCAGAAGCTGACCGGTCCGCGGCGGGCGCTGGAAATGGCGCTGGCCGCCGCGCGTGTGGCGGACGAGAATCACGGCACGGACGTCGTGGTCCTGGACATGCGCGAGCTGACGCAGATGTTCGACTACTTCGTGCTCGTCACCGGACGCAGCCGGCGGCAAATCCACTCGATCGGCGACGAAATCGACCGCAAGCTGCAGCGCGAGCACGGCGAGCGCCGGCTGGGGATCGAGGGCTACGACGAAAGCCACTGGGTCCTGCTCGACTACGGCGCGGTCGTCATTCATATCTTCGACGCCCCGACGCGGGACTACTATTCCCTGGAGGACCTCTGGGCCGGGGCCAAGCGCGTGCCGGTCGAGTTCTCGACCAACGGCGCGGCGACGTAATTGCCCCGCGTTCAGCCGCCCAGGCGTGCTCGCAATTCCTCCCGCCACGCGGCTTGTCCGCGTGGAGGACGGTTTGGCCGCCAGCACGACGGCCCAATAAATCCACAAAGCCGGTCTTCGCTGGAAGGTCCGCTGCCCTTCCTCCGCCTGAAGGCGGTCCTCCAACGGCGCATTTGGCGCCCCAAGGCTTGACAACGGCCCCGATTGCGCGCGCATTGGCAGCAGGCCAGCCGCCTGGCGGCCCCGCTTCGGGACCGAAACGCCAGAGGCTCTGCAGGAAAGCGAACCGCCTTGGACATCACCTGTCAAAGCTGCCAGCAGGTCCTGAGCATCGCCGGGCCGACGCCGAGCTTTTGCCCGTTCTGCGGCGCTTCGCTGAGCAAGGCGGGAACGGCCGTCAAGGTCGCCGGCGCCCTGCCGGAGACCGCCGTCCATGAGGCGGAAACGATCCCCGGGTCGTCCGCCGGCGCCTTGACCGAGCCGCAGGTCAGCCACGCCGCCCCGTCGCAGATGGTCGGCGACTTCCGGCTCCTGCGCGAGCTGGGGCAGGGAGGCATGGGTACGGTCTTCGAGGCCGAGCACCAGGCGACCGGCCGCCGCGTCGCCCTCAAGCTCCTTTCCAC
>JACOUI010000257.1 GCA_016177915.1 Planctomycetia bacterium
AATCTTCACCATCGCGTGTGCCGGTCGATCGCCGCGACGAGCCCGACCTTGTGGGCCAGCCGATGAAACGCGCCGATGCCGCCGCAGACGAGGCCGCGCGCCTTGTCGCTGAATTCGTACTTCACACCGGCGGAGGAGAGCACGGGGCCGTCGACGTTCAACTCCCGGATTCCGCGTGCCAACCGAATTTCGATGCTCCGCTTGCGAAGGGCCAGCCGCTGTGCAATGCTACGTTTTACTCGAAATCCTCCGTGCTCGTGGTCCTGAGTTTTGGTTACAACTCTCAGACGCCCGAGAACGCCGAAGATTTCGAGTTTTTTCGTGAACACTCTCAGCGAGCCGCACGGGGCTCGCTTGGTTAAGGGCTAGTTCGACTCACGGATAGATCATTCGCACCACGACAAAGCCGGCCGCATGAACCCATCCCACGACCGCCGCCCCTGGCACGAAGGCGTCACGGCCTACCAGTGGCTGGTCCTCGTCATCGCCTCGCTGGGCTGGGTGTTCGACGTCTTCGAGGGGCAAATCTTCGTGACGAGCATGGAGCAGGTCATCCCCGCGCTCGTCCCCAAAGCCACCGATCCTGGCACCATTGAGTTCTACAAGGACGTCATTAACGGCTGCTTCCTGCTCGGCGGGGCGCTGGGCGGCGTGCTGTTTGGCATCGTCAGCGATCGCATCGGTCGCGTTCGCACCATGGTCTACACGATTCTGGTTTATTCGTTCTTCACCTGCCTCTCGGCCGTCTCGCGCGAGTGGTGGCACATGGCCGCTTTCCGCTTCCTCGTGGCCCTGGGCGTGGGCGGCGAATGGGCCGTCGCCAGTTCGCTGGTCGCTGAGGTTTTTCCCCAGCGCGCCCGCGCCCGCTCGCTGGGCATCTTCCACGCTTCGAGCGTGCTGGGCACCTACCTGGCCGTGGCGGCCGGCGCTTTTGTCGTGCCCCTTTACGGCTGGCGTCCCGTGTTTCTCCTCGGAGCGGTCCCTGCGCTCCTCACCATTTGGGTGCGCCTCTCGCTTCGTGAGCCTGTGGGATGGCAGCAGGCGAAAGCCCAGGCGGCGGCGATCCGCCACGAACCTCTGGGGCGGATCACCGACCTGTTTCGAGGCAGGGTCCTCCGCAACACGCTCGTGGGCATCGGGCTGGGCACGATCGGACTGACAACATTCTGGGGCACGCACATCTATGGCAAGAACCTCTTCCTCCGCGACGCCAAGGCGCGCTACACCGCGCATCTCCCGCCCAGCCAGCACGAACAGGTGGTCCAAGCGCACAACCGCGAACTCAAACATTGGGAAATGGCAGGCATGCTGCTGGCCACGACCGGCGGCGGCCTGGGTCTGTTGGCATTTGGACCGATTGCCGAGCGCATCGGCCGCCGCGGCGCCTTCCTCCTTTTCCATCTGGCAGGGCTCGTGGTTGCTCTCGTCACCTTCCAGCTTGCGGGTCTGGGCGTCCTAACCGTGGCGCTTCCGATCTTCGGGTTTTTCACACTCGGAATGCACGCTGGCTACGCCATCTACTTTCCCGAGCTGTTTCCCACGCGCCTGCGTTCAACCGGGGCGGGAGTTTGTTTCAACCTTGCTCGCCTGGCCGTCTTTCCGGTGTTGTTTGTCACCGGCTGGCTTCAGCGCCCCCTGGCCAAAGGCGGCCTGGAACTGACCCGCGAACAATCGGCATCGCTGTTGAGCCTGCTGTTCCTCGTCGGCGCGGTGCTGCTGTTCTTCGCCGTGGAGACGAAGGGCCAAGACTTGCCGGAGTGAGAGCACCGGCCAGAGATGTCAGGCAAGGCGTGACCTACGCCCGGAACCGAAACGTCCGCGCCAGCCAGCGATAGACCCGCGACGCCACCGACAGGTTCTCCGCGCTGATCTTCGCCTGCCCGCGAATTCCCACCGGCGCCGGCCGGTCCAGGTTCAGCAAATGGACCTTCGCCTGATACGACGCGCTCTGCGGCCGCTCGCGGCCGGACTCGTCGGTCTTGGTCACAAGCTCCCCGCCGGCCTTGTGCGACAGGTTCGCCGGGCTGACGTCGATGTTCCGAACCGCCAGCTCATCGATCCGCCCTCGAAAGGTCTCGCCCGGGAGGTGCGCAAACTGCAACTCCACCTCCTGCCCCACGCGGACCAGCTCCACGTCGGCCTGATCGATCACCAGCACGGCCTCCATTTCCGCCGGCTCGCCGACGACGCCCACGAGCGATCCCATCGGCAAAAAGCAGCCGACGTTGTGCGTTTCAAACGGTGACCCCGACCAGGAAGGCAGCTTCTCCGTCTCCTCCTTGGGCGCTTCGACGCGCGGCGGCGCAAACAAGACGCCGTCGCGGCCCGCGCGGAGTGTCAGCCGCGCCTCGTCCTCCCGCAACTGCGCCAGCTCCTCGCGGATCGTCGCCAGCTCCTCTTGCGCCTGGGGAAGCTGGCTGGCGGCCTCGGGATTGCGGTGCCGCTGGTGCAAGAGGTTGTCGTAGCGCAGTGCGGCCGCCCGAAGCTGCGACTGGGCCTGCTCTAGCTTCTGCGCCGCTTCCAGGCTCACGAGCTCGATAATCGGCTGGCCCGCCATCAGCCGCTCGCCCGGCCGGGCATGCACCTTCGCCACCGAGCCGGCCACGTCCACGTACACCGCCGCCCCGTCGTGCGGCTGCACGTCCAAGGGGCAAATGACGAAATAGGGCAGCGGCACAAACAGCGCCGCCCCCACGAGGCCCAAACCGACCAACCAACCGATCGCCCGCGTCTTCTTCACTTTTTGCGTCCTCCCCGGCGACATAAAGAACTTGACGGCCGACACGAGCGGAATGCAAAACCCCGCCACCGCCACCGCCAGCAGCAGGTGCCCGAACACTTCCAGCCGGTACGGCCTCAAGGCGTTGGTCAGAAACCACAGAATCGACAAATAAACAAACCACCGGTATACAAACGACGCCACGCTGTAGAGCGCGAAGAGAAACAGCCGTTTCTGCGGCACGAACGGGTCCTCCGGCAGCTTCATCCCCAGGAAGACGCTGGACGCGACCCTCCGCAGCACGCCCGACGCCCGCGATTGCAGGTTGGGAATCTCGACGAGGTCGGACAGGATGTAGTAGCCGTCGAACCGCAACAGCGGGTTGCCGTTGAATACCACCGTGCTCACCGAGCACACGAACATCAAGCTCAAGCAGAGGTGATTAAGAAGTCCCGGCTCGCTGAACCACCACAGAAACGTGCACAGCGACGCGACGAGGACCTCCACGTACATGCCCGCCGCGCCCACGGCCGCCCTCCGCCACTTGTTGTCGATCATCCAGGCGTCGGAGACGTTGCAATACAGGCACGGCATGAACACGAGCAGCATGAGTCCGATCTCGTGGCATTCGCCGCCAAAATGCTGGCAGGTGAGCCCGTGCCCCAGCTCGTGGACGATCTTGGCCGCGATCAGGGCGATTCCCAAATAGATCGCGTTCTCCAGCGAGAAAAACTGGTCCAGCGCCGGCATCCGCGCCTGGAAAGCACTCCACTGGACGGCGATCAGCAAGAGCGCCGACAGGGCCAGAACCAGCCACAGGGCCACCGCCCACGGCCGGAACATGAACCGCACGAGCGGATACAAGAAGTTCAGCAGCCACCCCGGGTCGATGCCGCGAAAGCGAATCGCCAGGACGTTGCCCAGGCGTTGCACCCAGCGCTTGCGCCGGTTTTCACCCTGCCGCTTTTGCAGCTCGCGCCCCTGCCCGGGCATGTCGGAAATGAGCAGCCCCTCGCGGTGGGCCCGTCCGATAAAGTGCTGGACTTCGTTGAGGGAGAGCCGCGCGGGACGAAACTCCCGCCGACAGCGGGCGCGCATCTCTTCGAGGCTCGTCCGCCCGTCGATCATCTTCAACAGCGCATACTCGTCCGGCTGGAACCGGAAGTACTTTAGCGCGAGCGGGTCCTTTACGACCCACGACGTCCGCCCCAAGTACTGCTGCTCGCGCGCGACGAGGTCCGGCCGCAGGCGCAGCGGCACCGGCCGGCTGCCGGTCCTGTCGTCCCGGGCCGGCTCCTTCGAGCGGTCTTGCAATCGCGTTGCCATGGGGGGATGTGTACGATCGCGCGGTCACGGCGCTGTTTTGTCGCCCGCCGGCTGCGTCTCGGCGTCCGTCGTGATCTTCATTTTCACCTTATGTCCCGGCCGCAGCACAAAGTGTCCGTTCTCCCGGCGGTTTTCCACCTCCGCCCACACCTTGTACGTCCCGCCCGGCTGCTGCACGAACGGATCGACAAACACGATCCTTCCCTCGAAACTCGCCGTGCGGTCGCGCTCCAGGCGGACCTCGACTAGCACGGGCTTGCCGTCCACGTCGGCGGGCCCCAATTTTGCGGCGTCCACAAATCCTTCCACCCGCAGCTTGTCCAGCCGCACGAGGTGCAGGATCGGTTCGCCGGCGTTGGCCCATTCGCCCGGCTGCTTGTGCAATTCCACGATTACCCCGCCAAAGGGCGCCGTCACCTTCCGCCGCGCGACGTCGATCTCGGCCGCGGTCAGCTCCGCCGTCCGCGCCTCGAGCGTCTTCTTGGCCAGCGTCACGTCGAATTGCGCCTGCTCGATTTGCAGCGCCGCCCGCTGCCATTCCAGGTACTTGAGGCGCAGCTCGGTCGCCTGAATCGCGCCGGGAACTTTCTTATTTGCCTCGACGACCTGCTGATAGTCCGCGTCGGCCACTTGCTCGGCCGCCTTCGCGTAGCGGACGTTGATGTCGTTCCGCACTTCCGCTTCGGCCCGCGCCGCCTCCGCTTTCTTCAGCGTGACAACCGCCTCGGCCTGGCTGTCGTCGACCTGCGCGAGCTGCGCGCCTTCCTCGACCTGCACCCCCTCGCGCGCCGTCAGCGACACGAGCAAGCCCGGCGCCTGCGCCGGCACGTCCGCCCGCTGGATCACCGACACCATGCAGGTGTCCAGCACGGCCGGCTCGCGCGTCGCGTCGTCGTCGCCGTCGTCCGGTCCGGTGATGCCCAGGAGCGCGACGAACAGGAAGAGAGTGGCTGTCATTTCTCCGCTCCCGATTCTCACAGCCGGAACAGGATGTTCCGTTGAATGAACTCATACACCTGGTGCGTCCAGACGTATCCCACGGCCCGCCGCCCGCAGTGCACGCGCCCCACGACCGTCGAGCCGGCCCGCAAATGCCGGATGCTGCGCTTCTCGACGGCCACCTTGATCGCGACCGATTGCCCCTCCTCGCCGTGCATCTCCGCGCGGTGGTGCATCTCCTTGATCTTTCCCGTCAGCCAGGTCCCCGGATCGTTCGCCGCCACGAAGCGCACTTCCAGCGGCTCGCCGCCCGCGGCCTGCTGCGCTTCCATGACGTGCCCGATCCGATCCTCCGGCACGTAGAGTTCCAGCTCCCACTCGCCGTCCGTGTCGGCCACGGACACGAGCAACTGCCCCCTTTCCACCGGCCGCTGCAAAAGCCGGTTCTTCACGTCCAGCGTCGTCACCTGCCCCCGGATGGGGCTGGTCACGACGAGCAACTCCCGCCGGCGCTCCACGAGCGCAAGCTGCTCCTTGAGGCTCTGCACTTTCTCCGCGAGCTGCCGCTTGCGGCCCTGAAGCTGCTCGCGCTCGGCGGGTTCCAGCCGGCCGCGGGCCAAAAGCGCCGCCTCGACGGCCGAGAGCTCCTCCGACGCCGACGACAACTGCCCCCGCAGCTCCGTGTGCGCTACGTCCAGCTCCAGGCTGCGCATCTCGGCCAGCCGCTGCCCGGGGTTGACGACGTCGCCGTGCGCGACGAGCACCGCCTGCACGACGCCCGGCTCCTGCGCAAAAACGTCCTGCCGTCCGACCGGCTGCAACTGCCCCCGCGCCTCCAGGTCGAAATCGGCCGGGATGATGCACAGCGCCGCGATCAACGTGACCAGCGCGAAGGCAATCGCGGCCGCCGTGCGGCGACCCTTGCCCATGACCCAGGCCTTGGCCCGGCCGAGCGTGCGCCAGACGGGCAGCAAAAAGAGCCCTTCATACCGCAAAGCGTTGGCCAGCGCCGCTGCGCTGTGATGGCAGAGCGGCTCGATGGCCTCGCGCCGCGCGGGATCGAGCCGCGAAGTCTCGATCTGCTCGACGACGAGCGCTCCGATCGGGGCGGGCCGCGCTGCCTCATCGGTGGGCGCTGGCGGGAAAAGCGGCAAGATGCCCACCACCTTCACAAACGTCTCGTCGACGTACTCGTGCACCGCCTTCTCCAGTTCCGGGGCCAGCTCGCGCGACTCGCCGTCGAACCAGAACGGCTCGCGCCCTTTGAGGACCGCCGCGGCGAGTCCCTCCAGCCGCCGCACGGCGTTCGACCGCCGATCGAACTGCTCCTGCCCGCTGATCGCCGCCAGCCGGCACTTTTTTCTCCGCGCGACCGCCACGCTCAGCCGATCGCACGCCAGCACGCGCCGCCCCTCGTTGGCGATTTGAAAGCTCGTAGCCGCCAGGTCCAGGCCGCTATGCACGGAGCGCGAAAAGGCCTCGATGTCCTTCGCCCATCCGGCTTCCGCCGCCGGCAACGACGCCGGCCGCGCAATCGCGCTCGCGGCGATCTGCCCCGCTTCCTCCATCAGCCGCATCAGGCCCCGCTGCGCGGACTGCGCCAGCGGCGCAGAGTGAAACACCTCAAACAGCCCGATCGCGCCCGACTCGCCTCGCAGCGCCGCGATCAAGAGGAGCGCCGCCGTCGGGTTGTCTTCATGAGGCCCGGGCAACACGACGCACGCCTGCCCGCGCTCGACGACCCGCGCCAAAAGCGCCTCATGACTCGCCTGCGTCTCGCCGGCCAGGACGCCCGTCTCGGCGACCTTCACGCCGCGATGGAGCTGGAGCGGACCGTCGGGCCTCCGCAGCCAGATCGCGCCGGCCGCGGCCCCGCTGAACGAGATCACGCGATCCAGCACGATCGAGGCCACATCGACCGAGGCATCGCCCTGCCGGACCAGGGCCGCCAGGTCGGCCAAGATCGCGTCATACGCCCGCCGCACCGCCGCGTCGACGCGCTCGCTCATGCCGGCTTCGGTCTGGGAACTCATAAGTGCGTTCGCCCGCTGGTCAAAATGGCCCCGAAATGCCGCCCCTCGCCCGGCGCTGAGCCGTCAAAAGGGCATTCGTCGATTCTAGACAGCCGGCGGATGGTCTGCAACGAATTGCCGTTGCGGCAGGCGGACGGCGGAGATGGGACGTGGATGGAACGGATCGGACGGATTTTCACGGATAAGACGGCGTTCGGCCAGCGGGCGCTATTCGGCCGAATCCAAATACGGATCGAGCCCCATGTGCTCCAGCATCTTCCGCCGCTCCTTGGCCACGTGCATGAGCAGCCGCCGCTGGCGGAAATGCCGCCGCTCGACAATCCGCTGCGCCCGGTGAAACAAGGCGACCACGCGCGCCGCACCAAGTTGCGCAACTCCACGCGACTTTACGCGCGCCGCCCGCTCCGGCCCAAACGCCTCCTTGAGCAACTCGTCGTCGAGCGCGAAATACTGTCGAAGTGTGCCTGGGTCGCCCTGACGCCCGCAGCGCCCATAGAGCTGCCGGTCGATCCGCGCCGACTCGTGCAGCTCGCTGCAGATCACGTGCAGGCCGCCCAGGCCCGCGACGCCCGGCCCCA
>JACOUI010000258.1 GCA_016177915.1 Planctomycetia bacterium
CATGGCGACGTCGCGGTCGGTCAGGATGCCCACGACCTTCTTGCCCTGGGTGATGACGATGGCGCCGACGTTCTCCTCGCGCATCTTCAGGACGGCGTGACGGAGCGAACCGTCCGGCGGCATCGTGACAACGTCCTCGGCGCTACGAAAAACGTCCTGCAGCAACATGGCACACTCTCCTTGTACGCGAGTATCGATCCGGTTCGGCCGCCGCCGCCTCGTCTGGGCAACCGCAGCCCACGGGGGCGCGCCGACGAGGCGTTGTTTGTTGCCCCCAGCGAACTACGGCAGCACGTTTCGTGCCGACGCGCAAGCGCAAAAAAGCCCGCCAGGCGTTTTTCAGAATACGGGAACGGGGCTGAACGGGGCGAATTTCGGACAAGAATGCCCCCGCACACGGCCGTGCTGGCGCGCGGTGATCGCACACGCGGCGTGCGGTTTCGCCCGCAGGCCCGAGTGGCGCCCACTGAACCGGTGAACAGAATTCTCGCCTGCCGACGCGGGCCGGCAGTTTGAGAGCTGGCACGGCCGCGGCCCAGCTTGATCTCTCGGCCGTCGGTTAGAAGTTGATATTGCGGAAGGAGAACGAGATCGCGCCCTCGTCGTCCTCCTCGCTCAGGAAGAGGCGCTTCAGGTCGCTGCCCATCTTGAAGAGCACGTCGTCGCGGCCGTCCATGTTGTAGTCGTAGACTTGGACGTCGTCGGGATCGCGCATGCCGTTGATGGCGCCGAAGTCGCCGGTGAGTTGGTACCGCGTGGCGAAGCGCAGGTCCGAGCTGCCTTGGAAGATAGTCGACCTGCCGTTGAACCACAGGGCGAAAAGGTCGGCGATGCCGTCGCCGTTGAAGTCGCCCGCCTTCAGGGCCACGAGGCTGTTGCCGGAGCCGCTGCGGATGGCGCTTGGTTCGATGGGATTGGAGAGGCGGGAGAATTCGAGACGGTTGGCGGTGTCGGCCTGGTCGTCGTTGCGGTAGAGCCTGCTCGCGCCGTCGTCCGTCGAGTGCAGCAGCACGTCGGTCCGGCCGTCGCCGTTGAAGTCGGCCGCCAGGGCGTTTTCGAAGCCCGAGCCGAGCAACTGCGCCTCCAGCTCGTAGGAATACTGGGAGAAGCGGTGGTTCCCGTCGTTGCGCTGGAAGCGGTCGAAGGCCGAGCCGCTGAGGTTCATGAAGAGGAATTCGACGTCGGGCTGCTGCGGCTGGTGGTTGAAGAACCTGCCGCAGAGAACGTGCGTCATGTTGCGGTTCCAATCGTGGCATTGCGCCGGCTTGCCGCGGCAGATCGCGTCGGCCACGGCGTCGGTGTCGTAATTCTCAAAGCCGGCGTCGGTCGTCTTGAAATAGACGTCCATCTTACCGGCGCTGCGGAAGTAGGCGGCGATGTCTTTCTTGGCCCCCGACAGGTGCAGGTTGGCCAGCAGCACAAGGTCCGGCTCGGCCGATGCGCTGGAATAGAAGACGTTGCCGTTGCCGGAGCCAATGTCGGAGCTGTTCTTTCCGCCGGAGTTCTTGAGCATCAAGTTGCGCTGGGGCGAAACGGCGTTTTGGGCCGCGCCGATGCGGTGCAGATGCGAGCCGGACCCGATGGAAGTGTTGTAAATAATGACGTTGCCGTAGACCCCTTGCGAGCCGGTCAGGCTGGCCACGCGGCTGGACTCAAGCATCGTGCTGATGTCGCGATTGACGATCAGATTTCCCATCGCCAGGTTGTGGCTCGCGCCGTGGACGAACTTGATGCCCGCGCTCGACGGCTTGTACGGGCTGAGCTTGATGACGTTGTCCCTGATCACGCCGCGGAAGGCGAAGGTGTCGATCCCTTCGTCGACGTTGACGATCACGTTGTTAAGGATGTGATAATCGAACCCGCGCTGCACGTTGATGCCGTCGGTTTGCTGCGTATTGTCGTTGATCCCGAGCTGTTGGTTCATGGCGTCGTTGACGGAGCTGTGCATCGAGAGATTCTTGATCAGGCCGTTGAGGATGCGGACGTCGTTGGAGTGGTAGGCGGCGTCCTTGCGCAGTTCGACGGGAATCAGAAGGTCCACGTCGTCGACCAGGATGCCGGTGAGGTTGGGCTTGCCGCCCTGCAATTCCAGGGTCTGGTTGCCGTCCTCGGCGGTCACGTCGTGGATGTTGCAGTCGGCCACCGTGACGTGGTGGCAATCGACGATGTCGATGACCGGGCCGATCGTGTTGCCGGTGAATTCGACGTTCTGGATCGTGAGGCCGTTGGCCTTGACGACCCCGATCGAGCGGACGACGCTGCCGGAGACGGAGACCCGGTCGATCTTCAGGTTCTTGATCGTGACGTTTTGCGAGCTGGGGGCGATGTAGATGCCGAAGGCGTCGCGAAGGGGCGCGGCCGGCTCGGTGTGGACCTTGCCGTGGACGATGAGCGGATTGTACTTGTAATTGTTGAAGCTGGTGTCGAGGCGCAAGACGGCCCCCTTGCCGTCGAGCACCACGTTGGCCGCGTTGATAACAATCGCTTCGTTGGCGCTGAGGTTGTAGACCTGGCCGGCGACGAGCTCGACGTTGTTGCCGCCGTTGAGCTCCACGGCAATCTGCGATTCGTTGCCGGGCTGGACGATGACCGTCCCGGCCCTTGCAGGTTCGGCCAACACAAGCAAGACGCAAAGCGACGCAGCGGCGACATTGGGGATCTTCATACTTCAGCGTAGGTTGCGCCGGGACCACCGCCGAGGGGCCTGCCGCCATCGCCCGCGGAGGGCCGATCCGGCGTGTTGCGGATCGTGCCGGGAGTGCGAGTAATGACGCGCATGACGGACCCGTCGCTTGGACGGCTCGCCGTCGAGTTGCTATCGTGGGACAGGCTGCACTGCCACGAAACGAGGGCCGAAACCATGCCCAAACCAGACCCCTTCGTCGCCGAGCACGACGAACTGACCAGGCGGTATTTCCTGGGTTTGGGGGCGGCCGGTGCGGCGGCGCTGGGCTTTTTGCCGCAGCTTGGAAGCGCCGCGGAGCTGCCGGCGGAATTGCGGCAAGCCGTCGAGCAGCTCGAGCCCTACTTCACGCCGCCGGACGACTTCCGCGACGTGTCGCGCGGCAAGCCGCTTCCCCATTCGCTCCCGGAAGATAAGAAAACCGCCGTCGGCCTGACGCGCGAAACCTGGAAACTGCAGGTCGTCTCCGATCCCGAGAACCCCGCCAAGATCAAGTCGCCGCTGTCGGGCGAGAAGGCCCTGGATTTTGCCGGCCTGATGGAGCTGGCCGAGAAGCACGCGGTGCGATTTGCGAAAGTAATGACCTGCCTGAATATCGGCTGCCCGCTGGGGATGGGCATCTGGGAAGGCGTGCCGCTGCGCGAGGTCGTGTGGCGGACGCAGCCGACGGAGAACCTGCGGCGCGTCTTCTACTGGGGCTACCACAACGACGACCCGAAACAGTTGTTTCAAAGCTCGCTGCCGATCGGACGCGTGCTGGAAGACCCCTACGGCCTGCCGCCGGTGATCCTGTGCTACAAGCTGAACGGGCAATGGCTGGACGGCGAGCGGGGCGGGCCGGTCCGCGTCGTCGTGCCGGAGCATTACGGGTTCAAGTCGATCAAGTGGTTGACGCACGTCGTGCTCACGAACCTGGCCCACGCCAACGACACCTACATCGACGGCAACAACGACGTCGACAGCCCCCTCAAGACCTTCGCCGCCACGCTCTCGCTGCCGCGCGAGGTGAAGGCGGGAGGGCCGGTGCCCGTGACGGGCTACGCGCAGGTGGGGATTTCAGGCTTGTCGAAAGTGCAGGCGTGGATCGCGCCGGCGAATGAGGACTGGCCGGCCGACGACAAGCACTTCGCCAAAGCGCCCTGGCGGGACGCGGCCATGCTGCCGCCGCCGAAGCGCTGGGGCGGAAACCTGCCCGAAGAGCGAATTCCCAGCGGCACGCTGGGCTTTGACCCCAAGACCGGCGAGCCGCCCACCTGGCCGATGCGGCTTTCCAAGGTCCATTGGGCGGCGCTTTTGCCGGGCTTGTCCGCGGGCGAATACACGTTTCGCTGCCGGACGGTCGATGAGAACGGGATCGCGCAACCGATGCCGCGGCCGTTCCGCAAGGGCGGCCACAGCGCGATCGAGGAAGTGCACGTCGTGGCGAAGTAGAGATTCGCCTGTAAGACGCATTGGAAAATGCGTCCTACGTTTCGGCCGGCGAGCGGAACAGCGCCAGCGTGCGGCCGGCCATCGCGTAATTCGCGCGGGGGGCGACGGACGCCGCCGGCGGCGACGGCGAGCGCGTGTCCAGGACCAGCTCCCAAGGCTGGGCGTTTTGCGCCTCCGGCAACACGAACGAAATCTCTTCGTGGTGGGCGTTGAACAGGACGAGGAGCGTGTCGCCCACGATCCGCTCCCCTTTGCCGTCGGTCTCGTCGATGGCGTTGCCGGCCAGCCGCACGGCCAGCGTCTTGGCGAAGCCCGCGCTCCAGTCCACGTCGTTCATTTCCTCGCCGGTCGGGTCGAACCAGGCCACGTCCTTGATGTCCGAGCCGCGCAACGGGCGGCCCTGGAAGAACTTCTTGCGCCGCAGGACAGGCTGCTGGTGCTGCCATTGGACCATCCGGCAGACGAACTGGAGAAACTCCTTTTTCTCGTCGTCCAGGTCCCAGTTGAGCCAGGAGATTTCGTTGTCCTGGCAATAGGCGTTGTTGTTTCCATGCTGGGTGTGCGAAAGCTCGTCGCCGGCCAGCAGCATAGGCACGCCCTGGGAGAGGAAGAGCGTGGCGATGAAGTTGCGTTTCTGCTGCTGCCTTAGCGCGCGGATGGCCGGATCGTCGGTGGGTCCTTCGGCGTCGCAGTTCCAGCTCAAGTTTTCGTTGTTGCCGTCGCGGTTTTCCTCGCCGTTGGCCTCGTTGTGCTTTTCGTTATAGCTGACGAGGTCCTCAAGGACGAAGCCGTCGTGGCAGGTGACGAAGTTGATGCTCGCGTAGGGACGGCGGCCGCTCCATTCGTAAAGGTCGGCGCTGCCGCACAGGCGCGTGGCGAACTCGG
>JACOUI010000166.1 GCA_016177915.1 Planctomycetia bacterium
GAAGCACGTGGCGCGGGGCGGGTGGGGCGGGGAGCGGTGGTTGCGCGTAGGACGCATTGGCAATGCGTCACGCCGCGGGAGGTAACAAAGCGAGGCGCACTCAAGCGGCGCGGGGGCCTGTCCGTGGGGCAAACGACGCATTGCCCAATGCGTCCTACGATCGACGCGGGGGGGGGGGCACGGGGGTCGCGGCCGAAAAACAACTTCCCGAATGGTCGCCTTTCGCTCCGCGAAAGGACGCTCTTTCGCGGAGCGAAAGACGACACTTACTTTTCGTCCGACCCAAAGGGGTCTCCATGCACTCGATTGCCCAGCTTCGCCATCCCCTTACCCCATCGCAGGAGCGATTCCCCTCCTCGCCCCTCCCTTCCGGGCGGGCACGCGGAACGAGTTCGAAAACGCCTCCCTGCACCGCCCAAGGAAGAAACAAAAAGCCCCGCATTCCCGTCGGAGTGCCGGGGCTGAGAACTTTTCAATCTGAACTTGCGGAGGCAGGACGGCCCCCACGACGGCTGTGAGTGTCACGTGCCGCACGGGCACGTCGCGCTTCTACCGTCAGCAGCTCCGACCACGTGAAAAGCTGCCCGAGGAAGAGCCGGACGAGAAGTTCAACTCGCGCGGGAAGGAAACAGTTTCCGCCCCGGTCTGATACCGGGCCAGCACGGTCGTCCACTGGCCGTTGTCCAGGCCGCCCGCGTGCCGGTACATTTGCTTCTTGGCCGAGCGGTCGATGATGACCGTGAACGGAACCTCATTGGTTTCAAACGCCTTGGCGACGGCCTGGCCGTAGTTGGAATTCACGTCGATCTGGCACAGCTCGTAGTGCGACAGCAACTCTCCCAGCCGCGGGTCGTCGGTCCGGCTCACCTGGCTGACCGGGGCGGCCTTGGCCGACGGGTCGTGCATCACGATCAAGAGCGGCTTCTTGGCCGCTTCAGCGGCCTTCAAGGCCTCCCCGTAATCCGCGTGCCACTTCTGTCCCTCGTTTGCGTGTGGGAGCTGCATCGTTCCCACCAGTGCGACCAGAACAAACAGGTTCATGCTTATCCTTTCCATGCGAGTCCGTGGCGTACCTCAAGACACCGTGGGCAAGATGGTAAGGACAGGAGGAAGCCAGTTCAAGGAGGCAACTGGGATATCTGCACTCGCTTTGGAAAACAAAAAAGAATGGGTAGTTGACAAAAAGCCAGGGCGAGCGCAGCCAGAACATCCAGCTTGCGCAGTTTATGAGGCATCGCCAGCGAGAGGCCGCGGCGGCGAGAAGTCGGCGGGCCAGCGAGAGATCAACGCCCGGTGATCGGTCCTTGCCGGCAAGCGAACGGGCTTAACCTTGCTTGCCTTTGCGCTTCAGCAGAATTCCCTGCTCTGCGCTTTTCACATAGGTCTCCAGGAACCGCGCCAGCTTGTGAAAGTCCGACCGGGGGTCGATGTAGCGCACGCGCGTCTTGAGCGTCTTCTGGTCGACAAGTTCCCCAAAGGGCACGAACGCCAGCTCGAGCTGGCCCGTGATGGAAACCATCACCCCGTTCAGGCGCTTCTCGACAAGGGCCCGGTAGGCGCCGACGCCAAGCTGGCTGCCGAGCATGACGTCGAAGGCGTGGGGCCTGGTGCAGCGGGATTCGTAGCCGAGCTGAACGCCGACGACCTTTCGCGATTTGCCGGTGCGGCGCTTGTAGGTCTTTCCGACCAGCTCGGCGAAGATGCGGTACATGCCCACGTCCGCAATCGCCAGGTGGCCGTGGTCGTCCCGGCGGACGTTCTGGATGTACTTGTAGGGCAACAGCTCGGCCAGGCCCTCGGCGATGACGACGACGCCGAAGGGTTTTCCTTCCTGCTCGCGGGAGATCATGGTGTCGACGATGCGGCCGACGACGGCGCTCATGTTCATAATGCGCCGGGGAGGAAGGGTCTTGCCCGTTTTCTTGTCCACGTGCTCCGGCTCGGCGGCGGCATATTGCTCGTCGATGTCCTCGACGGAGATGACGAGGCTGGCCTCGCCGGCGATGGCCGCCCCGTAGGCCAGCCAGCCGGCGCTGCGGCCCATGGTCTCGGCCAGGAAGTAGCCGCTGTTGGCGTCGGCGTCGTAGAGCAGGTTGCGGATTTCCGTGGCCAGGAAGTCGACCGCCGTAAAGTAGCCGAACGTGAAGTCGATGCCGTGGTAATCGTTGTCGATCGTCTTGGGGAGGTGAACGACGGGGATGCGGCGGGCGCCGCGGGGGAGCGTCTCCTGGAAGCGCTTGAACATGTTGGCGCTTTTCAGCGTGTCGTCGCCGCCGATGGAGACGAGGGCGTCGACGGACAGCGAGCAGAGCGCGTCGTACACGCGGCGGAGCGGCTCGGCGCGCTGCGGGTCGGAAAGATGCGCCGCCTCCTGGACCTGCTTGCCGGGGTTGTCGCGGGCGGTGCCGATCATCACGCCCTGGCTGGAGCGCGTACGGCGCAGCATCTGCGGCGTCATCATCACGTAGTGCTTGCCTTTCTGCAGCGGCTGATCCGGCGCGTACTTGAGCAAGTTCGAGTAGCCGCGCAAGACGCCCAGGACCTCGATGCCGTTCTTGAGGAACGAGGCGGCGGCGGTGGAGATGACCGCGTTGGCGGCCGGGGCGGGCCCGCCGGCGAACAACATCGCCACGCGGTGCAGGTTGTGCTCGAAGCGTTCGGGCGAGGCGAGGGCCTGGGCCAGCTCGACGCCGGCCGTGCCGCGGCGGCGATCGAACTTGCGGCGGTCGGTGTCCATGGATCGGGGAAGGCGGGTGGCGATGCTCATGGGGCGGGGGACCAGGGGACGGGAGGCAGGAGTCAGGGATCGGGGGGCCGGAGTCAGGCAACAGGGAGCCGTTCGGCGGGCGTGCCGCGTACCCTTCAATTTTATCACGCCCGCGGACCGCGTTCACCGCAAATCCGCAGTCGCGACGGCATCGATTGTCGCGCAACTTTGAGCGCGCGGCAAGGCGCCGGCCGGCGTGCTTTCGGCAGATGGGCCCCTCGCGCGCGCTTGCTGCGCCGGTGCATAGCCAGCGTGCGCCGTCGCGGGCGCTGCACCGCCGCCGACGGCGGTCCGAGGCGACGAAGCCGCCAGCGGACGGAGTTCACCTCCGCGTTTTGGCCTGCTTGCTCCGGGCGAGCTTCTTTGCCTTCATTTTCTGGCCGTAGTCGGCCTTGTCGGCCTTGGCGGCGGCAGCCCGCTCAGTCTGAACGCTGCTCTTGACGCTGCTCATGGGTGGTCCCGGTTGGTGGAGGGTTCCGTTGCAGGTAGATCATGAAGAGGCTGGCAAACCCAAGCACGATCCCGACAAACATCGCATACAACGCGCGATCAAGATGACCCGCCCGCCGATCATTGTTCGCTACGTTCCGTCTGCACGCAACGGCAATGTCCGCAATTCGATCGTCCAAAAAGTCCTCGTCGTCGGGCGGCTCAGGGCCCAGGTTTTCGACGTACTCGTCGGGATCAAACATCGTCTCGTAGGGGTAGAGCGCCAAGGACAGGACGATCAACAAGAAGGCGATTGCGAAGGACACGAACGCCAGCGCGAACGTCCAGTACGCCCACCAGGGGCTGTCGGCAAACACGTCGTTGAGCTTTAGCGCCGAACCGCCGACGAAGAACGTGCAAATTCCCAGAAAGATCTTCCCCTTAGCGGTCAATTCGCCGTAACGTGTCAACTCCTCATCGTAGGCAGAGCGACAAACGTCGTATTGGATCTTGGTCGCCATGGTTCGACACCTTCAACGCTAACGCGCCTTTAGTCTTACCGAGCGTCGCTCACGACTTCACCATAAACGTCCGCTCGATGAACGTCGTGTCCACGCGGCCTTCGACGAAGGCGGAGTGCTGCAAGAGGGCCTGCTGGATCGGGACGGTCGTCTTGATGCCGTCCACGCGCAGCTCGCGCAGGCAGCGCAGCATGCAGGCGATCGCCTCGGCCCGCGTCGGCTGGTGCACGATCAGCTTGCCGATCATCGAATCGTAGTACGGCGAGACCGTGTAGCCGGCGTGCGCATGCGAGTCGAACCGCACGCCCGGCCCGCCGGGAGGGATCAACTGCTCGATGCGGCCGGGGCAGGGTTTGAAGTTCTGCTCGGGGTCCTCGGCGTTGATGCGGCACTCGATGGCCGCGCCCGTCAGCTTCACGTCGTCCTGCGCGAACGACAGCTTTTCGCCGGCGGCCACGCGGATTTGCCATTTCACCAGGTCGATGCCGGTGACCATCTCGGTGACGGGATGCTCGACCTGGATGCGGGTGTTGGCCTCGATGAAATAAAAATTGCCCGAGCGGTCGACGATGAATTCGACGGTGCCGGCATTGGTGTACTTGGCGGCCTTGGCCAGGCGGACGGCGGACTCGCAGATGGCGATGCGCGTCTGGCTGGGGAGGTTCACCGCCGGGCTTTCTTCGATGAGCTTCTGGTGGCGGCGCTGGAGGGTGCAGTCGCGCTCGAAGAGGTGCACGACGCTCTCGTGCTGATCGGCCAGGAGCTGGACTTCGATATGTCGCGGAAACTCGACGTACTTTTCCAGGTAGACGCCGGGGTTTCCGAAGGCGGCCTTGGCCTCGGCCTGGGCCTGCTGCATCTCGGCCTTGAGCTTGAGCTCGTTGGCGGCCACGCGCATGCCGCGCCCGCCGCCGCCGGCGGTGGCCTTGATGAGCACCGGGAAGCCGATGCGACGGGCGACCTCGACCGCCTCGCGCTCGCCTTCCAGGAGGCCCTCGCTGCCGGGCACGACGGGCACGCCGGCTTCCTTGGCGAGCTTGCGGGCGCTGTTCTTGTCGCCCAGGAGGTTCATGGACTCCGGCGTGGGTCCGATGAAGTCGATCTTGCAGTCGCGGCACATGTCGGCGAAGTCGGCGTTTTCGGCCAGGAAGCCGTAGCCGGGATGGATGGCCTGGACGTTGCCGACTTCCGCGGCGGCAATGACGCTCTTCTTGTCGAGGTAGCTGTGCAGCGGCTTCGCGCGGCCGATGCAATAGCGTTCGTCGGCCAGGTCGAGGTAGCGGGCGCCGCGGTCGGCCTCGCTGTAGACGACGACGGTCTCGACGCCCAGCTCGCGGCAGGCGCGGATGATCCTGAGCGCGATCTCCCCGCGGTTGGCGATCAGAATGCGCTTGTACATGAGGCGTTTTCTGGTTCGCCGGTCGTGGCTGCGGTCGCTGGGGCACCCGGTACGCCGGGTCCGCCCCCAACTCGCGACACGGGCTGGGGGCGGAGTACCGACCCCAGCCACGATGCTACGCGCTGGTGTCCACCTTGAAGAGCGGTTGGTTGAATTCGACTGGCTGCTCGTTCTTGACCAGCACGGCCGCGATCGTGCCGGTCACCTCGGCGGGGATCGGATTGAAGACCTTCATCGCCTCGATCAGGCAGACCGTCGTGTCCGGCAAGACGCGGTCGCCCGCCTTGACAAACGGCGGCTTGCCCGGCTCGGAGGCGGCATAGAACGTGCCCACCATCGGGCTCTTGACGATCGCCAGGTTGTTGTTGGCGGCCTCGGCGGCGGCCGCGCCGGGGGCGGCGGCCGGAGCGGTCGTCGATACCGCCGGCCGCGTTTCCACGACCGGGACCTCGTCCTGCCCGCGGCGGATGCGGATTCGCATCTCGGCCTGCTTCAGGTCCAGCTCCCGCAGGTCGTATTCGTTCATCAACTCGACGAGCCGCCGGATGCGGCGGACGTCGAAGATGTCGCCTGCAGGCGGCGTGGCGTTCATCCCGTCACTCCAGTCTGTCTTGGTCTCGCGGCTGCCGGCGCTGGGAGAGGCGCCCGAGGGAGCGGGGCGCATTTGCCGCGAGCGTCGTTGGCGATCTTGTTCTTTCAAGGCGCCGCCGTTGGTAGTGACCGCATTCATGCGGTCGTGCGTCGATCGGCAGTGCAATGCTCGGCTAGGCCACGAACACGTCCTCCCAGCGCTTGGGGACGCTGGTGAGCACTTCGCCGCCGGAGCGCGTCACCAGCACGTCGTCCTCGATGCGCACTCCCAATTGTCCGGGCACGTAGATTCCAGGCTCAATCGTGATCACCATCCCGGCCTTGAGCACGTCTTTGTGCTTGGGACCGAGGCGCGGCGATTCGTGAATGTCCAGGCCCACGCCGTGGCCGGTGCCGTGGCCGAAGTTCTGTCCGAAGCCCGCCTTGGCGATGACCGCTCGGGCCGCCGCATCGACCTCTTCGCCCGTGGCGCCGGGGCGGACGGCCGCGATGGCACGCTGCTGGGCTGTGAACACAACTCCATACACGCGTTCAAGTTTGGGCGGGATTCTACCGGTCACCAAAACACGCGTCAAGTCGCTCTTGTAGAGGCCCTCGTCGGCCCCCCAGTCGATCAGGACGAAGCCGGCGCCGTCGAGCGGCTGCGTCGTGGAGCGGGCATGCGGCAGGGCGGCGCGGGGACCGGCGGCGACGATGGGCGTAAAGCTGCACGAGCGGCCCCCCAGGCGACGCACTTGGAACTCGATGTCATCGGCCACTTGCTTTTCGGTCAGGTCGCCGCGGAGGGTCGCCCGGACGATGGTGAACGCCTTCTCGGCCAGGGCGATTGCCCGGCGAATGGCGGCGATTTCGACCTTGTCTTTCACTTTTCGCAGCTCTTCGACGACGCCCGTCGTGGAAACGAGCGACACAGCCTTGAGGTGGGCGGCGATGGAATCGCGCAGCTCGAGGGTGAGCGAGCCGGCTTCGACGCCAAGGTTGGCTGTGCCGAGGCGGTTGATGGCGGCGGCGGTCTGCTCGGCCATCGTCGGTCCGCCGGCGCGGCGGATGTCGGTGCGCAGACCGGGGCACTCTTCCTCGATCTGCGTGAGGTAGCGGAAGTCGCTGATCAGCAGCTCGTCGCGGTCGGTCAAGAGCAGAAAACTGTCGCCGCCGGTGAAGCCCGTGAGATAGACGACGTTGCTGTCGCCGGTCACGAGAAGGCCGGGCAGGCCTTGCTTCTTGAGGGCTTTCTTGAGCTTGTCGCGGCGGGAGGCATGCATGGGGCAACCTGACGGGGGATCCGCTCGGCGCAAAAAGTCGCCGGAACGGGGGCATTGGAATCTGCACTTTCGCGTCTGGCAAGGGGCCGGCCGGAAGCCGCCTCGCCGGGAATCGCGTCATTGCACGAGCCGCCAGATAAGCAGGCTGGTGCCGTTCAGTACGGCGTGCAGCACAATCGACGGCCACAGGCTGCCGGTTCGCTGGTAGAGAAACCCCAGCACCAGAGCGAAGAAGAAGAGCGGGATCGGGGCGGGCCAGGCGGAGGAGTGCATGACGGCGAAGACGACCGAACTGCCCAGGAGCGCGACCCACGCGGCCGGGCCGGCGGGTACGCCAGGACTGCTGGTCGGGAAGGCCGTCTTTTCCAGCCATCCCTGCAAGAGGCCGCGGTAGAGAAACTCCTCGGCCGGGGGAACGATCGCCACGGCGACGAACGTCAGCGACGCAAACGTGAGCACATCGCGAGATTTCAGGAGCATTTCGATCACCGGGTGCTGCGCCGTCGGCTCCAGGACCCAAACCAGCAGCACGTTGAGCCCGAGGACCGGAAACAGGACGGCCAGCGCCGCGACCAGGCCCGTCAGGACGTCGCGCCCGAACTGCGGGCTGGCCAGGCCCAGGTCGCGCCACGTCGCAGCGCGAACGACATGCAAGTACGTGACGGCGCCTGCCAGAGTGAGCGCATGAACTACGGTCGTCGCCAGGGCCAGGTAGATCCCGGCCCGTGGATCGTTTGCGGCGACATAGCGCTTGAACAGCCACTCGCCAGCGCCGCGGAGTGCGAAATGGAGCAACAAAACAAGCAGGATGTCAAAGCCCGTCCACGAAACAGGCCGGCGAGTGATTGGCGGCAGTAGGGACCGGCGATCGGCAATCCGCAGCGAAAGGAGGAACCAAACGGGAAGGGCCAGCGCCGCCAGAACGGCCAGGGCGACGAGCATGCCGCGCAGCGAGCCGTCGAGCGAAGACGGCATGCGTTCACCGCCGCAGGAGCCGCACGGCCGAGATGATGTAGCCGATGCCGGAATAGACGGTCGTGACCACCGCGGCCCAGATCGCGGCCACGAGCGTGACCTGGACCCAGGTCGGCATCTCCAGTTTGCCGCCCTCGGCATACCGCCACATGGCGAACAATCCCACGCCGGCCGCGATGCACTGGAAGATCATCTTCAGCTTGCCGGCGAAGCTGGCCGAAAAATCGGCCCCCTTTTGCTCCAGGAAGCTCCGTAGCGCGGTGACGAGCAATTCGCGGGCGACGACGAGGACGGCCATCCAGGGGCGGAGGTAGTCGGAAAGGCCGGGTAGCGCCGCCAGGTAAATGAACGTGCCGCAGATGATCACCTTGTCGGCGAAGGGGTCGAGAATCCGCCCCAGCGTGGTGACCATCTTGTATTTGCGGGCGAAGTAGCCGTCGAGCCAGTCGGTGGAGGCGGCCACGATGAAAAGCCCCATGGCCGGCCCGTACCAGCCGTAGCCGATGAGGACGAACATGACGATCGTCAGAACCAGCCGCAGCCAGGTGAGCTGGTTGGGGAGGTTGAAGACGACCTTGCGCAGCTCGTCGCGGGCGGCCTGTTTGACGGCCTGGGCGGCTTTGGCGGCTTTGGCGCGTTTTTTGGAGCCGGCGGACATGCCCAACTCGGACGAGGACACGTGGGTTCACTGCCTACTTGAGTTTAGCTGAAAGGGCGTTCCGTGGGCAGGCGAATTTGGGTCCGTAGAAAGCACAATCCGTGTGCCGTTGCGGGACGGACTTCCGCTGATTGCTGACGTTGAACCGGCCCTGCGAGCGGCGGTAAACCGCCGCGATGGCACACGGAGTGTGCCTACTACAGGGGCTTTTCCACGGGCGCGGCGATCAGGTCATACTCCCTGAGGCGACGATTTCGCAGGGAACAAACTGCCCCGCGGCGCGTTTTAGAGCGGCACGTGCATGATTTGCTCGCGCAGATCGTTGGCAAGATGCCAAATCAAAAATCACAGTCGGTTGCCACGCCCCAACGAGCGGTGAACTCTTTCGTTTCCGGTACCCAATTTGGACTGTCTTCCGTGCCGAAGTTCGCCCAAACGGCAAGGACATTTTTGACAGGCTTGCGGCCACCCTGCACATTAGGAATCGCGTTGAGGTGGTCCCGACTGAAAAGAAAGCGGTTCCCGGACAAGTGCGCGAAGCGCACGTTACCGTGATTGGGCGGCTTCTGCGGGATGCTCTTCTTCTTGTTTGGTTGAAAGACGTGCGCAAGAACTTGCGTGGCTGGCTTGCCGTTCAACTGGGCTACGCCAAACGAGAAGATCGTTCCAAACTGGCAGGGCGTGTCAGGCCAGCGAACGAACGCTTCGTCGTCCGGCAGTTTGATGACGATCGGTTTACCCTTGTTGCTCATTTCTTTGTCTCTGGGTGGCATTGGGTCATCCGCAGCGCCCCAAAAAACCGCGCTCGGCAGATCTTGTCCAGCCCTCGTTCGGAAACTCGGCCCAAACGTAGAGTTTGTTGTCAAACGACGGGTAGGCGTTTGGGATCGCGTTGTCCGGCGAACTGAACGTGAAGGTAAACGAAAAGCCGTCGATCGTGCCGATTCGCGTTGCGCCGTCATCCGGTGGTTCGGTCGGCACCGTGTCGCCATCATGGTAGATTCGGCCGCGGATGCTAGATGCAGGCACCGGTGGCTCACTGCCAACAGTCGTCTGCGCGATGCCACTACATTCGATGCGACCACTGACTGGGTTGCCGGCGCAGCCCTGGATAGTAACCTCCCAGCCGGCAGCAGGCGACTGAATCTGAACGGTGCCGTAGGCGAGTCGCTGTCCGTTACTCATCGCGCGTCTCACTAATTTCTCGGGCCGAAAATGCGTTCACTGGGGGGAGACAACCAACGAGGCGTCGCGAAACAGGCAATCGCATTTGAAATTGTAAAACCCGAAGCCGCCACGATACAGGTCGGACGGCGCCTTCGACTCTGTCGCTCTAAATCCCTCGCACGCAATCCTGTTCGCCAAAGAGATTTCGTCCCCTCCCCAAAGTACGCTGGTCAAGCGCCCGTGCTTGACGGCCACTTCGAGCATCGCAGTCGATCCTTTCGGCAGTTGCACCTGGACGGCGGGTGCCTCACCGCGATTGCTCAGGCCATAGTTTCCGCTGCGGTCGAGTTCAACCATGCCCAGTTCAAAATAAAGAAGTGCAGTTCCTTTCGACAATTTGCCGTCGCTGAGGTCGGGGCGTAACGCAATGCCGACAAACTGCCATGCCTTCTCGGCCCGTGGTGAGAGGCTGATTGGATCAATTTCGCGGCACCCCAGGAAGACGCCGAAATTTCCGGTCCACAGATCCTGGGTAATCTTGACGCTCAGCGTGAAGCTCTCCTCCGTGCAGTTTCCAAGTTGCACGAGCGCCACGTGGGGCGCATTGACCGCCAGCGCCGAACGCTCCTTGTCGTGGGAGATGAAAGCCGTTGCAAGTTCCGGCCAAACGAGCTTCTTAGGCTCGCGCTTCAGAAGATCGTACTTGACGCCCGGCGCCCACCGGTCATCCGGCGGCGGGGTGGAGTCTGGCCAGCCGAACCAGGCCCAAGTCGCCAGAATTGCCGCAGCCAATAGGGGCGCAAGCGACCACGAAAGCTTGCGCCGCTTCCAGAACACGCGCGGGACCGCAGGCGACGCGCCTTCCGCGTCCGCCGCCGTTGAACGCGGCGGCCGTGTGTCGGACTGAGCCAGCCGCCTCGGGCTGTGCGCTTCAAACCGAACGAGTAAATCGTTTAGGTCGTGCCCGGCGGCAAAAGGCTCAAGGCTGCGGGCGATTTCCCGGAAATCCGTGGTCCGTTCTTCCGGCTCCTTCGCCATCATCTGCCGCAGCAACGCATCGAGCTGGCGCGGCGCGTCGGGCCGAGAGTCATGGATCGACGGCGCCGGCAGCGTGCGATGGGCCAGAATCTTCTTGAGCGCGGTGTCGTTTTCCGGACCTGCGTAGGGGGGCGACCCGGTGAGCAGCGCAAAGAGCGTGCAGCCCAGGCTGTAAATGTCGGCCCGGCTGTCGGCCGAGCGCGTGTCGAGGGCCTGCTCCGGCGCCATGTAATCCGCGGTGCCGACAATCTGGCCGCGACCCGTCAACGCCGATTCTTCGTTTCCTTGCTCATCCGTGCGCCGGAGCATGGCCAGCCCCAGATCGGAGACCTTCACCGTGCCGTCGCGCGAAAGCAACAGGTTCGAGGGCTTGACGTCGCGATGGACAAGATGATGTTCGCTCGCATGGGCGAGTCCCAGGGCGGCCTGGCGGATGATCTCGCAGGAATCCGCGACGCCGAGCGGACCGCTGCGCCGCACGATCTCGGCCAAATCGGCGCCGTCGACCAGCTCCATCACCAGGTAGTACGAACCGTTCTCCTGGCCGGCGTCGTAGGCCCGCACGATGTTGGGATGATCGAGCCGACCAACCGCCTCGATTTCGCGCTCAAAACGCGCTTGGGCCGTGGGGCTGCGAACCGCGTCGGCGGGAAGGAACTTCACGGCCACGGGCCGCCGCAAACGCACGTGCTCGCCGCGATAGACGGCCGGATCGTCGAGCCGACTGCTCATGCTGGCCCGTCCTTCGGGACGTTCCGGCTGCGTGACATCGACAAACTACCCCCTCGCAGCCATGAAATGGCGCCTTCAGTGAAGCACCTCCTGCACCCGAAGTCAACGATTTACGTGGGCTTTCCCACGGGCGCGGCGACGAGGTCATACTCCCGGTAGGCGACGATTTCGCACGGGACAAACTGCCCGGCGGCAAGTTTTTTGCCCGTCACGTAAACAACGCCGTCGATGTCGGGGGCGTCGGCGGCGGTGCGGCCGATCCAGGCGTCGCGCTGGCCGGCGTCGCGGTGGCCTGGAACGGGCTGGTCGATGAGCACTTCGGCCCGCCGGCCGACCTGACTGGCGCTCCAGTCGAAGGCCACCGCTTGCTGTGCCTGCATCAGGCGGTCGCGGCGCTGGTCTTTGACCTTTTGGTCGAGGTGGCCGGGCAGACGGGCCGAGGGCGTGTCCGGCTCGAAGGAGTAGGTGAAGACGCCCATCCGCTGAAAATGCCCCTCGCCGACGAACGTCAGCAGCTCGTCGAACTGCTCCTCCGTCTCACCGGGGAAGCCGGTGATGAGCGTCGTCCTCAGGACCAGGTTGGGAATGGCGGCGCGGAGGCGGGACAGCAGGGCCTCCGTTTCGGCGCGGGTGACGCGCCGCTGCATTCGCCGCAGCATCGTGTCATTGACGTGCTGGATGGGGATGTCGAGGTAGGGGACGATTTTTTTGCTGCCGGCGATCGTTTCCACCAGCTCGGCGGTGAAGTACATCGGGTACAGGTAGAGCAGGCGAATCCAGCGGATGCCGTCGATCGTTTCCAGCTCCCGGAGCAGCTCGGCCAAGCGCGGGCGGCCGTAGAGGTCCGTGCCGTAGTAGGTCGTGTCTTGCGCGACGATGTTCAGCTCGCGGACGCCGTCGGCGGCCAGCTCGCGGGCCTCGGCCAAAACCTCCTCGATCGGCTTAGAGTAGTGTTTGCCGCGCATCTTGGGGATGGCGCAGAAGGTGCAGAGGCGGTCGCAACCTTCGGAGATCTTCAGGTAGGCGAAATGCCGCGGGGTGATTCGCAGACGGCCAGTGTCCTTGAGCGGATGAATCGGCGCGGGCTGAAAGACCGTCCGCTGTTCGTCGAGACCGCCGATCAGCCGGTCGGCGACTTTTGTGACCTGTTCGCGGCCGAAAACGCCCACGAGGTGGTCGATCTCGGGGCAGGTTTCCAGCAGCTTCTCTTTGTCGCGTTCGGCCAGGCAGCCGCAGACGATGACGCCGCGCGTCTGGCCCTTTCGCTTGAGGTCGAGCATTTCGCGGATGGCGCCCAGCGACTCGTCGCGTGCCCGCTCGATGAAGCCACAGGTGTTGACGATGACGAAGTCGGACCCTTGCGGCTCGGGAACGAGACGGTAGCCGTCGAGCTGCAACAGGCCGAGCATGCGCTCGCTGTCGATGAGGTTTTTTGCGCAGCCGAGGGAGACGAAGGCGTAGGTGCCTTTCGTTTCGCGCGGGCGTCGGGGTTCGATGATGGGGAGGGCGGTGGACAAGCGGGCTGGCTCGGAGGGAATGTGCGATGACGACCAAGCGAACGGCGTGCTGACGGCGTCGGAGCCCAAGCTCACTTCATGCCACCGCCGGCTCCAGGTAGGAAATCGATTCAACGAGCATGAGCGACACCGTGTCCCATTGGTCGAACACGTCGGGGTTGTCGCTGACGTACGTGAAGATAATCATCGTGGTGCCGCCGACCCACAGCATTTCGGGGTGCCGAATGTCGAAAGTGCGTCCGCTTGCCATGTGAATGCGAAAGGGACGAAACGGCTCGGCCCTCAAGTAGCTCAGAACCTGTTGTCGCGGCATCCTGTGCGCTGCTCCCAATCCAGTTATGATCCACAGGTCATTCGTTCTTGCTTCCAACGTCATTCTAACCCATGTTCGCGCACCGGACGAGTGCGGCGCTGCTGGGACCAGCTAATACAGCCCCGCCACCGGGCGGCCCGTGGCGATGGCGAAGGGCCGGCCGAGGTTGTCCGTGTAGTGCCCAGCCGGATCGATGCCCAGGGCTGAGAACATCGTGGCCACAATGTCGCCGGGCGCGACGGGCGAATCGGCCACGTTGGCGCCGATCTTGTCGGACGCGCCGAACACCTTGCCGCGGCCCACGCCCGCGCCGGCCAGCACGATCGAGTAGGCGCTGGCCCAATGCTTGCGGCCCGGCGTGCTGCCGGCGAAGCGCGGCTCGAGGGCAACCTTCGGCGCCCGGCCGAACTCGCCCAGGCAAATGACCAGCGTCGTGTCGAGCAGGCCGCGGTCGTCGAGGTCTTCCAAGAGCGCCGAAAACGTGACGTCGAACCGCGGCAAGAGGTGCTCGCGGAGCGCCTGGAAGATGTCGTTGTGCGTGTCCCAGCCGTAGAAATCGATCTCGCCGGGATGCTTGTCCTGGCTGCGGTTCCCCTGGTTCAGCATGACCGTGACGAGCGGCACGCCGGCCTCGACGAGCCGCCGCGCCATGAGGCAAGCCTGCCCCGACCGATACCGCCCGTAGCGGTCGCGGAGCTTCTCCGGCTCCAGCGACAGATCGAACGCCCGGCGGCACTGCGGCGACGCCAGGACCTCGAAGGCCTGGCGATAGACCGCGTCGGCACGCGCCAGCGCCGGGTCGCCGTCGGCCCGCCGCACGAGGGCGTCGATTTGCGACAACAGGTCGCGCCGGCTGGCGGCGCGCGGGGCCGAAAGCTCCGGCAGCGGCGCGAGGCCCGGCACCGCCGCCCGCTCCTCCGTCACGTCGCCCAGAATCAACGGCTCGTGCGCCGGACCCAAGAGGCCCGCAAACTGCCCCGGCGCCGGCTCCTCGGGCACGAGCGCCGGGCCGTTCACATAGACGGCCGAATAGGGAAACCGCTCGGCCGGCCGCACCCGGTGCAGCACGGCGCCGTGCGTCGGCTCGTCGTCGGGCTTGGGCGGGGGGTTGGACGACTTGCGGGCGTGGAAGCGGCCCGTCAGCGACAGGTAGACGGCCGAGCCGTGGTCGAGGTCGTCGTGCGTCATGCCGCGGACGATCGTGAAGCGGTCGGCCAGGCGGGCCACGCGCGGCAGGTGCTCCGTGACGAACACGCCCGGCACGCTCGTGTCGATCGTGCGGAACTCGCCGCGGATTTGGTCGGGCGCGTCGGGCTTGGGGTCGAAGGTGTCGATGTGGCTCTGGCCGCCGTTGCAGAAGACCAGGATCACCGACTTGGCGCGGCCGAAGCCGGGCGGGCGAGTGGGCTCTGGCCCGTCATCGGCCGTGGCCGTTTTTCCGCGCAGCGTCGCAAGGCCCGACAGCAGGCTGAAGCTCAGCCATTGCCGGCGGGAGAGCGTGAGGCACGGGAGTATTTCAAGCGAGCGGAGCATAGGCGATGGCGGCGGACGTTCAGCAGCCATCGTATCGCGCCGCTGCGACGACGCCAAACAACTGCGCACGTTTGGCTACGCGCAGCAAAGCGGCGATGCGATGCGCCCGGCGCGGCTGTTCGAAGCGGCGACAAGTCGCCGCACACCCAAGGGCTACTTCGCCGGAAAGAGCGCCGAGGCGGTCTGGCCCATCAGGAGCGGCGAGTAGACGAACGACTGCCAGTCGTGCTCCGAGCCGATGTGGCACGTGCAGTCGAACTCGCGCAGGTGCTCCCCGTCCGGACCCAGGTGGCCGCACGCGCCGACGTAGCCGAGGGCCTCCGGCCCGCCGCGGCCCCACAGCCGGCGATACCATTTGAGCGCCCGGTCCGAGTTGTTGACAAACACGAACATGGTCTCGACCTGCGAGAGGGCCAAGCCGTTGTGCGCGCCCTCGGCGAAGGCGTAGTCGTCCATGGCGGCGGCCATTAGCACGGCCCGGCGTCGCGGCGGCTCGGCCGCCGTCGCGGACGACGACTGCGCCGACGTGACGGTGACTTTTGGCCGCACCTCTTCCGCCGCGCTCCATTGCCCCAGGATGTGCAGGCTGCCCGAAATCAGGCGGGCGCCGTAACTGAAACCCACGAGTCCGACTTCATGGTCGCGCGGAAGCTGTTTGACGACCCAGGCCAGCGGATACGCGCCGTCGTCGGCGCGAAGCGCCTTCTCGCGCACGTCGCGAAGCTGGCCGCGAATCTGCCCGCTGGGCCACGACCAGATGACGAACCGCACCGGGCGGCCGGCCGTCGCCTCGTTGAGCCGCTGGCGCATCGTCCAGCCGTCGTAATTCGCCTCCCAGGTGCTGATGCGGTTCCCGTGCACCCAGAAGCAAGTCGGCTGGTCCGGTTTGGACTCGGCGATGAACTGCGCGCTGGTCGCCGGCGCCCAGTTGCCGCTTTCATAGCGCCAGAAGACGAGTTCCGGCGCAGGGCCGTGGGGCGTGCAGCCGGCGCGGCGGGCGTCGATCAGCCAGACGTCGACGGCGGCCGCCCCGTGGTCTGTCTTGGCCGTCGCGACCGATCCGCCGGCGGAGGCTTCGTCGGCCGCGGGGAAAAACGGGCCGGAAAACTCCTGTGCAGCCGCGCTGGACGCCAGCGCGGCCCCCAACAACATGACCGACAACAGCAGCCTGGGAGCGGAAAAGCCACGCGCGAACATGGTCGTTCGTCCTGATGCGAAGAAGAAGCGCGCCGCGAATGTTCAACGACATTGTAGCTTTTTTTCAGCGCGCGTGCGCCCGGCGGCGCAAAATCCAGGGACAGGGCAATCTGTCCGGCCGGACCGTGCCAGCTTTGCCGCCCTTGCCGACGGCGGCAAAGCCCCCCGAATACGGCCCGCACGACGCATAATTGACAAACCCGGCAGCTTCGATTTTCGTAGCAAACGGTATCACTACCGGCGGCTTGTGCCGCCCGGACGCTCGCTGTAGGTTGCATGGAAGAGGTGGGGCCGCGGTTTTTTTTGGCCGCGGAACTCCAGCCACGAGAACGGGACATCATGCGAATTCAGCTCACCCTTGCGGCCTTCCTCGCATCTGCCCTCCCATTCATTGCCGGCTGCGGCGACAACGGCACGCCGAACGTTTCGGCCAGCAACTCCACTTCCGGCGGCGGCGCCGGCCCCGTCGGCAACGTCCCGCCGTCCGGCCCGTCCCGGTCCGATCCGCTCCGCAACCTGCCGAGCCTGCCGGTGGGTCCGGCGACGCCGACCACGCCTGCTACGTCGCCCAAGCCGCCCCGCCCGTCAACCGCCAAGACGCCGGGCAAGGCGCACGCCAAGGTGCTGGACGACCGGTACATCTCCAAGGAGTTTTTCGCCGTCGCCGTCGTTCATCCGCAGCGGATCATGCAGTCGGAGCTGTTCCGGCTGGCGGCCGAGACGGCCGGCGAAATCCAGCCCGGCGCGTCGCTCGACGCTTTCCTGGCCGATGCCGGCAAGGAGATCGAGGTCGACCTGAAGCGCGTGCGCGACACGCTCGAGCAGGTGACGGTGGGCCTGGTGTTCGTGCCGGGGTTGCAGCCCGCGCCGTACTCGTTCGGCGCGATCCTGCGCTTCAACCGGCCCTACGACCCGGCGGCGATCGCCGCCCTTTTGCGGAGGAAGCGCGGCGAGGAAGTGGACTACTTCGGCCGGAAAGTCTGGCGGTTCGACGACGACACTGGCGCCGCCTGTTTCGCCGACGAGAAAACGCTGCTGTTCGGCCAGCCGCCGGCGGTCGAGGCGATGCTTCGCGACCTGGGCGAGCCGCACCCGCTGCGCGAGGCGCTGAAAACCTTCGACATCGACGCCGACGTCGCCTGCCTGCTCCTGGCCGACAAGGTCCGCGACTTCTTTTTCGGCGCCGGCGCGATCCTGGGACCCGGGGTCCAGCAGCAAGCCTACCCGATCATCGAACTTTTGCGTCCCGCGGAAACGCTCGCGGTCCGGATCGACCTGTCCAGCGAGCGCCTGCTGACGACCACGATGCAGGCCACAAGCCCGGAGGCGGCCGAGACGACCGCGCAGCGGCTGCAGACGGTGTGGCGGGCGGTGTCGCAGCTTGTGACGGCCGAGGGCCTGCGGACGTCGCTGTCCGGCGGCCTGCGGCAGGACGCCGTCGAGGACCTGGTGGCGCTGGCCGGCGAATTGAAGGACGGACTGAAGATCGAGGCCCAGAACGAGAACGTCGTGGTGTCGCTGCGGGCGCCGGTCGACCTGGTCGGCCGGCTGAAGGAGCTCCAGCCTGCGCTGGTCGCCAGGGCCAAAGAGTCCGCCGCCAAAGCGCAGCAGGCGAACCACGTGCGGCAGATCGGCATTGCGCTGAGCACCTACGCCGCGACCCACGGACGCTTCCCGCCGGCCGTGGTGCGCAGCGCCGACGGCAAGCCGCTCTACAGTTGGCGGGTGGAGCTGCTGCCGTACTTTGAGGAAGGCGCGGAAATCTACAAGGACTTCAAGAAGGACGAGCCTTGGGACAGCGAGCACAACCGGCAGTTCCTGGCGAAGGCGCCGGCGGTCTTCGCCTGCGGCATTCCGGCCGAAACGGGGAGGGCCAACACGCTGGCCGTCGTGGGACCCGAAACCGCCTGGGCCGGCGAGCAGGGAACGCGCGCGGCCGATTTCAAGGACGGCGCGTCGCAGACGGTCCTCGTCGTGACGGTGCCGGAGGAGAAGGCGGTCGAATGGACGCGGCCGGCCGACGTCGAGTTCTCTCCGGAGCTGGCGGCGGCGGAGCTGGGCCTGGCGAAGCAACCGGCGTTCCTGGCGCTCTTCGCCGACGGCGTCGTGCGCGAGATCGGCAAGGGGATCAGCCAGGAAACGCTCAAGGCCCTGATCACCGTCGGTGGAAACGAAAAGGTCGACCCCTCCAGACTGGAATGAGCGCCATCGGCGGCGGCGAGGCCGACGTGAATTACCTCCACACGCAAAGAGCGCCGCTGCACCTGCTCTTGCACGCCTTCGGCGTGATTGCCGCGCGTCGGCCTGGTTCGCCCGCGGCGACGCCTGGCCCGTGGCCCTCATCCTCGCGGTCACGTCGGCCGTCATGTTCGTGCTGGGCCTGTGCTTCGGGTCGCTGACCGTGCAGGACGAGGGGGACTTTCTCGCGGTGCGGTACGGGCCGCTGCCGCTCTTCGTCAAGCGGATCGCATATTCGTCGATCACCGCCGTTTCGCCGGGTCGATCGACGCTGCTCGACGGCTGGGGCATCCACCACTTTCCGGCCGCGGCTGGATCTTCAACCTCTGGGGCTGCGACTGCGTGAGGCTGTCGCTGGGGAACAAGACGCTACGCGTGGGGACGGACGACGTGGCGAACCTGGTGGAGTTTTTGCGGAAGAAAGTGCCGTCGCCGACGCTCGTGGCAACGCGTTAGCGCCGCCGCATCGATCGTGTCTGCTGACACGGCGGACGCCGCAACGTACAATAAACGTGCGCGTCTCTGCTGTGACAAAAGGGGGATAACATGACCGTGCGGCAGCCTCGCTTGAGTAAAGAAGAGCATGCTCGTCGCGGTACGCAACTCTACGAGCAACAGATCCGTGCGGCAGTCGAGCCGGGCAATCACGGGAAGATTGTGGCGATCGACGTGGAAACCGGCGAGTATGAGGTCGCCGACCAAACGCTGGTTGCCGCCGAGCGGCTCCTGGCGCGTTGTCCCGACGCGCAGATTTGGTTCGTTCGCATCGGTCATCGGGGCGTTCATCGTTTCGGAATGGGCAAGACGGTGCCAAGCGAATGATCTCGGGCGTCGTCAACGCGGACCGCGAAGCCGTCCTTCGAGTGACCGTTGTGGCGCCGGACGGACGCCGACATCGTGTTGATGCCGTCGTCGACACGGGATTCAGCGGCGACTTAACGCTGCCGGCGCCGGTCATTGCCGCCTTTGGATTGTCGTGGCTCGGACGAGAGCAGGGGATCCTCGCCGACGGCACCACGGAAATGTTTGAGGTGTATTCGGCGACGATCGAATGGGACGGGCGGAGGCGATCGATCGAAGTGGAGGCCGTCAACGCTCAGCCGCTCGTGGGCATGAATCTGTTGCACCGACATTCTCTGCGAATGGATGTGATCGACGGGGGCGCTGTCGAGGTCAGGGCGCTGCCGTAATGAGGGTCCGGACATGACTCTAGCGAGCACGATGTCACCTGAGCAGCCCTATCCGGATCATCCACGTGTCCGCGAACTCGCTCGCCGCGTCATCCGAATTCGCGACCGTTTCCTCGAGGCCCTCATCTCGTCGAATTCCCAAGAGGCCGATCGACTCGGGCGCGAGATGGGGCACGCGCGAACGGAACTTGCAAGGGTGACGCAGTCGCTGCTCAATGACGCCAGCCTTGTCCCGCGATGGGAGGCGCTCTCGAGCGACTGCAGCTCGACGGGCGCGTTCGCCTGCCCGACGTGCGGGAACGCGGTCCGCGAACACGAAGCGCGTTGTGCCTATTGCGGCTGGAGCTACGTCGTCGATGTGCCGTAGAAGATTCTTCGGCGAAGACCAGGTTCCGCTGGTAAGATAGTGCGCGTTAAGAGCGTCTCGCCGCCAATCCCTCCGCGCATGGCTCGATTCCCCACTGCTGTTGCGCTCGCGTTTGCCGCAGCCTCAATCTGCGCGCTTCACGCCAGCGACAACGAACCCTCGCCAGAGCAGGTCCAGTTTTTCGAATCCAAAGTCCGCCCGCTCTTGGCCGGTCGCTGCTTCAAGTGCCACGGGCCGGAGAAGCAGAAGGGCGGCTTGCGGCTCGATTCTCGCGAGCGGGCGCTGGCCGGCGGCGAATCCGGGCCGGCCGTCGTCCCCGGCAAGCCGGACGAGAGCTTGCTCGTCGACGCGATCAACTTTCGCGGCCTGGAAATGCCCAAGGACGGGCGGTTGAAGCCGGGCGAAGTGGAAATCCTGACCGAGTGGGTCAGGCTCGGCGCGCCTTGGCCCAATTCGACCCCCCCGGGCCCGCCCTTCGGAAGGGGGGGAAGAGAAGCGAAGCCGAGCCCCAAGGGTCCGCGGCGCGGCGCGTTTGAGATCACCGACGACGATCTGGCGCACTGGTCGTTCCAGCCCTTACGTCGTCCGGCAATTCCGGAAGTCGGCGACGCCGCCTGGCCCGCCAACACAATCGACAACTTCATCCTGGCGAAGCTCGACGAGCGCGGCCTTTCGCCCAGCCCGCCGGCCGAGCGGCGCGAGCTCTGCCGCCGGGCGTGGTTCGACCTGGTGGGCCTGCCGCCTCCGCCGGAGGAGGTCGAGGTCTTCGCCGCCGACGATTCGCCCGGGGCTTATGAACGCCTGCTGGACCGGCTGCTGGCCATGCCGCAATACGGCGAGCGGTGGGGAAGGCACTGGCTCGACCTCGTGCGGTTCGCCCAGACCAACGGCTACGAGCGCGACGACGAAAAGCCGCTGGCCTGGCGCTACCGCGATTACGTCATCCGCTCGCTCAACGACGACAAGCCCTACGACCAGTTCATCGTGGAGCAGCTCGCCGGCGACGAGCTGGACGGGCCGACCGACGACTCGATCGACGCCACGGGCTTTTTCCGCATCGGCGTCTGGGACGACGAGCCGGACGAAAAACCCGCCGCCCAGTACGACGAGCTGGACGACGTCCTACGGACGTCGGGCGAAGCGTTCCTGGGCCTCACCGTCGGCTGCGCCCGCTGCCACGACCACAAGTTCGAGCCGATCTCGCAGGAGAACTACTACCAGTTGCTGTCCTATTTCCGCGGCATCGCCCCTTACGGCAAGGACAAAAGCGCCACGCACTGGGAGCAAAACGCCGACGCGATTTTTGCGCCGCTGCCCTCCGGCGCGGGCAAGACGCTGGCGGTCCGCAACCGGCCGGGCGAAACTCCCGCCACGCGCATCCTCGTGCGCGGCAACCACGCAGCGCCAAGCAAGGAAGTCCAACCGGCCTTTCTCGAAGTCCTCGGCTCGCTCGCGGACGAGCCGCCGCGGACCGATCCCACGTTTTCGCCCCACACGCGCCGCCGCGAGCTGGCCGAGTGGATCGCCAGCCCGCACAACCCGCTCACCGCCCGCGTGATTGTGAACCGCCTCTGGCAGCATCATTTCGGCCGGGCGATCGTGGCCACGCCGAGCGACTTCGGCCGGGCCGGCTCGCCCCCCTCGCACCAAGAGCTTCTCGACTGGCTGGCCTGCGAGCTGATCGAAGGCGGCTGGCGGCTCAAACGCACGCACAAGCTGATGATGCTCTCGTCGGCGTACCGGCAGTCGTCGCGCGTCAAGAGCGAAAAGGCCGTCGCCGCCGATCCCGACAATACGCTCCTCTGGCGGCAGAACATCCGCCGCCTCCAGGCGGAGGCGATCCGCGACGCCGTGCTGTCGGTCTCCGGCCGGCTCAACTTGGAGCTGGGCGGGCGCGGCTTTTTCCCGGACCAGCCGCCGGAGGTGCTCGCCACGCAGTCCAAGCCCGGCCACGGCTGGGACCAATCGAGCGAGGCCGAGCAGTCGCGGCGGAGCGTCTACATTTTCGCCAAGCGGACGCTGGGCGTGCCGTTTTTGGAGACGTTCGACGGCCCGAACGCCGACAAGCCGGCCCCCTCGCGCGCGACGACCACCATCGCCCCGCAGGCCCTGGTGCTGCTCAACAACCCCTTCATCGAAAAGCACGCCGGCGAAATGGCTGAGCGGTTGCGGCGCGAAACGGCGTCGGGAAACGACCGCGCCGCGCACGTCGCACGCGCGTTCCGCCTGGCTTTGGGCCGCCCGCCGACTCCCGAGGAGGCCCGCCTCAGCCTGGCCTATTTGGAGCGACAGTATGAAGCCGCCGACGAGCGGGACCGTGCGGACGGACGCAAAACCCCGCCCACTGGCGACGAGGCCTACCGGCAGGCCCTGGCGTCGTTCTGCCTGCTCGTCTTCAACCTGAACGAGTTCGTGTACGTCGATTGAGGCTGGCGTTTCCGCCGCGGCGAGAGAACGCCCACGACGGCACGGCCGCCGACGCCCCGCCTTGCCCGTCCGTGCCACGATCCGTATACTCCCACTTTGCCAGAACAAATGTGGAGTGCGGCACATGACCATCGATAAAAGC
Organism: Planctomycetia bacterium; assembly: GCA_016177915.1. GTDB lineage: Bacteria > Planctomycetota > Planctomycetia > Pirellulales > S012-138 > JACOUI01. Next base: position 22,464 of record JACOUI010000166.1, read on the forward strand.
CTGCGGTCGCGCCTGGGGCTGGTGCGCAATCGCAGCGTGCTCAGCCGGGCGGAACGCATCGAGCGGCTCAAGACCGTCGATCGGTGGAAGGAGGGGGACTCCCCCATGGGCCTCCCGAAGGTCCGGGTCCACCGGCTGACGATGAAAAAGAAGAAGAAGGCCAAAGAGGAAGAGGCCGTCGTCGCCGGTGAGGCGGGCGCTGAAGGCGCAGCCGCTGCACCGGCCGCCCCGGCCGCGGCCGCCCCCGACACCAAGAAGGCCGCCGAAACCAAGAAGAAGGACAAGGAAAAGAAGAAGAAAAAATAGCCCGGCTCCCGCGCCCTCGTCCGGCGACGGGCGTCCCATCCCCTCCCCTCTGTGCCGATGCGCGTCAAGCTGGAATACGGCAAGACCGGTCTCGTCGTCGAGCTGCCGGACCGGCACCTGGTGCGCAGCCTGTCCTATAAGTCCGCGCCGCCGCTGGCCGATCCCGCGGGCGCCGTGCGCGCGGTCCTGGCCCGGCCGACCGGCACGCCGCCGCTCTCCGAACTCGCCCGCGGGCGCCGGGACGCCTGCGTGGTCGTCTGCGACATCACGCGCCCCGTCCCCAACCGGCTCATTCTGACGCCGCTCCTGGCGACCCTCGAGCAAAGCGGCATCCCGCGCGACAAGATCACGATCCTCGTCGCCACCGGCCTGCACCGCCCCAACGAAGGCGCCGAGCTCGTTGAAATGCTGGGCCAGGAGATCGCCTCCCGCTACCGCGTCGAAAACCACCACGGCAAGGTCCTCTGCGAGCACACCTTCCTCGGCCAAAGCCCGCGCGGCGTCCCCATCTGGATCGACTCGCGCTACGTCGAGGCCGACCTGAAGATCACCACCGGCCTGATCGAGCCGCACCTCATGGCCGGGTTTTCCGGCGGGCGAAAGGTCATCTGCCCCGGACTGGCCGCGCTGGAGACGATCAAGGTCTGGCACGGGCCGGACTTTTTGGAGCATCCCCGGGCCGACTGCGGCATCCTCGAAGGCAACCCCGTCCACGAGGAGAACACGCGCATCGCGCTCATGGCCGGCTGCGACTTCATCGTGAATGTCTGCATGGACGGCCAGCGCCGCGTCACCTGGCTCGGGGCCGGCGACATGCTCAAGGCGTGGCACGAGGGCGTCCGCTTCGTGGCGAACGTGGTCAAGGTCCCGGTCTCGGAGCCGCTGGATGTC
>JACOUI010000167.1 GCA_016177915.1 Planctomycetia bacterium
GCATGGCAGCGCAGTTTCCACGACGCCTCGTCCTTCGCCGCGTACCGATTCCGCATGGCGTCTGCCCAGATCGCGCGGGCGGCGCGGTACTTGGCGACCTCTTCGAAAATGTCGTTGTGCGAGTTAAAAAAGAAGCTGAGCCGCGGAGCGAAGTCGTCGATCTTCATTCCACGCCCAACGCTTTGGTCGACGTAGTGCAGGCCGTCGGCCAGGTCCACCACGTCGCACCGCCGATCGATCGCGGCCTCGACGAGCGCCGTCGAGCGCCGCTGAAAGGGGCCGGCCGCGTCGAGAATCACGTCGCCCGGCCGGAGCGCCGCGCGCAGCGAAGCGGGGTCTTCGGCGTCCAGGACCAGGTCGGCGCCCGCGCGGCGCGACGCAACCAGCGGCGCGTGCCCCATCCGGCGCAGGCGGTCGGCGGCCGCGCGGCCGAAAAACCCCTGCCCGCCCGGAATGACAATCCGCCGTACCGTCGCCACGAGGCTCCCCCGTCGACTTTTCGAGACTGCTATTCTCCCGTCGCGTTGTGCGTTATGCTAACGTGGCCCACGTCGAAACCGTTTCCCAGCCGCTTCGGGCCGTGACAAGGTGCCATGCCATGGAATTCCGCTTCCTGCCGCAAGTCGCCGCGATCGTCGACTATATCTGGCCGATCGTCGGCGGCGCGATCGCCGTCATCTTCGTCCTCATCGCCCTGATTGTCGTGGCGAAATACGGGGCGCTCTGGTTTCGGGCCTACATGTCCAATGCACAGGTCAGCCTGATGAGCCTGATCGGCATGAGCCTGCGGCAGGTCAATGCGCAGCTCATCGTCGAGGGCAAGGTGATGGCCATGCAGGCCGGCATCCCCGGCGTCACCACTCGCCGCCTCGAGGCCCACTACCTGGCCGGCGGCAGCGTGCTGTCGGTGGTGCGGGCGATCATCGCCGCGCAGCGGGCCGACATCGACCTGGACTTCGACCGCGCGGCGGCGATCGACCTGGCCGGCCGCGACGTCGTCGACGCCGTCCAAACCAGCGTGCATCCCAAGGTCATCGACTGCCCCGATCCCCGGCGTTCCGGCGCCGCCCTCCTCTCGGCCATCGCCAAGAACGGCGTGGAGCTCAAGGTCCGCGCCCGCGTGACCGTGCGCACGAACCTCGGGCAGTTGATCGGCGGCGCGACCGAGGAGACCGTCATCGCCCGCGTCGGCGAAGGCATCATCACTTCCATCGGCTCGGCGCAAACGCACCTGGAAGTGATGGAGTCGCCCGAGCTGATTTCCAAGGCCGTGCTGCGGCGCGGCCTGGACGCGCAGACCGCCTTTCAGATCGTTTCCATCGACATCGCCGACATCGACGTGGGGGAGAATATCGGCGCCCGGCTGCGGGCCGACCAGGCCGAGGCCGACGTCCGCGTCGCCCGCGCCAAGGCCGAGGAGCGGCGGGCGCAGGCCCTGGCTTTCGAACAGGAAATGAAGGCCCGCGTGGCGCAAAACCGCGCGCAGGTCGTGCTGGCCGAGGCCGACGTCCCCGTCGCCATGGCCGACGCCTTCCGCAAGGGGAACATGCACGTCGACGGCCACGGCCAGTCTTGAACCCGGCCCATCCAGCCGGTGACGCCGGGGCGGCGAGTGGTTGCCGCCCCTTCTCGGGGCTATCATCGATTGTCCGATCGCCCCGCAACCGCCTCGCGTGGCGAACTTTTGCGACGCCGCACCCTGCGCCTCAACTCGGAGCGCTCCCATGTCATCGCCCGCCCGTCTCGCCTTCGGTTACTGCGTCACGCTCGCGCTGGCCCTTCCCGCCGGCGCCCAAGCGCCGGACGACATCCGCGAGCTGAAGCTCCGCGACTGGGAGCCGCGCTCGATGCTGGTCGCCCGCGCCCGCGTTTTGGAAAAACCGATGTTCCCCGTCATCGACATCCACAACCATCTGGGCGGCGGCAAGCAGTTCCTGACCGAAGAGCGCGTGAATCGCTACCTCACCGAGATGGACGAGGCCGGCGTGCGGACCGTCGTCAACCTCGACGGCGGTTTCGGCGACCGGCTCAAGGAGACCGTCGCCGCCCTCGACCGGGCCTATCCCGGCCGCTTTCTCACCTTCGCGCTGCTCAACTTCGACGGGTTGGACGAACCCGACTGGGGCGTGCGCGAGGCCAAGCGCCTGGAGGAGAGTTTTCAGGCCGGAGCACGGGGGCTGAAAATCCACAAGTCGTTGGGCCTCTCCTACCGCTACACAGACGGCACGCTGATGCCGATCGACGACCCCAAGCTCGACCCGGTCTGGGAAACCTGCGCCAAGCACAAAAAGCCCGTCGTGATCCACGTCTCCGACCCGGCCGCGTTTTTTACGCCGTTGGATCGCTTCAACGAGCGCTGGCACGAGCTGAACGCCAACCCTGGCTGGCTCTTCTACGGCCCGAAGTTCCCGAAGCGCGAGGAAATCCTGGCGCAACTGCACCGCGCGATCGAGAAGCACCCCCACACCACGTTCGTCAACACGCACTTCGGCAACAACGCCGAGGACCTGGAGTCCGTGGCCAAGAACCTCGACAAGTACCCCAACATGTACGTGGACATCGACGCCCGCATCTCGGAACTGGGCCGGCAGCCCTACGCGACGCGCCGGTTTTTCCTGAAATACGCCGACCGGATCATGTTCGGCACCGACACCACGCCTCGCCGCGAGGCCTTCCGCATCTACTACCGCTTCCTCGAGACCGACGATGAGTATTTCGACTGCTCGGCCAGCCACCACCGCCAGGGCTTCTGGAACATCTACGGCATCTACCTGCCGCGCGACGTCCTGGAAAAAGTCTATTATCGCAACGCGGCCCGGCTCTTCGGGCTCGACGTGGCCGAAGCGCCCGCCGCCGCCAAGGTGCTCCGCGTCCGCCCGACCGACGACTTCGAGCTCTCCGGCGACGGCTCGGCCGCGGTCTGGACCCAAACCGACTGGGAGGCTCTGTCGCCCCGCGGCGACGGCCTGCCCTACGACGCCAGGTTCAAGCTGCTCTATTCCAAAACCGGCCTCTACGTCCTGTTTCACGGGACCGACCGCAAACTGACGGCCGCGTTCACCAAGGACTTCGAAGAGCTGTGGAAGGAGGACGTCTGCGAGCTGTTCGTCTGGCCCGACGAGTCGCAGCCGGCCTATTTCGAGTACGAAATCTCGCCGCTGGCCGCGGAGCTGGCGATCCAGGTTGCCAATGCCGACGGCAAGCTGCTGCGCTGGCGGCCCTACCACGACGACGACGCCTCCCGAAAGACGCGCCGGGCGACCGCCGCGGCCGGCGGCGAGAAAAGCCCCGGCGCGAGCGTGACCGGTTGGACCGCGGAAGCCTTCATCCCTTACGAGCTGCTCCGCCCGCTGGGCAACGCCGTGCCGTCGCCGGGCACGCGCTGGCGGGCGAACTTCTATCGCGTCGACTACGACGACGGCCGGGCGACGGGTTGGGACTGGAGCCGCGTCGGCCGCTCCTTCCACGACTACCGCAACTTCGGCACGCTGGTCTTCGAGCCGTAATCGGAGCCGTCGCGCTCCTACGAAAGTAGCCCTCACGCTCCGCGTGAGGCGGCGCTTCCGCGCGTACTGAGTTGCCGACAATTGAGCGTGCGCGCGCGAAACCCGATGACACTGTTGGCGATTCGTCGTGATGTCCTGCAGCACAACCGAGAACTCCCGCGCGCCTCCTCACGCGGGAGCGTGAGGGCTACAAAAACAAAAACCGTGGCATTGCGCCGCCGGAACGCTATAGTAGCTGCGCCTGACAAAACTCTTCCCACCCAACTTCTGTTGTCTTCCCAGGAGGCGGACTCGATGAAGCGCC
>JACOUI010000168.1 GCA_016177915.1 Planctomycetia bacterium
GCTGGTTCGTGTGCCATCTCTTGGCCCATTTGCCGGAACTTTGGACGACTCACAATGAATCGCTGGCGGAATACCGCCGGCTGCACGGCCTGCGGAGCGCGACGCACCCGGTACCGGACTTGTCGCGGGAAGGAGAGTGGCTCGAAGCGCCGCTGTGGGTGTGGACGAGCGGCGATCCTCGCAGGAGGCGGCTCTTCGCGCGGCACGGCGCCCGCGAGATCGTTGTCAGCGACCGTCGGCAGTTCTCTGCGCGGCTGCCGATGACGTCCGACAAGAATGGGCCGTGCGCCGTCGAAGCGCTCCGCGACGTCGCCGCCAGCGGCGCTCGCATCCGCACGCGGGCGCTGTTCACGACGCTCTTTGCCCGGCTGGTGCTGTCGGACCTGTTTTTGCACGGCATCGGCGGGGCCACGTACGACCGGCTCACGGACGTAATCGCGTGCCGGCTCTTGGGGGTGCACCCGCCGCCGTTTCTCACCCTCACGGCTACGCTTCACCTGCCGATCGAGCGAAATCGAGAAGAGGCGGTTCCGTCCGTCCGCGAAATCGACGCCGAATTGCGCCGCCTGACGTGGCAGCCGGAGCGATTCCTGAGCGAAAGGACGGGTGCGGCCCCATCGGACGAAGCGCGGGAGCTGGCGGCGGAAAAGAAGCGCTGGATCGCGACGGTCCTGACGGCCGAGAACTATCGCCGGCGGTTCCTGGCGATCCGCAGCCTCAACGAGCGGCTGGGAGCGCACATCGCCGCCAGGCGTGCCCTGCTGGAAGGCCAGCGCGAGACCGCTGCGCGCCGCCAACGCAACGAGACCCTGCTGGCCAGCCGCGAATACAGCTTCTGCCTCTTTCCGGAAAAGATTTTGCGCGATTTTTTGCTGGAAAAGCTGCCGGCGAACGTTTAGGCTACTCGTCGGAGTTCGCTAGTCCTACGGATGAGGCTAGCTGAAAGGAGTCGACATGAGAAGCGCGCTCCCGTCCCGGAGCCTGGCCAAGGTTCGGCCCCCATCGCAAAAGACCCCGTCGCACAAGAGTTCGTCGCGCAGAATCCTGTCGCGCAAGACCCGCCCCCCTCCCTCGGCCTCCCGGCACCGTTCGCCCGCGCCGGTCGAGTGTCTCGTTCGCCCGGCCGACGCCGCCGAGCACCACGCGGTGCATCTGTTCCTGGCGGAAGTGTTCGAAGGCCCGTCGGTCGAGGCCTTCACGGCCTCGCTCGAGGACCCGTTCTACGAGCCGTCACAGCGCCTGGTGTTGACGCGTGAGGGAAACATCGCCGGCCATGCCCTGCTGTCGCCGCGCGAGACCCACGTCTCCGGCGTGCCCGTCCCCGCGGCTGAGCTGTCGTGGATGGCCGTGGCGGCGCCGCTCCGCGGCCAGGGGCTGGGGCGGCAACTCTTGCGGCGGGCGGAAACGGAGATGGCCGCCGACGGGGCGGAAATCGCCTTCGCCCGCGGCCGGCCGTCGCGGCTGTTTGCCGGCGCGGGCTGGGGGATGTGCGGCCTGGCGACGCCCTGGGAATCCCGGACGCGCGAGGTCCTGGCGCGGCTAGCGCACCTGCCGCCGGCGCCGCAGACGCGCACGATCCGGCCCTGGCGGCGGGTGGAGCTGCCAGCGCTCGTGAGTCTCTACGAGCGGAACTGCAAAAACGTGGTGGGCATGTATCGCCGCAGCGAGGCCTTCTGGCAGTGGCTCTTGAATCGGCAGGCGTTCGACCACGTATACGTGGCCATCGACGGCCCCCCGCGGCTGGATTTCGCCGAGGCCGAGACGCGCATTGACGGCTACGCCGTGCTCCGCGGGGCGACGATCCTGGAGGTGATTGCCGATCACGCGGCCGTGGCGCGGCAGCTTTTGACGCGCATCTGCGGCGAGGCCATCGAGCGCGACTACCCGGCCATTCGCCTGCACGCCCGGCCCGACGACCCGCTTCGCCCGCTGATGGGCGAGGGCCGGTCCGCGCATTCGCCGCACCAGGCGCCGGGCGACGCCGTGCTGATCAAGGTCCTGCGGCCATGGCGGCTGCTGTCGCGGCTCGGCCCGGTGCTGGCGGGGCGCGCTCGGGAAGCGGGCTTGCCGTCGCGCGTCGAATTGGGTTTTGCAGTCGAGGACGAGCGGGCGGGCCTCTCGATCGCGCGGGGACGCGCCAAGGTCGTCGCGGGAAAGCTCGGCCGCAGCTACGTGCGATTGAGCCGGGCCGACCTGTCGCGGCTGCTCGTGGGAAGCCTGCCCATCGACAAGGCCGTCGAGGCGGGCCGGCTGCGGTTTTCGACGCGGGCGGCGATGGAGTTTGCCGCCGCGATCTTCCCGAGACAATCGTTGTGGCGTCCGCCGCTGGACGATCACATGGAGTAATCGGCACGCTTGGGGTGAAGAGCTTCGTCTCGCGGAGCGAGACGGCTACTGCCCCGGGCGGCGGCGCCTCCGGCGCCGCCGCCGTCGCCCAATGCGATGCGAATCACCGCTTGTAGCGTGGGCGGAGCAAGACCGTGTCGTTGGGCCTGCGCGCGTCGATCGCCACCCTAGCGGCTGGGGGCTCGCTCCGCGAGACCCCCAGCCAACGACGCCCATGCGCGGTCAGCCTTCGCCGGGCGCTGGCACGGAGCGGACGAACCAGCCGCCGCTCTCGTACCAGCCGTGACTCACAAAGCGGCACCACTTCAGGTTCAAAAGCAGGTGCACCCACTGGCCGCCGGGACGCTCCAGCGACACGACCACCGAGCGGTGCGGCAAGGGTCCGGGGTGAAAGAACCCCAGGCCGCGCTCGGAAAGATGCTTGCCGGCCACGACGAACGTGGGCTCGACGGCCTGCGAACCGTCGCCGGAGACCGGCGTGATTCGCAAGAGCTTGGGATAGGCGAAGCGGTCCTGGCTGCGCCGCTCCAGGACGTCGTAGGGGTACATGAGCCCCAAGACGCCCCAGATTTGCGACCGCAGCGCGGCGTCGACTTCGACTTCGGGCGGCGGCACGGTCTCCAGATCGGGCTCCTGCAGCGCAATCAATTCCATGGACCTTCCCCCTCGCAACGCCAACAAAACGAGCACGAAACGATTGGACGCGGAACGAAAGACAGGAGAAAATGCCGGACCGACGGTGCGCTATTAACTCGCGCGGGAAAACCGCCGGCCGCGAAACATACACCGGCCACGCTCGTCGGCCGGCAAAAGGAACCAAAGGAAATCTAGGTCGCGAATTGCAGGCGTCAAGAGAAACCGGGGTGAAAATCGGGCCAGAACGGGAAAAATCGCTGCCCGCGGCCCGCACAATCCGAGGATCGCGATGTCGAGCTTCACGCCCATTGAACTGATGATCTGCGCCGCGGCCGGCCTGCTGGAGGACGGCTCCACGGTCGTGGTCGGAACGGGCGCTCCCTGCGCGGCCGCCATGCTCGCCCAACGGACCACGACCCAGCGGATGACGCTCTTCTTCGAGGCCGGCGGCGTCGGGCCGCAGCTCCCCCGCATGCCCATTTCCGTGGGCGACTCGCGCACGTTCTACCGGGCCGTGATGGCCACCAGCATGGCCGACATCATGGCCACCTGCCAGCGCGGGGTGATCGACTACACGTTCCTGGGCGGGGCGCAGATCGACCGCTACGGCAACCTGAACTCGACCTTGATCGGCGGCACGTACGAGAAGCCCAAGGTCCGCCTGCCCGGCAGCGGCGGCGCCAACGACCTGGGCTCCCTCTGCTGGCGGATCATGGTCATGACGCAGCACGACCCCCGGCGCTTCGTCGAAAAAGTCGATTTCATCACCACGCCGGGCTACCTCACCGGGCCGGGCGCGCGGGAGGCGGCCGGGCTGCCCGAGGGCACCGGGCCTTACAAGGTCATCACCGACCTGGCGGTGTTGGGCTACGACGACGAGACGAAGCGGATGCAGGTCGAGAGCCTGCACCCGGGCGTGACGCTGGCCGACGTGCAGGCGAAGACAGGATTTGAACTACTGGCGCGCGAGCCCCTGTCGACGACGCTGCCGCCGACGGCGGAGCAGCTTGAGATCCTGCGCACGGAGGTCGACCCGCACCGGTACGTCCTGGGCCGGGCGTGATTCGGAGAGATGTAAGATCTACGGTGTTTTGACTTTCTCCAGGACCCACTGGCGAATGAGATCGGGTGAGTCGACGCCCTTGGACTTCGCCATTCGCTTCACCGCTTTCGCATCTTTGGTCGGCAGGCGAACTTCTACAACCGTGTCGCGTTCAAAGACGCGCTCGGACACCTCTTCGAGTTCATCCTCGAAGTCGGTGAGATCGTGCGTGTCCCAGAAGCGGGCCAACGCTTCGATCGAATCCGTCTTGGGAAGTCTCTTCTTTCTCATTCTTGCGGCCACTCGTCGTGGAACGGTGGAGCCAGCGTTCATTTCGAGGGCTTCTTCTCGTACTTGGGCTGGTAAAGCTGCACCTCAAAATTGCCCGGCACCTTGAAGAAGGTCACAAATCCATAGCCGTGGTCCGCGATCTCGGCCGTGAACTCCACGCCCCGCGACTTCAGTTCGGCCACCGTCTTTTGGATGTCGTCGCAATAGAACGAGATGTTGTGCGTGCCGGAGGGGGCCGAATCGGGCGTGTCGGCCGGGTGGCAGCCCATATCGGCCTCCGGCAGGTCGAAGATCAGCCAGCCGTCGCCGACGTCGGTGGCGTGAAAACCGAGCTTGTCGCGGAGGAAAGCGCGGAGCGCGTCGGCCTGGGAAGAGTAGAACATCGTGTGAACGCCGCGGATCATGGGAGGCTCTCGCTTGGGGTTTCGGACACGAACGGAAAGCACTTCGACGCGACGCCCGCCCGTCATTGCTTTGACATGGCCGCAGGCTTCGCGCCCAGGAGCCACACCAACAGGCCCTTCTGGGCGTGCATTCGGTTGGCCGCCTGCCGCAGCACGATACTCCGCGGGCCGTCGATCACCTCGTCGGTCACCTCTTCGCCGCGGCGCGCCGGCAGATCGTGCATGAAGTAGGCGTCGCGCGGGGCGTGCTTGAGGAGCTTCGCGTTCACCTGGTAGGGAGCAAAAACCTTGAGCCGCTTTTCGCGCTCGGCCTCCTGCCCCATGCTGGACCAGACGTCGGTATAGACCGCCGCGGCGCCGCGGAGGGAGACCAGCTTGTGCCCGGCCAGCTTGCCGAGCAGTTCGCGCAGCGTAAAGAGGTCGCCCAGGGCCTGGCAGGGGTGGGCGAAGTCAGTGAGACCATTGACGACGGGGCAAGTGCAGTATTTGGCCAGCTCGACGACTTCGTCGTGCTTCTTGGCGCGGACGACGATCACATCGACGTATTCGGAGAGCACTCGCCCGAAATCCGCCACGCTTTCGCGCGATTTGAAGCCGGCCTCGTCGCCCAGGAAGATCGAGCTGCCGCCCAGGTGGGCCATGAGGGCCTCGAAACTGGCCCGCGTGCGCAAGGAAGGGTGCTGAAAGATGAGCGCCGCCACGCGCCCCGGCAAGAGCGGCTCGCGGACCCCCTCGGCGAACTTCTGCTTGAGGTCCTCCGTGATGGCGAAAATGCGGTTGATTTCCGCAAGCGTAAGATCGGCGAGCGTAAGAACGTGTCGCATAAGGAGCGCCTGAAAAACATCGCCGGGGGCCTTTTCAGCCCCCGGAGAAATTCAACGGTGCATTTCGACAATCGACATTTCGACCCATTATGGACTCAATTTCCCTGCTCCGCGAGCACGGCGTCCAGGATGTCGCACCCCTGGTGGAGCTGGTCCTCGGTGAGGTTCATCGCGGGGAGGAGCCGCAGCACCGTGCCGTGCGTGCAATTGATGAGCAGCCGGCGGTCGATGCAAGCCTGCACGGCGGCCGTGCCGTCGATCGACAGCTCGACGCCGATCATCACGCCCAGCACCCGCACCTCGCGGATGACGTGGTGCTTCTGCCGCATTTCCTCCAGCCGCTTCTTGAAGATCGCGCCCAGGCGCTGCGCGTGGGCCAGCAGGTTCTCGCTCTCGATCATCTCCAACGCGGCGACCCCGGCCCGCGCCGCCAGGCAGTTGCCGCCGAACGTCGAGGCGTGCATCCCCGGCCGCAGGCTCTTGGCGATCTCCGGCGTCGTCAGCATCGCGGCGCCGGCCAGCCCGCCGCACACGGCCTTGGCCAGCGTCATCACGTCGGGCGTGACGTCGAAATGCTGGTAGGCGAACCACTTGCCGGTCCGGCCGCAGCCGGTCTGCACTTCGTCGAAAATGAGCAAGAGGCCGTGCTTGTCGCAGAGTTCGCGGAGTCCCTTCAAAAAACCCTGCGGGGGGATCTGCACGCCCCCCTCGCCCTGGATCGGCTCGACCATGATGGCGCAGGTCTCGTCGTCGATGAGGCGCCTGACGGCATCGAGGTCGCCGAACGGCGCGTAGACGAAGCCCGGCATCAGCGGCTCCAGGCCCTCGTGATATTTCGGCTGCGCCGTGGCGGTGACGGTGGCCATCGTCCGGCCGTGAAATCCGCCCAGAAACGTGACGATCTTGTACTTGCCCTTTTGGCTATGAAGGCGGGCGAGCTTGATGGCGGCCTCGTTGGCCTCGGCCCCGGAGTTGCAGAAGAACGCCTGCCCGCCAAAACTGCGCTCCGAGAGGGCCTTGGCCCACAGCCCCTGGGGCTCGGTGTACCAGGTGTTGGGGATGTGAATCAGCCGGGCGACCTGGTCCTGGACGGCCTCGACGACCGGCGGCGGACAATGCCCCAGGAGGTTGCAGCCCCAGCCGGGGAAGAAGTCGAGGTAGCGGTTCCCCTCGGCGTCCCAGACGTACGAGCCCTCGCCGCGCACCAGGCAGATGGGGTAGCGCTTGTAGTTGGGGATGACGTACCGATTGAACAGGTCAATCGTTTCGGCCGAGGAGGTCGCTGTGATCGTTGCCATAGGTTGCGTGTTCCTGTGTGCCAGGGGAAGGGGCAAAGGAACTTCCCGTTGCTGAGTTCTGCGCTGTCGGTCTTCTAATGCGTTGTGCTGTTTGGCGGCCAAATCTCAGGGCTGGGCGTCGTCGCGCACCAACTCCGTGCCGACGCCGCGGCTCGTGAAAATCTCCAATAGGAGCGAGTGCCGCAGGCGGCCGTCGATAATGTGCACCTTGCGAATGCCGCGCTCGAGGGTGTCCAGGCAGGCTTCCAGCTTGGGAATCATGCCCCTATCGACAGCGCCGCTCTTGATTAGTTCGCGCGCCTGGGCGGCCGTCAGCGATTCGATGAGCGAGGCGGGGTCGTTCTTGTCGCGGCGGACGCCGTTCACGTCGCTCAGGTAAACGAGCTTTTCGGCCCCGATGGCCTGGGCGACGGCCATCGCCGCCGTGTCGGCGTTCACGTTCAGCTTCTGCCGCGCATCGTCGAGGCACATGGAGGGGATGACGGGCACAATGCCGGTGTAGCAAAGGTTGTCGATGGTCGTGCGGTCGACGCGGGTCACGTCCCCCACAAAGCCCAGGTCGACCGGGTCGCCGCCCTCGCCGGCAAGCTGCAGCTTGCGGCCGAAGAGGACGTTGGTGGTGCGGAAGTTGAGCGGCGCGGCCCGTCCGCCGATCGATTCCATCTGGTCGGCCAGGGCGAGGTTGGTTTCGTAGGCCAGGACCTCTTCCACGATGGCCAGCGTGGCCTCGTCGGTGTAGCGGCGGCCCTGGATGAACCGGGGCTGGAGGCCCGCCTCGGCCATGCGGCGGTTGATCGCCTGCCCGCCGCCGTGGACGACGACCACGCGCTGGCCGACCGTGGACATGAAGACGATGTCGAGCAGGAGGTGGCGCAGCGGGGCCGGGTCGTCGATGACGCTGCCGCCGATCTTGACGACGATCACCTTGTCGCGGAACGTGCGAATCCAGCGCAGGGCCTCGACGAGCACGTCCGCTTTGCCGATGGCGACGGATTGTTCCAACCGACCTCTCCCGCGCCGGACGCGTCGTTTCCCGGTCAAACAGAGTGCCGCGAAACACGTTATTGTAGCGCGGGCGCTGGGCGTGTCAAAGGCGGAGAACTGACTCTAAGGTTCGTCACCAGCACGCGGTCGGCGATGACTGGAGCCAATGCGGCGGCTGCCCGGACGGGCTTGGGCATCGCATGCGAACTGTGCGGCACGACGATTAGCCCTTCGCCCTGGGCAGCGTCGCGGTAGAGATCTCCAGCCGCGTTCAGGCACCGGCCGAAGTCCGGGTAGGTCTCGGCCGGGGGAGCGGTCTCCTCGAAGTAGAACTTGACGGGCTCGCGCAACACGCGCGGAAGCGAGGAATCGACGGGCGGTGTGCCAACACACGGATTCTCTGGTGGCAGCCGCGACCCCTGTTCGCGGCCGTTCCCTGGCACCTGTCGAGTGTCGGTCGGTTTCATGATGCCTCACTTGGCCAGCGAGCGGTGACTCAGTCACACCCTACACACCCATCACACCGGTCACGGGCTCGCCGTGCCCCTGACGCGGACGAGTGATCCTGTGCCTCCCCGACCGTCCACAGGCTATCGTCGCTGTCCCCTTCTTGTGCCCGGCCGCAGCAGCGCGTCCAGCCGCCGCTCGTCGGCCACGTGGTCGGGTTCGGGGGCTGGCTCCGGCTCCGGCGGCCCGTACTTAGCGCGGGCCAGGGCGTCGCCAAACTCGGCCAACCATCGCCGGCACGTGCAGGTGCGGCCGCCGTAGCGCCGCACGCGCAGCTTAATCCCGCCGATCCCATTTTTGGCCCACCGCCAAATTGAGCTGGCGTGGGGCCTCGCCCCGTTGCGGCCCTTGGGCAGCGTGGCCGCGGCTTCGGCCAGGGTCAGCGGCTCATCAAGCGGATCGATCGCAGTCATCATCGTGTCATCTCCGCGTGTCGCGCCGCAGACATGCGACGCACACCCGCACGATGCCCTGCGGTCGCCGGCGCGCGAAGAGTCATTTTTGGGTTCTCAGTTCCCCGGAACCGAGAACCCTGGAACCGTCGTATCAATCGCCTTTAGCGACGGAAGCCGCGGTATCGCCGCTGCTCCTCCAGCTCTCGCAAAATGTGGCGACACTTTTGGCGGTTGACGTGCGCCTCTCGTTGGACCCGGTTCGGCGAGGCTTCGAGACCCAGCTTCTCCAGCGTCTGAGTGATCTTCTCCTGGACTGTGCTCCGCGGCTTCCGCTTCGCCCCAGCCTTCGGCTTGCCATCGGTCGGCTGAACCGCCGTTTTGGGTTTCGCCGCGGCCAGGGCCTTCAGTTTCGCGAGGGCCGCTTCTTGCACGCGATTCAGCTCGCCGGCCATCTCCGCAATCCTGCCCCGGCCGCTCCACGCGCGGTCGCGGTTCAGCCACCGCAGCCCCTTCAGCTCGGGCAGATGAACGCGCACCAGAGTGCGCAGCTTTCGCCGCTTCGTGTCATTGCGCCGGCACTCTGCGCGCAACGCTGTCAACTCGCGACATTCATCCTGCGTCGGGGGAAACCAATCGTCGTGCAACGGCTCGTCGTCGGGCGGCGGCAGCGGGTCCAATTGTTCGATGCGGAGCAGGTCGTCGATGTACGGCCCTTCCAGTTCGCAGGCCAGTTCTACGATCCGCTCGAGTTGGTTGCGTTCGTCCATTGCATCCTCATAGTGCCAGGCGGCCGGCCGGCGCCGCGGGAGGATGCGTCCGCGGTCGCCGGCCAGCCAGCGGGGTAGCTACTCCCTCCTGGCGTTTCAAGTGTATCAACCCACCTTGCCAATTGCGGCACGGGCCGCTTCGCGGTCCGCCTCAGCGTAAATCTCCGTCGTGAACGCCGTGGCGTGCCCAAGGATGATGCGCGCAACTTCAATCCCGAATTCCCGACGCAAGCTCGTCGCCGCGTTGTGCCGCAACTGGTGCGGGTGCCAGGGCGGGATCTCGGGCTCGCCCTCCTTGCGCCCGGCGTTGGCCGCGGCGATGGCGTACTCAATGCTGCGGCGGTAGCTGGCGACGTCATATTCAGGGCCGGGCTTCCGTTTCGGACGCCGCACGCGGTTTGTGCCAGGCTTGTTCCCCTCGTTCATGGGCGTCTTGCGGGCCCCGTGGCGCTTGCGTCGCCGCCAGGCATCGGCCTCGGCCGGCGAGAAGAGCGGCGCGTCCAGCTTCGTCCGCAGCCACGGCTGCAGAACCTCTTGCGCCCGCGAGCCGATGAAGATCTCGCGCTGTTGGCCGAGGTGGTCGGTTTTGTGCCGTTGCGGCCGGTAGACCACACCTTGCCCGAGGTGTCGATGGCGCCGCACCGCATGGCGCAGACTTCACCCGGGCGCATGCCGGTGAGCAATTGCAGACTGACCATCGCGGCCGGACCCGGCGGCAGGTGTGGGAGTGTTAGGTCGATCCAGGCTTGGGCGACGGGTCGGACGGCCTTCGGTTCTGGCGCCGCGCAGCGGCCCTTGCGCAGCCCTGTGACAGTATCGAGGGTCCGCCACGCCTCGCCGGCGACCAGCGTGCGCGAGACGCCCCACTTGAACAGAGCCTTGACGATGCCGATTCGTTTGTTGATCGTCGACCGACACAAGCCGGCGTCCACCATCGCGTCCCGCACGGCCAGCAGCGCCAGCGAATCGAACTCGGCCGCTGGCCGGCGGCCGTATGCCTTCCGTAACGGCCCGATCGCGTGACGAATCGATTCAACGTGCGGCGCCGGCCCGCCGTCCGGCCGACGGTAGTCGGCGATCGCGTATTGCAGGTACGCGATGCACAGCTTGTTCACCGTGAGCGGCGCGTCGGCCCTCGGCAGGCAGCGGCCGGCCGCCAGCCACTCACTGACGACGCGATCGTACTCGGCCCGGGCCGCCGCGGAGCCAAAGCGGCCGAGGTACACGTCGCGACCGTCGATCCTGGCGACGGCTTGACCACTGGCACGATGACGACAGAGGGCGGGAATTCGGACTGAGCTTTCGCTCGGCATGATGCGGTCCCTTTTTTTTGGCGCGTCTCCGTAGACTACGGAGAAAATCGCGTCATTTGTTGGGCCGCACTGCCGAACGTCGGCAGGTAGCAAATCTTGCTTCGGCTAGAACTTGCAGTTGAGTGGAGACGACCGGGATCGAACCGGCAACCCCTGCCTTGCAAAGGCAGTGCTCTCCCAATTGAGCTACGTCCCCGTGGCCGAAAAACCCCGTTCTTCTTGAAATCGGCAGAAAAACGGCGCACACTCGATTCTACCTGCGGGCGGCACGAATTCCATGCGGTACCAGCGGGCCGCGCTTCGCACGGGCCGCTTGCCAGGTGGGCCAGCGCGTGGCTAGTTTGGCACGTTGCGGCGAACGTTGCCAGCCCGACTTGTCGACGCGCGGCTCCCAGGGGATCGCTTGCCGGAGAGAATCGCCATGAGGTTTTCCGCTGTGGCCCTGGCCCTGGCCCTGTCGCTGCTGCCGTCTTTGGCGCGTGCGGCGGAGCCTGCGCCGGCGAAGCTCGATCCGGGCCTGCCCTACCAGGCCCGCCGCGAAAACCCCGTGACTTACGACGTCGATTTCGCCGTCACGGTCACGGCCCCCTCCCACACGAAGGTGCTCAAGGTCTGGCTGCCGATCCCGCAGACGGACGCGGCGCAGGACGTGAGCGAGGGCCGGATCAGCACGTTCCCGCTGGAAGTGACGCCGAAGATTGACGTCGAGCGGAAGTACGGCAACAAGTTCGCCTATTTCGAGTTCGACCGCCCGCAAGGGGCGCAGATCATCCGCCACAGCTTCCGTGTGAAGGTCTGGGAGCTGCACTGGGACCTCGACCCGGAAAAGGTGCAACGGACAACAAAGTGGCCGGCGGAATTCGAGCCGTATTTGAAAGGCGAGTCGCAGGCGGTCGTCGTCGACGACGAGGTCCGCAAGCTGGCGGCGCTGCTGGTCCCCTCGTCGCGAGGCCCGGCCCGCGACCTGGCGGCGCTGTTTACGGGCGTCAACGGCCTCATGAAATACGACCACGCGGCCGCGTCGCTGTCGGCCAGCTCGCGGCACGCGATCGAGCAACGGCGGGGGCATTGCAGCGATTATCACGGGTTGTGCGCGGCTTTGGGGCGGTCGCTGGGGCATCCGACGCGCGTCACCTACGGCATCAACGCGTTTCCCAAGAATTCGCCCTCGCACTGCAAGCTGGAGGCCTTTTTGCCGCCCTACGGCTGGGTGAGCTTCGACGTTTCGGAAACGCAGCGCCTTGTCGAGCGGGTCGCGAAGGACCCGCGACTTGAGGCGAAAGAGAAGGAGCGGCTGACGACGGCGGCGGCGCAGCGCCTACTGGGCGGCTTTCGCGACAACACGTGGTTTTTACAGACCCGTGGGACCGATTACGATCTGGCGCCGCCGGCGGCGCGGCGCGTGGCGGTCGTGCGGACGATCTACGCCGAGGCGGACGGGCAGGCGCTGCCTGACCCCGACCCGGCGAACGCCGAGAAGCGCGAGTTTGCGTGGATGACCGCGCAGCGGTTCAAGGCGGACAAGGAGGTGACATATCCGTTTGAGGACGCAAGGACGCTGGCACGGGAGGCGTGCGCGGGGAAGAATTGAAGATTGAAAATTACAAAATGAAAATTGAAAATTGAGAATTGGAAATGGAGTCGGCGCGCGGGGCCGATCGATCTTTACCGGCTGGCCGCGGTTGTGGAATAATGGCGGCGAGCCGAGCGCAGCGTGTTTTTGCGCCTGGCGCTCGTAACACCCACGGAAAGGGCGGGGCGATGGACCGTTTCTTCGGCCGCAGGCGGAATGGGAAATCGGGCGACGATCGGCGGCGGAACTTTGCGGCGCTGGTCGCGGCCGCGCTGCTGGCCGCCGGGTGCGGCGACAGCAGTTCGCCGCCGGCCAATCTCACGCCGCCGGCGACTTCCACCACGTCGGCTACGCCCGCCGTGGAGTACAAGACCGGCCGCGAAGTGCTCGACGCGATGTCGCGGGCCTACCTGTCGGCGTCGACGTACGCCGACGCGGGCGTGCTGGTGCTGACGTACGTCGAGGACGGTCAAGAGAAACGCGAGGAGACGCCGTTTTCCGTGGCCTTCGAGCGGCCCGGAAAAATCCGCCTGCAAGCCTACGAGGCGACGGTCGTCGGCGACGGGCGCAAGATCTACGCGCTGCACGACCGATTGAGCGGCTACGCGATTGTGCGCGGTGCGCCGCCGCAGCTTGCGCCGTCGGACATCTACGCCGACGCCTATGTTCGCGCCTCGGTCCTGAACACTCTTGCCGGCGCCCCGCCGCAGATGCCCCTTTTGCTGCACCCGGAGTTCGTGGCCGACATGTGCCGCGAAGTGGGCGAGCCGAAGCTGATCGAGCCGCGCGAAGCCGGCGGAGAGAGCTGCCACCGCGTGCAGTTTTCGTTCCCCACGGGAGCGAACGATGTCATGGTGTATTGGGTCGGGGAAAAGTCGCTCGTCCTGCGACGCATCGAATTCTCCGTGCCTTCCACGTCGATCGAGTACCTCAGCGAATCCGGAAAAGTCACGCGCGCTTCGCTGGCGGCCGAGTTCGTCGGGGCCGCCCTGAACGGACGCGTCGATGCCAAGGCGTTTGCCGTCGAGCTTCCCCCCGACACGAAGGAAGTCAAGCGCTTCGACGTGCCCCCACGGGTCGTGCTGGGAAAGCCGATCGCAGAATTCAACATTACGGCGCTCGACGGTGGGCGGCAGGTATCGTCGAGGTCGCTGGCGGGAAAGGTGCTCGTCATCAGCCTCACGGATTCCGTGAGCGAGCCGTGTCTTCGGCATCTCAAGGCGCTGGCGGCCGTGCATGCGAAGTTCAAGGACAATGAAAAAGTGCGAGTCTTGGCCGTGTGCCTGGATGACGCCCAGACCACCGACGACGCCGTTCGCCAGGCCATCGCCGAACAAGAGCTCTTGCTGGACGTCTACCGCGACGCCGGCGGCGCAGCGGCGGGCAGCCTCTGCGCGGCGCGGCGATTCCCGCTGCCGACGGCGCTTTTCGTCGGCGCCGACGGCCGTTTGCAAAAACTCATTGACGACGATCCAAACAGGCTGGTCGACGCGCCGGGAATGTCCGCCATCGTCGAGGCGCTTCTGGCGGGCCAAGACCTGTTTGCCGCGGACTTGGCGGCGTTCGAAGAGGGCATGATGTTGGAAGAGGGGGCGGTGCCCGCCGTGCCGCCGGCGCCCAAGAGCGAGCCGCAGGCCTGCCGCCTCGTGCCGCTGTGGACGCTGTCGAAACTGCCGGCCGACGCGGGGGAGCTTTCGCCAGGGAACGTGTACACGATCGCATCGCCCAATGGCGACGTGCGGATCTTCTTCATCGACGGCTTCCAGCGCGTGATCGAGTTGGACGGCGAGGGAAAGGTCGTCGCCAACCGCAACCTGCGCCTGCCGGAAGGGGCCGTCGTTGCCTTTTTGCGCACGGCGACCGACCAAGAAGGGAAGCGATATTTCGCGCTGTCGAAGGCGGACGAACCGGGCGGGCAGGTGTTCGTTTACGACGACCAGTGGAACCAGGTTCTGGCCTTTCCGGCGGACCGGAGTCATCCGGGAATCAAAGACGCCCAGCTCGCGGACCTCGACGGCGACGGCGCACTGGAGCTCGTGGTGAGCTACGTCGAGGGGGGCGGCGTGCAGGCGGCGGCGCTCGATGGCGCCTTGCTCTGGCACGACACGTCGCTCCGCGAAGCCTTCAGCGTGGCCGCGGCGCCGCCGGACGAGAACGGCAAGCGGTCGCTCTTGTGCACCCACTCGCTGGGCACGCTCGCCGTCATCGGTCCCGACGGCAAGCGGGCCAAGGACGCGCCGGTTTACAATGTGCAGTTCATCGTCGGCGCCGAGCTTGGCCGCGGCAAGGGACCAAGCTACAGCGCCATCGGACTGGAGAGCGGCGGATCGTACGTCTTCGCGGGCTTCTCGCTGACGGAGGGGCAAAAGTGGGCCTACCCACTGCCAGGCCAGAAGGGGACGCTCGTCGAGCCGATTGTGGCCGGCCGCCTCCTGGGCGACGAGCCGCACTGGATCGTGCCGGCGGGCGACGCCTCGATCCACTTCCTCGCGGCCGACGGCAAGCTGTTGGATCGCTTCAACTACGGCAGCGCGATCACGGGCCTGGCGACGGCGCAGATCGGCGGGAAGAACGTGCTGATCGTGGCGGGGAAGAAGGCGGTCGAGGCGTGGAGCGTGGAGGCGAAGTAACGCCACGTCGCGTTTCCCGTCTCCCTCTTCGTACTCGTCCTCGTACTCGATTCTTTTGACGCGTCGGAGAAAGACCGAGTACGAGTAGGATTACGAGTACGAGTACGAGCAAAGAAATGCCGTTACTCTCCCTACTCGATCGGCACCTTATACGCCAGCGCACCGATCGGCTTGCCCTTGGCGACGTTTTCGTAGTGCGGATGGCACATCGCGCACTTCTTCAGGACGACCGGGATCGGCGTGGCGGCCCGGAGATACCGCTGGCCCCCTTGATCGATGATCTCGTCGTAGTACGCCTCGCCGGCCTTGAGCTTGGCGACGGCCAGCTTTTCGAAGTCGTCAGCCGGCGAGTTCTTTTCCTCCAGCGGCTCGCCGGTGGCGTCCAAGAGCCGCACTTCGTGCCAGCCCTTCTTCTTCATCGCGTCGAACAGCGCGATGGCCGCCGAGCCGGCGGGCAGGTCCTGCTCCGTGTTCACGTAGTGCTCGGTGATGAGCACGACGGCCGTCTTGTAGAGGTCGTCGAGCATGCGGACCTGCTTGCGGGTGCGCTCGACGGCGGGATCCTTTTTGGCGTCCGAGCTGTCGCCGCCCCGAAGCATCGCCAGCGAGCCGGCGACCGCGGCAGAGAGAAACAGCACAAGAGCAAAGCGAGCGCGGGTCATGGTGCATACTCCTCAGGTTGGAGGAAGGAGGGAGCGGCCGGGGCCGCCAGAGGCAGGAAAGTCACACAGCAGGTTCGGAACGCGGCTGCATCACGGAGCGTGATGGCTACAAACGGCGGGCTGCATCACGCCGAGCGTGATGGCGACAAGGCGTGGGTGGGCAAATAAGGCGGGGTAGTTGGCGGGTCATTTCGCGCTCACGACGCGCAGCTCGGTGAGCTGCCCGCCGGGACGCACGATCTGGTCGAGGGTGTAGCGGTTGAGGAAGGCAAGCTGCACGTTCTCCGCCTCGGCCAGGATGCCGCGCAGCTTGCACGAGGGCTGGATCACGCACACTCCCTCGGTGCCGACGCACTCCAGGAGGTGCATGTTTCCTTCGGAGGCGAGGATCACGTCGCCCAGGCGGATGGTGGCGGCGGGTTTTCCCAGCTCGATCCCGCCCCGCACGCCCCGCACGCTCCGCACGTATCCCAGGCGCGCCAGGTTATTGACGACCTTGGCCACGTGATGGACCGAGATGCGAAAGAACCTGGCCACGTCGCCGATCCTGGCGCGGCCTGGGCGACCGGCCAGGTAGATCAGCGTCCGCAGGGCGTAGTCGGTGTGGAGGGCGAGGCGCATGGGCGGTCTTTGAAAAGATGTATTTGATGTACATTTATTACTTGTTTTAACCCGTCGCAGCGCCGTGTCAATGCCTGACCATAAGAAATCGGGTGGCACGCCCTGAGCAGGCGGCGCAGTTCCTTGCAGATTGTCCGACAAGGAACGTTTACGCCGCGACATCGCTGCGCGCCGGTTGCGAAGGGCGTGCTTGGCGGCGCACGAACCCGCGCGCACGGCGCGCTCGCCGATCGGCCACGCCCTTCGCACGTGTCGCCGAGGTTTCGGCGTGGCCATCGTTTTTCGCTCGCCGACCTGACACGGTTGATCACGCAATGCTCAGGGCGTGCCACCCACGATCAGTTGCACATCGGGCCCCAGGCGATACAACAACCGCTGGCGAGCGCGCGCGCCCTCGTTCCGAACCTCCGTTCTTCGACCCGTGTCCTGCCAGGACGGCGTCCAATATCGGCCGCTTTCGGAAGGAAACCGCCATGGCCAAGACCGCCTACTCCGGCCCGCTCGAAAAAGTCAACGACTGGCTGTGGCGCATTCCCAAGAGCTACAAGGCGGGCATGCGCGTCGACGGCCTGATCTACGCCAGCGAGGAGCTGATCGAGCTGATCCGCGACGACCAGGCGCCCGAGCAGGTGGCCAACGTCGCCTTTCTGCCCGGCATTCAAGTCGCGTCGCTGGCCATGCCGGACATTCACTGGGGCTACGGCTTTTGCATCGGCGGCGTCTGCGCGACGGACCCGGACGAGGGGGGCGTGATCTCGCCCGGCGGCGTGGGCTACGACATCAACTGCGGCGTGCGCCTGATGCGCAGCAACCTCTTCTACCAGGACGTCAAGCCGCACGTGCAGCAGCTTGTGGACGGGCTCTTCGCCCAGGTGCCCACCGGCGTGGGCCGCTCCAGCCGCTACAAGTTCAACGAAAACCAGATGCAGCAGCTTCTGCGGCACGGATCGAGCTTTCTCATCGCCCGCGGCCTCGCCGTGCCGCGCGATATCCAGTACACCGAGGCCCACGGCAAGCTCGAAGGCGCCGAGCCGGAGTTCGTCAGCGAGCGGGCCGTCGAGCGCGGCAGCGGCCAGTGCGGCACTCTCGGCTCCGGCAATCATTTTCTGGAGGTGCAAGTCGTCGACGCGATCTTCGACGAAGAGGCCGCCCGCACCATGGGCCTGGCCAAGGACATGGTCTGCGTGATGATCCACTCCGGCTCGCGCGGCCTGGGGTATCAGGTGTGCGACGATGCGCTCAAGGAGCTGCGCGGCGTGCCGGAGAAGTATGGCATCGAGCTTCCCGACCGGCAGCTTGCCTGCGCGCCGGTCAACAGCCCGGAGGGGCGGAAGTACCTGGGGGCGATGTGCGCGGCGGCGAATTTCGCCTGGTGCAACCGGCAGGTGCTGATGTGGCAGGCGCGGGAGGTGTTTGAGCGCGTCTTCAGCAAGTCGTGGGAAGCGCTGCACATGGACCTCGTCTACGACGTGGCCCACAACATCGCCAAGTTCGAAGAGCACCAGGTGGGCAAACAGAAGAAGCGCGTCTGGGTGCACCGCAAGGGGGCGACGCGGGCCTATCCGCCCGGACACCCGGAAATCCCGGAGTCCTACCGCCAGATCGGCCAGCCGGTGATCATTCCCGGCGACATGGGGCGGGCGAGCTGGGTGCTCGTCGGCCAGGCCGGCAGCATGGAGCAGACGTTCGGCACGGCCTGCCACGGGGCGGGCAGGCTGCTGAGCCGCACGGCCGCAGTCAAGCAGTCGCAGGGCCGGCGGATCGACAAGGAGCTTTTGAGCCGGGGCGTCGTGGCCCGCGCCCGAAGCTGGAAGGGTTTGGCCGGGGAGCAGCCGGCGGCGTACAAGGATGTGGACCTGGTGGTGGAGGTCGTCCACAACGCGAACCTGGCGGCGAAGGTGGCCCGGATGCGGCCGATCGGGGTGATTAAGGGGTGAGGAGGCCGCGGGGCACGCGCAACGTCTACGGGGCAATGGACTTAGAGATCTACTAATCTCATACTAATCCACCGAATTTTAGTAGATCACCAAGGAGAACGATCGTGCGCCGCCCTCTCGTCCACCTGTCGATCGTACTGCGCTTTCTCGTCCACGTGTCCTTTGCGGCCATGATCTCGTCTTCCGTCGGCGCCCTCCGCGCCGACGAGGGACCGGCCGACAGCCGCGAGGTGGTGATCGACACGCCGCGGGCTCGGGTCGGCGCGACCGTCATGGCCCCGCACGCGCACAGCAAGCTGCCCTGGGTCGTCATCGCCGGCGGGACGCTGTCGCAGGACCGCGACGGCCGGCTGTTTGAGGAGCGCGCGCCAAAGCGCGACGCGCTGGCACGCCTGGCGAAATTCACGACGGGCGCCGTCGAGTTCGAAGTCGTAGAGGGCAATGCCGCGGACGACAAAGGCGGCGACGACAAGGCCGCGGCCGACGCCCGCGAAAAAATCAAGCAGTCGCTGAGCCAGGCGGCAGCGTTCATCGCCAGCGAGCAGAAGGAAGACGGCTCGTGGAAGGGGCCGATCGGGATTGACGACGGCGCCTCGGCACTGTGTGCGCTGGCGCTGGTGCGGGCAGGGCGCGCGGCGGATGATGCCGCGGTCGCCAAGGCCCTTCGGCATCTTGAGGGCCTCAAGCCGACGTACACCTACACCGTCGCGCTCCAGACGATCGTTTTCTGCGAGGTCGATCGCGCGAAATACGCCGAGCCAATCCGCCGCAACGTGAAGTGGCTCGTCGATCTTCAGACGGCCGACGGCGAGGCCCGCGGCGGCTGGTCCTACGGGCCGAAGCGCGACGAGCGCTCCGACGGGTCCAACACGCACTACGCCGTCTGGGCGCTCGACGCCGCCCGGCGGGCGGGAATCGAAGTTACGCGCGAGACGTGGCAGCTCGTCGCCCGATATTGGCTCTCGTCGCAGAAAGAGGACGGCTCGTGGGGGTACCAGGTCGCGTCGTCGCCGGGCACGCCGACAATGACGCTGGCGGGAATTCACGCGCTGGCCGCCGTCCGTGCCGCCGAGGAAGACGAAGAGCTCCGCGGCAAGATCGACACGGCGATCGAGCGGGCATGGAAATGGCACGATAAGGGCTTTTCCGTGACGGAGCATTGGAAACGGCGCAACTTCCGCTTCTATTGCCTGGAATCGCTCTCCGCCGCCGCGCAGGCGACGAAACACGACCGCATCGGCGACGCCGACTGGCGGCCGCAGCTCGCGGGCCTGCTCCTGGCCGGACAGGAAAAGAACGGAAGCTGGACGAGCGACGCCGTGGAAAGCCCGCTCGTGGCGACGAGCTTTGCGATCATCATTCTGTCGGGCGCCGCGAGTCCGTAGACTTTTGGAGTGCGGCGACTTATCGCTTTGGCGTGCGGCGACTTGTCGCCGCTTTGAATCGCCAGTCGCGCAATTCTGCGTCGCGCCGTCAACGACCCCGACCGTCGTCGCGCGCGGTCCGCCCTTCGGTCGTCGAGAGAACGGCACCGACAAGTCGCCGCACTATCTGGGTGCGCGGAATCTGGTTGAGGGGAGGGAAGTGTTGGATGGCGTCGCCGCGGCGGGTATTTTGAAGGGGCGCTTCCCCGCGGCCCGAGGCCTCGAAATGTCCCCCACCTCGCTCAGCCTGCTCGATCAGCTTTGCCGGCCGGATGAGCCGGCCGCCTGGGAGCGTTCCCGCAGCAGGACCACTGGACGACGCTCACGTTTCCCGTGCTGGACGTGGGGGCGCTCTTTCCGCAGGACCAGCTTGCTCCTGAGCCCGGCGACGAGTACGACGCCATCTGCTTCGCTGTCTGGCCGGGCTCGGAACTCTTCATCGACCGGTTCGAGGTTGTCGAGATGCGGCCCTGATGATCTCGGCCCGGTGCCGATGGGCAAGTTCGCACGGCGCTGAGCGGATGGGTACGTTGTGCGAATTCGCCCAGGTTCTTGTCCGACGGAGAGGCTCCGCGCGCCGCCGTGCCGCCGTACGGTCCGGATATTCCGCCGAAACCGGTTGGCGCGGTGAGCGTGAAGCCAGATTGGGAGCGTCCAGCGAGACTCGCGTTTCAGAAATCCAGCGTCTGGGCCTGCGACGGCAGCCGCCAGGGCGGCGGCCGGCATCGAGCCGCGAGCGATGCTAGATTTTCCATTGAAGTTGCGCAACCGACGCCAACCGCAGTCGCCGCGGCTGGCACTGGGCCGCCGACCGGAATCGCGCGGCTGGTCCTTTCCCGTCGGGCGCGATGAAACCGCGGGTCGCCTGCACCGATGGTCTTGCACGACAACGCATTGTCCGTCCTGCCGCGGCGCGAGCACGGCGAAGCGCTGCTCGGCTCGCGGTCGGCGCTGCTGCGGAAGCTGACCGCGATCTACGCCACCTGCGGCGTGTGCTACGCCGGCGTGTTCGGCCTGGCGCTTCAGAGCCGGGGCGCCGCCTGGGTCCTGGCGGCCGCCACGCCCATCGGGCTTTTGGCGCCCTACGTGCACCGCTGGTCCGGTTCCCTGACGCTGGGCGTGAACTATCTGCTGGTCGACATCTTCGCGGCGCTCGGGGGGCTGGTGATGCTGACGGGCGGCCTCAAGTCGCCGGCGCTGATGTGGCTCGTCGTCCTGCCGATGACGGCCGCCATCGTCCATCGTCCGCAGAGCGGCCTTGTCTGGCTGGCGGTCGTGGCGCTGGCGGCGGCGGGGATCGGCGCCATGGCGATGGCCGGCCATCCGTTCGCGCACAGCATGACGCCCACCGGGTTCCAAATGCTGACCGTGGTGTCGGTCGCCGGCCTGGCCACCAGCGTGCTGGCGGTGGTCGCGGTTTATTATCGGCTCGTGGCCAACGCAAACCGCCTACTCCACGAGCAGGCGTCGCGGGACGGGCTCACCGGCCTGTACAATCATCGCGCGATGATCGAAGTGCTCGACGCCGAGCGCGGCCGCCACACTTCCCGCGATGCGCACCTCGCGCTGTTGATGGTCGACATCGACTTCTTCAAAGACGTGAACGACCGCTTCGGACACGCGGTGGGCGACCTTGTTTTGCAGGACATGGCGCAGGAAATCGCCCGCTCCGTGCGCCGGACGGATTGCGTGGGGCGGTTCGGGGGCGAGGAATTCTTGTGCATCCTGCCCAACTGTCCGCCGCCGACGGCCGCCGCGATCGCCGAACAAATCCGCCGCGGCTGCGAGGAGCACTTTTTCGCCCTGGGCGAGGACCGCATCCCGATTACCGTGAGCGTGGGCGTGGCCAGTTACGATCCGGAGCTGGACGAGGAAGTGCAGTCGGCGCTGCGCCGCGCCGATTCGGCGCTCTACAAGGCCAAGCGCAGCGGCCGGAACCAGGTCTGCATCGCCGACGCCTCGCGGCCGAGCATCTTGATGGACGAGCTGCTCGTGCGTTCGTAAGCACGCGCTTCACAAGGCCAATGACACAAGCGCAGCATTGTGCCGTCATTCCGCGGCGGTCCCCGAGTGATGCATTGACATCAACCCAGGTGATGCTAGGATGTCATCATGAGAACGACCGTCCGTCTCGACCAGGACTTGCTGCAAGAGCTGCGCGAGCGTGCGCACCGCGAAAACACCTCGATCACTCGCCTGATCAATCAGGTGATTCGCCGGGGCCTTCAGGCGCACGACCGGCCTCGGCGCGTCAAGCGCTTTCGGCAGCGGGTGACACGGATGGGCAGGCCGCTCATCAACCTCGACAAGGCCCTGGCGTTTGCGGCCGAGCTTGAGGACGAGGAGATCATTCGCAAGCTGGCGCTGGGCAAGTGAAGATTCTCGACGTCAACGTCCTGCTTTACGCGGTCAATCCTGACGCCGTTGAGCATCGGCGGGTGCGGCTCTGGCTGGAATCGGCCATGGACGGCGCGGAGCCGGTGGGCCTCGCGTGGATGGTCGCATTGGGGTTTCTGCGGACGGCGACGAATCCGCGAGCTTTTCGTCAGCCGTTGTCAACGGAGGATGCCATTGATCACATGGGAGAATGGTTGTCTCATCCCAACGTGCGGATGGTTCACGAAACCGCCGAACACTGGAAAATCCTCAAGGAGTTGCTCGTCCAGACCGGCACGGCGCGCAATCTCACATCCGACGCGCACCTCGCCGCGCTGTCCATCGCACATGCCGCAACGCTGGTCTCCTGCGACTTGGATTTCCGCCGGTTCCGGCAGTTGCGCTGGGAGAATCCGCTCGCTTCGAAATGAACGCCCCGGCCCCGTCAGAGTTCCGCCATCCGCGGACAAAAATCGCACGCCGACCTCCGTTTCATCGTCCGCGACCTGGCGTGCGTGGCGTCGGCGCGGATGTGCCACTCCTTGCCGGCGAAACGCGAGTCGATGAGCCATTGCAGCACCGGATCGCCCGGCGACGCTCGTAGCGTCAATCGGTCCGTCGATGTGAAGGGATAAACCTGCGTCAGGCCGCTCAGCCTGGCGAAGAACACCGTCGCCTTTTCAATACCGCGAGATTCCTTCGTAGGCAGGAAGATCGGTGTTTTCCAATCTTCTTCGCCGCTGCGGAAAGGCGGCCTTGTCGACACGGAGCTGGCGACCGACATCTCCGCTTGCAGGAGAGTTTCTTGCCCTTTCCGAACCCGCATCGCAGCGGGGAGGCGGGCCTCGACTTCGATCTCGCCGGGGTAGTAGGGGGTGCCGAAAAACGTCCGTTCGACGAAGGCGAAGAGCCGCGACGAGTTGAAAGCGTGGACCAGGAAGACGCCGTCCTCGCCGGCGCCGTCTTCCCTTCGGCTGACGAAGACGGAGATCGATACCTCGCGAAACGCAATGCCCATGTACTTCGCGTCGGTCGAACTGACGATGAGCCGCGCCTTGCCGTCGTGGGCCGCCGGATGCAGGCTCTCCCGTTCCAGCCGATCGCGCCAGAAAGTCAGGTCGGCCTCGCCGAGAAGCGTTACATCGCGCACGCGCGAGATTTCGGCGATGTACCTAACGCGCTTGGCTGGCGTGTCCGACATGTGACGGAGCCCTAGCCCGGTTCGAATCTCTCGGCGTCCGTCAGGCATTCCGGCAGCGGGACGCCCTTTCCCTCCACCAACATCTTTCTAATCTCCAGCCATTCATCCGAGCAGGCCACCGAAAAGCGGCCCCCGTCGTGCCGAATCGTGCCGGGCGCCGCGCCGCCGCATTTCTCGCCGGTCAGGACTGCCTTCGTCACGGCCACCTCGCGGCCGCGGCCCACCGTCTGCGGTCTGCCCCAGGGCGACGGGAACGGCGCGTAGTCGCAAGCGCGGATGAAATCGAAAACTTGCCGCGCCGATCGATTCCACTCGATGCGGCCGCCGTGCGGCGGTTTCTTGCCGTAGTATTTTCGCCGTTCGAGCGCCTGCGGCCGCAGGGGGATCTCCGCCGGCCGGCGGGACGCGATCTCAAGCAGCTCAAGAACGAGCGGCACGCCCTCTTGAATGCAGCGCAGAGCGACCGTGAGTCCGGTGTCGGCGTCGCTGATGGGGAATCGCCGCTCGAAGACGACCGGCCCGGTGTCGATGCCCGGCGCCATTTTGTGGAGCGTGACGGCGTGCGACGTCTCGCCGTTGTAGATCGCCCAGCTCGGCGCGTTGAGCCCGGCGTACTGCGGCAAGGGACCGGGATGGAGGTTGAAGGACCCGATCACCGGGACGGCAAGCACGTCCTCATGAATGATGTAAAGCGAATGGACGTTGAGCAGCAGATCGACATTCTTGTCCCGCAGACGCTCGGCCAGCTCCGGCGTGCGGACGAGGGCGGCGGGCCAGGTCTCATATCCCAGCGACTTCGCCAGCGACCAGACGCTGCTGCCGACGGAGCCCCGAGTGTCTTCGCCTGCCAACACGGCCACGATCCGGTGCGGCGTCTTGGAAAGCGCCTGCAGCACGCGCAGCCCGGCCGATTCTTCCGCTGCCAGGAGGATGTTCATGTCGGCCTTGCCGATGTTGGGGGGTCGTTACCCTGTCCAGGCGGTTGCCATTTCGGGCTCCGGCGAATTCTGACCTCGGGAGCCGATTCGGATGAGCGACGATGTTTGGCGAAGCCCGTTTCGTATTGTATGATAGTTTGCACAAAGGGACATCATCTATCCCTTTCCGCAAACGCGATTGGAGTGCCGAATGGCATCGGCGACGCTGGAGAAATGGGTCGACCGTTTGCAGGCCCGCGGAAAGTATACCTTTCTGCGCAGCGAGGCCCAGGCCGACAGCGGTCTCTCCCCAGAGGCCGGCAAGAAGGCCTTGCAGCGTCTTGCGGCGCGCGGCCGGATCGCCAAGGCGAAGGACTACTTCTTTGTGATCGTCCCCTTGGAGTACTCAACCGCCGGCGGACCCCCGCCGTCCTGGTTCATTCACGATCTCATGGTTGCGATGAATCGTCCTTACTACGTGGGCTTGCTGACGGCGGCCGGCTTGCACGGGGCCTCTCATCAACAGCCACAAGAGTTTCAGGTCGTTACGGACCGGCCCGTCCGCCCGATCGCCGTCGGGCGGGCCAGGATCCGCTTCTTCGTCAGCAAGTTCGTCGTCGGCGCGCCGCTGGCGATCGTCAAGACGCCGACGGGAACGATGCGTGTGTCGTCCTCCGAAATGACGGCCGTCGACCTGGTGCGATACGCCACAGCTGCCGGGGGACTGGACAACGTGGCGACGGTGATTGGCGAGATGTCAACGACTCTCGATCCGAAAAGGTTGCTCGCGGCCGTGAAGTTCGTGAGCGATGTGCCCAATGCGCAGCGACTGGGGTACATTCTCGAACACGTTGGCGCGGCGAGTCTGGCGCGCTCGCTTCGGGAATGGATCGAGCGCCGCTCGCCCCGGCCGGTTGCCTTGCGCTCGGGCCGCCCAACGGCGAACGCCTTGGAGAATCGGCGCTGGCGCCTCCTCGTCGACGAGCCCCTCGAGGTCGAAGCGTGATTCCACAAGCGCACATCACTGCCTGGCGCGCGCACGCGCCGTGGTCGGACGACGCCCAAGTCGAACAAGATCTCGTGCTGACGCGCGCGGTCATTGAGTTATTTGCGGACCCCTGTCTGGCCAGCAAGTTAGCGCTGCGTGGCGGGACCTGCCTTCACAAACTGTTCTTTCAGCCGCCGTGTCGCTATTCGGAAGACATTGACCTCGTGCAGACCGAGGCGGTCGCCATCGGTCCCACTCTCGACGCCGTCCGAGCCAGGCTCGACCCCTGGCTGGGTAAGCCGAAACGCGACCGCGGACCGGGCAACGTCGCGTTGACCTACCGATTCCAGTCCGAAATCCCTCCCGTGCGCCCTCTCCGTTTGAAGATTGAGATCAACACGCGCGAGCATTTTGCGGCCTTGGGTTACGAGCGCCGGCGCCTTGGCGCACAGAACCCGTGGTTTACCGGTGAATCGGAGATCGTTACGTTCGGCGTCGACGAGCTGCTGGGAACGAAGTTGCGTGCGCTCTTTCAGCGCCGCAAGGGACGCGACTTGTTCGATCTTTGGCTTGGCCTCGAGCAGGGCCGGATCGCCCCGACACGCGTCGTGGCGTGCTTTGCAGAATACATGCGGCGCGAAGGGCACTCCGTTACGCGAGCCCAGTTTGAACAGAACCTCTACGAGAAGCAGGCGAATCCGACCTTCCTCAGCGACATTCGCCCTTTGCTCCGGCCGGGCCTCTCGTACGACCCCGCTGCGGCGATTGCGAACGTGCGAGAGACGTTGATTGTGCTTCTACCCGGCGAAGCCTGGCGCGGGCCGATCGGCGCAACCAAACGCGCAAAGCCGCCGCGCCGCCGCAGGGGCGCGTGAAAGCGGCGCAGCGATTGCCACGAGCGGCGGTGCGCAACAAAAACCCCCGCGTCTTTCGACCGGGGGTCATCC
>JACOUI010000169.1 GCA_016177915.1 Planctomycetia bacterium
GAACGCTTACGGAAACCGCATCGATTCGTGTGCCAGCCGGTCATTTCGCCATGACCGACAGCGAGCCGCCACTGAATCCTACGAGTCACCTGCCCGAAAATCGCCCTTTTTCCGACAGCCTGTCGCTAGTCGCGCCAAAGCCAGCGGCACCACAGCACGGCGGCACCCATCGCCTTTCGCCTTGCAACAAGCGCCCTTTCGCGGAGCGAAAGGCGACGAATCGCAGCGAAAGGCGACTTTACAGAAAACTCTCCAGCACCTCCGGCGGCGCGGGCCCGTAGTGCGAGGGCTCCATCGTCGCGCTGGCCCGCCCCTGGCTCAGGCTCCGCATCGCGCTCGTGTAGCCGAAAAGGTTCGCCAACGGCGCACGGGCGTCGATGACCGTCCCCTTGCCGCGCGTCTCCGTCCGCGTGATCGTCGCCCGACGCTGCTGCAAGTCCCCCACCAGGTCGCCCAAAAACTCGTCGGGCGTCGTGATCTCCACCTTCATGATCGGCTCCAAAATCACCACGCCGGCCGCGCGGAGCGCCTTGTCAAAGGCGTCGGCCGCCGCGATGTGGATCGCCGGCTCGCTGGTCTCCGTCTGGCTGATCTCGCCCCCCAGCACCGTCACCCGCAGGTTCATCAGCGGATAGCCGAACGTCCCCCCGCCCGCCGCCCGATCCTGCAAATCCTGAAGCAAGATCGACAGAAACGGCTCGGGAATCTGCTGCGCCGCCGCCGGCTCCAGCGAAACCGTCTCGCCCGCGGCCTGCGGCTCGACGCGCAGCTTCACGCGGGCAAAGAGCATCTGCCCCGCCTGCTGCCGGCGACACTCGCCGACGACCTCCGCCTTGTGCTCGACCGTCTCCCGGTAGCTGACGCGCGGCTTGTGGACCTTCACGTTGAGGTTGAAATCGCGCAGCAGGCGGTTCTTGATGATCTCCAGGTGCAACTCGCCCATGCCGCTGATGATCGTCTGGCCGGTCTCCTCGTTTTCGACGGCCCGGAACGTCGGGTCCTGCCGCTTGAGCGACTCCAGGCGGTCGGCGAGCTTCTTGCGCTCGGCGGTCGTCTCCGGCTCGATGGCCATGGAGATGACCGTCTGCGGGAACTGAATGCCGTCGAGCAGCACCGGCTCGTGCGGGTCGCAGAGCGTGTCGCCGGTGATCGAATGCCGCAGGCCGATGATGCCGATGATGTCGCCCGCCTCGACCGACTCGACCTGCGTGCGGCGGCTGGCCTGCAGGTGCCAGAGCTGCGTGACGTTTTCCTTTCTGTCGACGCGCGGATTGTAAACGCGCGAGTTGCCCTTTAGCTTGCCCGAGTAGACTCGCACGTAGTGCGTCTCGCCGTGCTTCTCGGCCACCACCTTGAACACCAGACCGCAAAACGGCTCGTCGGGCGACGATTTGCGGACGATCTTCGAGCCTTTTTTCTTTTGGGAAAAATCGACGCCCTCTACGGAAGGGACTTCGGCCGGGCCGGGCAGATAGTCGGCCACGGCGTCCAGAACCGGCTGCACGCCCGCATGGTGCAAGGCCGAGCCGCAGAGCACCGGCACGGCCAGGCCCTGGATCGTGGCGCTGCGAAGGACTTGGCGGAGGAGCGCCGGCTCGATCGGCTGGTCGGCCAGTGTCTTCTCCATCAGCTCGTCGCTGAAGCCGTAGAGGTGCTCGAGCAGGTCGTGCCGCCAGCGCTGGGCTTCGTCGCGGGCGTCGTCCGGAATGGGCGAGACGGCGATCTGCGACGGCTTGTTGCCCTCGCGCGAGAACTGCAAGAGGCGCATTTCGACGAGGTCGATCACCCCCCGGAAGGGGTTTTGCACGTGCGGCGGGCCGGAGCCGTAGGGAATTTGTATCGCGACGGGGTTATGGCCCAGGCGGTCGCGGATCTCCTGGAACGTGCCCGGAAAATCCGCCCCCTCGCGGTCCATCTTGTTGATGAAGGCGATGCGGGGGACCTTGTACTTGTCGGCCTGCCGCCAGACGGTCTCGCTCTGGGCCTCGACGCCCTCGCGGGCGCTGAAGACGACCACTCCCCCGTCGAGCACGCGCAGGCTGCGCTCGACTTCGGCCGTAAAATCGACGTGCCCCGGCGTGTCGATCAGGTTCACGATCACGTCGCGCCACTGGAAGGTGACGCAGGCGGCGTAGATGGTGATGCCGCGCTGCTGCTCTTCCTCGTCGAAGTCGGTTTCGGTCGTGCCCTTATCGACCTCGCCAAAGCGGTGGATCGTGCCGGAGTAAAAGAGCATCCCCTCGGTCAAGGTAGTCTTGCCGGCGTCGATGTGGGCAATGATGCCGATGTTGCGGATTTTGGAAAGATCACGTGGCATGCTCTTCCTCTAGCCTCTAGCCTATCACCTCTCGCCTCTTCCGCGCATGAAAACGCCGCGGCGGAAAACGTCCGTCGCGGCGGAATCGATCGAACCATTACCAGGCAAAGTGCGCAAACGCCTTGTTGGCGTCGGCCATGCGGTGGACGTTGTCGCGCTTGGTCATGGCGGCGCCTTCGCGGTTGTAGGCGGCCACGAACTCTTCGGCCAGAAGCTCGTGCATCGGCCGGCCCTTCTTCTCGCGGCACGAACCGATCATCCAGCGGATGGCCAGCGAAAGCTGCCGCTTGGGCGAGACCTGCATCGGCACCTGGTAGGCCGCGCCGCCGACGCGGCGGGAGCGCACCTCGATCGACGGCTTCACGTTCTCCACCGCCCGCTCGAAGACCTCGATCGGCGACACGTCGGCGACCTTCTTCTGCACGATGTCCAGGGCGGAATAAAAAACGTTCTGCGCGACCGTCTTCTTGCCGTCCCACATCAGGCAGTTGATGAACCTGCCGGCGAGGAGGGAGTTGAAGCGCGGGTCGGGGCGAAGCTGCGCGCCGCTTTTCGTGATGTTTCCCATGGTTGATTCTTAAACGCGGTCGATCCGTTAGGTTTGATTGAGCGGTCGGCCGGCCCCGTCAGCCTTTCTTGGCCCCGTACCGGCTGCGCGAGTGCTTGCGGTCCTTCACTCCCAGGCAGTCGAGCGTGCCGCGGACGACC
>JACOUI010000170.1 GCA_016177915.1 Planctomycetia bacterium
AAACCGCTGACCATCGAGGGCATGACGCCCGTGGGAAGCTATGCCTATTCGATCGCCTTCAGCGACGGACACAGCACGGGCATTTATACTCTGGAGAGTTTGAGGCAACTGGGAACCGGGGTGTAGGGAAGCTGAGACGGATCGTGGTGGACTATCCGCAGATTTCCTGGGACGACGACTGCCGCCGGGACTGCCTGGAGCTGGTGCGGCTGGCGGTGCGCGAGGACCTGGGAAGCGACTTCGACTACACCACCCTGGCGCTCGTGCCCGACGGCGCTCGCGGTGCGGCGCTGGTCGTGGCGCGGAAGGCGGGCGTGGTCTGCGGGCTGCCGGCGGCGGCGCTCGTCGTCGATGAGTGCGACCGGGAATTGCGCCTGGAGTCGCTTTGCCAGGACGGCGGCGAGGTGACGGCAGGGGAGACGGTTGCCCGGCTCGCCGGACCGGCCCGAAGCCTGCTCACCGTCGAACGGATTCTGCTCAACTTCCTGGGGCGGCTGTCGGGCGTCGCCTCGCTCACCCGGCGGTACGTGCAGGCGGTCGCCGGCACGGGGGCGAGAATCTACGACACCCGCAAAACGACCCCCGGCTGGCGGCGATTGGAGAAATACGCCGTCCGCTCCGGCGGGGGCTGCAATCACCGTTTCAATCTCGCCTCAGCCGTGCTCATCAAGGACAACCATCTGTTCTTCGGCGCCATGGACTCCGCGCAGGGCTTTTCATCGGCCGAGGCAGTCCAGCGGGCAAGGTCGTTTCTGGCCGGGCTGCCGCTGCCGCTGGGCGGCGCGCCGTGGATCGTCGAGATCGAGGTCGACACGCGGGAGCAGATCGAGCCGGTCCTGGCGGCCGGGCCGGACCTCGTGCTCCTCGACAACATGACGCTCGACGAGCTGCGCCAGGCCGTCGCCATTCGCAACGCGCGAAACCCGCGCATCGAGCTGGAGGCGTCCGGCGGGATCGACCTTTCAACCGTGCGTGCCGCGGCGGAGACGGGCGTGGAGCGGATCAGCGTGGGCGCGCTGACGCACGGGGCGACGTGGCTGGACGTGGGGATGGATTGGGAGTGATCGGAATGCTGCGCGTGGAGGACGCATGGGAACTGCGTCGTGACGGCCGGGCGACGCACGATGTCGTGCGGCGCCGCCTGACCATGCTTCTACTCGGAATGGCGGCTACAGCTTACGCTCCGGGGCCGGCGTCATGACGGGTGTTGCGGCCGACGGCGGCGAACGGCCCGGCGCGCCCGCCGCGTTCTGCTCGTAGGCCAGGGGGCCTCGCGCCTGCGCCGTCCCGTCCAGGCACGCCCGCAGAAAATCGTTCATCCGCCGGAAATACTCGCGGCGGTCGGCGGGCGTCAAATGCGGATACTCGCGGTCGTTGTCGATCCAGTAGCTCCATTTCGGCCCGGCGTACGACTCGAACACCGACTTGGCCTCGCTGAACGACGTGAGCGGGTCCGAGCGGCCGTGACAGAAATAAACCGGCACGCGGACGCCGGCCAGCGCGTCGATCGGGTTGACGTCCGGTCCCCATACGCCCACGTCGAGCCACACCAGGGCGTTGTGAAATTTGACGGCGGCGGGCTGCAGCGTTTGGGGCAGGAAGGCAAAATGCCGTTCGACGACGGTCGACAGCCGCCCGAACGTGGAGTCGACCCACACGCCTTGCACGTCCGGGACGCGATCCAGCGCTTGCAGCGTCACCGCCGCGCCGTACGAAACGCCGACCAGCAAGAGGGGCTTGTCCGGACAGCGCTGCCGCGCCGCGGCGCAGGCCGCCGCCACGTCGTTGACCTCCCGGTGTCCGAACGTCACGGTGTGTCCGGCGCTCGTGCCGTGGCCGCGGAAGTCGAACGCCACCACGTTCAGCCCCAGCTTGTGCAACGGCTCCAAAAGCGAGAGCACCTGCCCGCGGTTTTCGCCGTAGCTGTGGAAATAGACGACGGAGCCGCGGGCGTCGCGGTCGGCCGGGACGAACCAGCCGTGGAGCCGCACGCCGTCGTCCGTCGTGGCGGTGACCTCCTCGTAGTCGATGCCCTGGTCCTGCGGCGTGCGTTCCGCGACTTTGCGGATCGGATGGACGGTAAGCAGCGGATGGACCATCACGATCGGCAGGGCCAGCACGGCGGCCAGACCGGCGATGCGGAGCGGATGGAAGCGGTCGTTGGCCGCGCCCACGTACAAGCAGCTCAGCACGTACCAGGCCCACTCCAGGCCGTACTCGAAGAGGAACGTGACCAGGCTGAGGACCATCCCCAGGTACAGCGCCTCGTGCCAGGTGACCGCGCCTCCGGCCAGGACGGTGAAGCCCACGACGCCGATCACGACGTAGCCCAGGCGGATCAAGAGCAGCGCGGCGCGGCTCTCGAAGAGCGGCGGCGCCAGGAGCCGGTACATCAGCTTGTCCAAGAGCAGCACCGGCGCAATTCCGAGCACCAGCCAGCCGCTCCAACTGTAGGTCCACGTGACCGCCATCGCCACCAGGGTCGCGTAGCAGAGGAGCACCGAAAGTCGGAACACCCAGGAACGGCGCTGATCCAGCGAATGCTTGTCCATGGTGCGAAGTGACGTGAGTCGACGTGAGCTTCAGGCGCTCGTCACGAGGTTGTCTTCCTCGGATTCCTCTTCCGCCCCGCGCGTCTTAGACGACGCGGACGAGCGCCGCAGCTCCTCGAGCTGCGACGCCACGCGGTTGAAGTCCTCGGCCAGCTCGTGCCAGAAATCGCCCTTCCGGAAATGAACGGGCCTTACCGCCTCGCCGTCCGCCAGCCGCTTCAGCTCCCGCCGCAGACGGAACACCGGGCCGGCGAATCGATTGCTGAACCGCAGCACGTCGACCACCAGCAGCGGGATGATGAACAGCGACACGACCACGGCCGGCGAGTAGTGGAACCACAGGTCGTCGAAATGCGTCAGGAATCCCCGCGCCGGGCCGCTGAACGCCATCCGCCAGGCGATCAGCAGCACCGTCATCACGAACATGCACGACAGCCAGTAGACGAACACGCGCCAGATCATGGCGCCCTGGAGCTTGCGGTCGATAAACCACTGCCCCCGCTTGTCCGACTTGTTCGTGTTCACGGTCGTGGCGTTCATAAAAGACCCCTTGGATTCCGATGCCGGCGCCCTGGCGGCCAGGGCCGTGCGGCGCGCCTGACGCAACCAGCGTCTCGCAAGGGGCGCCACCCGGGCGCACGGCCCGATGCAAGCCTAGCTTACGAATCGGCCCGTTGGGGGTGCGCCGGCCGACCCCACTCCATCTCGCTCTATCGCAACGTAGGGTTGCAGCGGCCGGTTGACTCCCGAACTTTTCCGCCGGCCCGCCCGCCCGTATTTCGCTCGAAAGAACGGTCTTTTCGGAACAACCCGACTCGAGGCGCGAGGCCAAGCCTGCAATCGCCGCCGCTAGATCGGCGCACTGGCATGCATGATGAAATTCGGCAACGGGCGCGTCGAAACCTGACCGCCTGGACGGCGCTGGCCGGGCTGGCGGCCTGGGCCGCCCTGGCTACGCCCTACTTCCTCGGGCGCGTGTACACGGCGGACGACCTGTGGGCCTATCACCTTCCCGTGCGCAGCTTTTACGCCGACTGCCTCGCAAGCGGCGAGCCCTTTGACTGGATGCCCCAGCTCTTCGGCGGCTTCTTTCTCACTGGCGACGGACAAGCGGGCGTCTACCATCCTGGGCATTACCTGCTGTACCGGTTCCTGCCCCTGCCGGCGGCGTTCGACCTGGAACTGCTGCTCAGTTACCCCTGCATGGGGCTGGGCACGTGGCTCTTTTTGAAGCGGCATCTCCCGCGCGACGCGGCCGCCGTTGGGGCGCTCGTGTTCACGTTCTCGGGATTCAACCTGCTGCACTTCGTGCACCCCAACGCGATCGCCGTCGTGGCGCACGTTCCCTGGCTGTTGTGGGCGCTCGACGTCCTATTCCGCAGCCCTTTGCCCGCAAACAGGCGCTGGGCCTGCGCAGCCGTGGCCCTGCTCACCGGCTCGCAGCTTTTGCTGGGGTATCCGCAATACGTCTGGTTCTCGCTGTTGGCGGAGGCGGGCTATGCGATTGTGATGTGGTGGAATTTCACGGCGCGATTGCGGCTGGTTCAGTTCGGCGCGTTCAAGCTGCTGGGCGCGGCCGTGGGCGCCGTCCAACTTTTCGCCACTTGGGACTACCTGCACTGGTCGCAGCGGAGCGCGGCCCCGCGCGAGTTCTTCGAGGGCGGCGGACTGCATCCCTTGAACCTCGTGCAGCTCATCGGGCCGTATTTGTTTCAGGACCGCGTGGTCGGCGGGAACACGCACGAGCTGGGGATTTACCTCGGCGCCATGCCGGTGCTGCTCCTGGTATGGCTCGCCTTCCGGTGGAAACATCTCGGTCCTTCACGGGCAGTGGCGGCTGTGGCGCTGACCGGTGGCGCGTTTTTCCTGCTTCTGGCGATGGGCGAATTCGCCGGGCTGGACCGCGTGCAAGCGTGGGTTCCGGTGGTGAACAAGTTCCGTCTGCCGACGCGGTACGCGGTGCTCGTGCAGCTTGCCTTTGCGGCCGCCGCGGCCGTCGCGTTTGCCGACCTGATGCGCGTGGCGCGGATCGCGCGCTGCACGGTCGTCAATCAACCTGGACCGGAACGAGTTGTCCGAGTGCTGTGGCGGATTGTGGGGTGTGCCTTGGTTCTTGCATTGGTGGCAGGGCTGGCCTGGGGCCGCGAGCACGTCGCCCCTCTGGCGTTGCGATTGGCGGGTCCCGCGCTGCTGGCCGTCGCGGCGCTGCTCGTGTGGATGGCGGTGCGCGGCGTGCGATTTGCGCCGGCGGCGATCGTGCTCTTCACGGCGGCGGACCTTGCCGTCTACGGGGGAACGTACGCTCCGTGGCCTAGTGCGCACACACTGGAGACGGCGCTGGCCACGATACCGTCGTCCGCCGCGGCCGGCCGGGTTGTCACCGAACTGCCGGCGACGGACCGGGCCGTTCGCTATGGCAACCAGGGCACGCTGCGCGGCTGGAACCAGCTCGATGGATACGCCGGGCTGGAGCCGGCGCGGCGGCTGGATTACCGCGCCGTGGAATCCCTGCGCGTCGCCGGTGTGACCCGCGTTTTGCGCACGGAATCGACGGCCGAGCTGGCAAAGCTGCTGCCGGTGTCGTCCGACCCGGCGTGGCTGGAAGTGCCTCAACCGCTGGCGCGGGCGCGGCTCGTCGGGGGGACGCTGGTCAGCCATGATCCGGCCGCCGACTTAAGTCGGATCGACGTCTCGACGACCGCCCTGGTGGATCGCGCAATGTTCTTTCCGCCGGGTTCGCCCGGACGTGCCGTCGTGCTTGAAGAACGCCCCGGCTACGTCCGGATCGAGACGGAAACGGACGTCTCGCGCCTGCTGGTCCTGGCCGAGCGCTATCACCCCGGCTGGCACGCGACCATCGACGGCCGGCCGGCGGAAGTCCTCCGCGTCAACGGGGATTTTCAGGGGTGTGTGGTGGACGCAAACGTCGGGCCCCCGCTCGCCGCGGTCCCGGGCGTCCGGCACGTCGAGTTCCGATTCCGACCCGCCAGCGTGGCCGTGGGAAAATGGGTCTCGCTGTCGGGCGCGGCGGTTGCCGTGTTGTACGTTTTCCTGGGAACGATGGCGCCGCTCCTCAGGCGGCCAGAATCCGCGAACCGCGGCAGCCGGCGATGACCAACGCAGAAGAACGGCCCGACGCGCTTGGTGCAGGCGCGACCCAGCAGGAAACAACGCCGCTGGCGCACCGCCGGTCGGCCTCGGCGCTTTTGAGCGTCGTCCTGCCGGTCTTCAACGAGGCCCAGGTGCTCGAGCCGCTCGTGTACCAGGTGACGAATGCCGCGGTCGCCTGCGAGTTGGAGTTTGAGATCGTTCTGGTCAACGACGGCTCGACCGACGGCACCGCGGAAATCCTCGACGGCCTGGCGGCGAAGTCGCCTAATTTGCGCGTCGTTCATCTTTCGCGGAACTTCGGCCATCAGGCGGCCGTCCACGCCGGAATCTGCCACGCCTCCGGCGACGCGATTGTGCTCATGGACTCGGACTTTCAGGACTCGCCCGGGGCGATTCCCGCGTTCGTCGAAAAATGGCGCGCCGGGGCCGACGTGGTCTACGCCGTCCGCGCCAGCCGCAAGGAGCCGCGCTGGAAGCGGTTCCTCTTCGCCGGATTTCACCGCCTGCTGTCGAAGCTGACGCGGGGGATGATCCCCGTCGACGCCGGCAACTTCAGCCTCGTCGACCGGCACGTCGCCCGGCAGATCGCGGGCCTGGCGGAGCGCGACCGCTATCTGCCCGGCCTGCGAAGCTGGGTCGGCTACCGCCAGGAGGCGATCGCCGTCGAACGGCAAGCGCGCTACGACGACCGGTCGCGCGTTTCGCTATGGGGACTTTTCCGCCTGGCCAAGACGGCCATCCTGTCGTTCTCGACGTTTCCGCTGACGGTGTTTTACTTCATCGGCCTCACGGCGCTTTTGCTCTTCCTGGCGCTGGCGTCGTTTTCGCTGTTTTGCAAGCTGTTCACCGACCTGGCCATCCCCGGCTGGACCTCGCACATCTTGAGTGCGAGCTTCTTCGGGGCGTTAAACGCCCTTGGGATCAGCGTGCTGGGCGAGTACGTCGTGCGCATCTACGACCAAGTCCGCAGCCGGCCGGTGTTTCTGGTCGACCGGACCGTGAATCTACGAGCCGCCAGCCTTGGCCAGCCCGGACGCCCCGTGCGCGAGATTCCGTCCTCGGCGCCGGGCGACGAATCATCCGAGCCTGTGGATCAGGTGCTCGCGCAGGCCGAGGCCCTGCTGGAGGCGATCCGTCGGCAAACGGAGCACTTGCAAGTACGGGCAGGCGATTCTGCCTTGGTCGCGACGACTACGGAATCGCCTCCGCGCCGCAAAGCGTGAGGATGGTGTTGAGGAAGGCCTTGAATTGAGGACACGCCTCGGCGGCGATGAGGAGGTTTTTGCCTTCCAGAATCCTGTGCCCGTGCGACACCTTGTCGTACGTCTTGCCTCGCGTGCCCGCGCGAAACACGTCCCGAATGATCTTCGACGGCGGGGTTTCATGGTTAACGCGCTCGGGCGATGCGCCCGGCGCAGTCCGATTACTTCCGGCCAGCTTTGTGATGTCGTCCCAGTATGGCAGCAACCACGCCTCGAACTCGAACTGCGCGGCGTGAGGGAAGAAGCGGTCGTTTCTTCCAACCCACTGCCGCATTTTTCGCTTTGCGTCCGCGGCATCTTGAAAGATAGGCGGGCTCCTCCCGGTGTAAACGTCGGTCAAGGCGATGACGGCATCGGCGCGCAATGCTGGATCGCCGATCAGACGATTCACTTCGCGCTTGAGTTTTGCGCCGGTCGGCAGGAGGCCATCGCAAGGAACCGGCAAGAGTTTCGGCATCCTTCCGCTAAGCCGCGTCGCGAGACATTGACGCAAGTGCGGGAAGAACGCCCTTTCGGTCTTGCCCTCAAGGAGAATTGCAATCCTCACGCTCGTCCCCCGATGCGCCCCTTCCGCCAGACCTCGTCGAGCGTGTACTCCTTGAGCCACTCCTCAAGGTCAAACTCGTCTGCCCAATGCGCCTCCACCATTCCCTCGTCGTTGACGTCCATCGCCACGATTTCCTTCGGCTCCAAGAAGCGAACGAGGCGGTCCGCGTGCGTCGCCACGATCAACTGGGTTCGGGATGTCGCGTCCCGCAGGAGCGCAGCGAGCAGGCTGAGTAGCTCCGGGTGAAGACTCACTTCAGGTTCGTCAATCAGCGTGACCCCACCCAGGCCTGGGCTGTAAAGCAACGTGGCAAGCCACAAAAACCTCAGCATTCCTTCGGACAACTGGTTCATGAAGATCGGGCGCGAGAAATGCCTGTCCTTCCACGTCATCGCTAGCATCCCGGCCGCTACGGGAGGAAAGTCAAGGCGTTCGAACCCAGGAAACGCCGCGCGCAACGCGGCCTCTACATCCTCGTAGCGACCTCGGTCTGTCTCGCGCATCGAGTAAAGGCACGAAATCAAGTCCTCGCCGTTCGCTCCAGGAACCGTCGCGGGGCGCACCGGTTGCGGAATACGAACGGGCGCACGGCCGTCAACCTGGAGCGTGTGGTAGTGTGTCACACCGCGCAGTCGATTCAGAAAATCGTCGCCGCCCAGGAAAAGGTGCGAGAAAGCGCTGAGGTTCGTCTCGATGAAGGACGACGGAGAGCTTCCGGCTAGGTTCAAGACGTCGTTCGCGTTGCGACTTCCTTTCAATCGTTCGACCGTAATCTGATGGCCCAATCCGCGCGCGGCAATTGCCAAATCGTACTTCAACTCCCAAGCCTTGGGGTCCTCAAGCGTGAGTTCAAAGGCCATCTCACGCGCTCGTTCAAATGTAAGAACCGCATCAATGCCGCCGAAATCGCGGATTGCTGCATCGAGTCTCTTGTTGGCGGAGGCTGCGAGCAGCGAGAAAACGTCCAGCAGAGAAGTCTTGCCTGTGCCATTCGCGCCGATCAACACAGTCAGCGGACGGAGGTCCAAATCGACGTCGTAGAGCCGGCGGAACCCCTTGACGTGGATTTGATTGAACCCGGGCTGTCCTTTTCGCAC
Source organism: Planctomycetia bacterium (assembly GCA_016177915.1). Taxonomy (GTDB): domain Bacteria; phylum Planctomycetota; class Planctomycetia; order Pirellulales; family S012-138; genus JACOUI01. The sequence goes on from JACOUI010000170.1 coordinate 8,570, forward strand.
TTCAGGCGCAGTTTGAATCCCGCTCACGATTCCACTCGAAAATGTCCGTTCCTACGTCAGTTGCGGATCGACGAAAGTCACCGTATTGCCCTTGGCCATTCCCTTAGTCTACTGCCAAATTCGTCCCGTTGTCGATGGAACATCGTTGCCCTGAACTTCCCACGACGCCGGTTGTCCTACTTTGAAACTCCTCTACACTACGGGTCGCACTGTCCCGGCCGGCGCCGTCCCTGTGTCATGACACTGCCGCTCCCGCTTTCCCCCGATGCTCCACAACGCCCCCGTCAAAACGCTCGTCCACAAGGGCCTCACCATCGAGGGCTACTCGCGGGCCGCCGTCCAAAGCTATTGGCGCTTCCCGGAGCTCAAGCTCGGTTTCGACCTGGGCGCCCAGCCGTGGGACTTCATGGGCACGCCCACCTGGTTCGTCACCCACTGCCACCTCGACCACGTCGCGTCGCTGCCCGTCTACGTCGCCCGCCGGCGGATGATGAAGATGGAGCCGCCCAACATCTACGTGCCGGAATACGCCATCGAAACGCTCGACCGCATCCTCAAGCTCTTCTCGCGGCTGGACCGCGGACGGATGCCCTGCGCCCTTCTGCCCGTCAAGCCCGGCGATGAGATCGAGCTCTCGCGCGAGCACGTCGTCACCGTTTCGGCCACGGCCCACACGATCCCTTCCGTCGGCTACATCGTCTGGGAACGGCGGCGCAAGCTCAAGCCGGAGTATCAAAACCTGACGGGCGAGCAGATTCGCGACCTGCGCCTGTCGGGAACGGAGGTCGCCCAGGAGACGCGCATTCCCCGCGTGGCCTATACCGGCGACACCTCGCCGCGCGGCCTGGATGACTGCCCGGCCATGTACGAGGCGCAAGTCCTCATCACCGAGCTGACGTTCGTCTTCCCCAGCCACCGCAAGGACAAGATCCACAAGTACGGGCACATGCACCTGGACGATTTCGTCGAGCGGCGGCAGAAATTCAAGAACGAGCTGGTCATCGCGGCCCACCTGAGCATGCGCTACCACCACAAGCAGGTTCGCGACCACGTGCAAAAAGTGATCCCGGACATGCTCGACGGCCGCCTGCACCTGTGGCTCTAGGGTAGGGTGGGTGGAGCAAGCCATATGGCCGTCAGGTGTGGTTCCCCGTGTGACTACGATGTGCGTGGCGCCGGCGCGTCGGCTAACCAGGCTTGCGACGCCCACCACGGGCGACGGCTACGCGTTGCTCTCCCCGCGCCAATACGCCGCGACGAGCTTCGCTGCGCGATCCAGCAGCCATTCATGCGGCTCGCGCGCTTTGTCTACCGGCAGCGCGAAAGCGCAGAAGTCGGCGAACTTTCCCCGCTCAAGGCTCCCGATCTCGCCGCCGCGCGCGAGCGCGCGAGCGCCGGCCAGTGTGCCCATCTCCAGGACCACGGCCGGCGCGATCGTCCCGCGCTCCGCGACGAAGCGCATCTCCTCCCAAAGGTTCAGGTCCGGATTCGACGCCCGGCTGTCGGTCCCCAGCGCCACGTGAACGCCGCGCCGCAGCATTTTCGCCAGGGGATATTCATCGTGCCCGAAATAAGCGTGGGTGCGCGGACAATAGACGATCGACATCGTGGCGGCATGTTCGGCGAGGAACTCGACCTCGTCGTCCGCCAGGTAGTTGCCGTGGATGACGAGCGCGCGCGGAGCTTTGACGATCTCACGCAAATAATCGAGTGGCCGCGACCCCCGCGCGAGCACGCCTTCCTCCCACTGTCCCAGCTCCTCAAGCAGCCTGCGCAGGGGGCCCGTGCCGCCGGCAAGCAGCTCCAGCTCCTCGCGCGTTTCCGCGAGATGCATTGCAACGGGCAGACGATTCGTCGCCGCCAACTCGACGCACTGCCGCAGGAGCTCTGGGTGTACGGTATAGGGCGCGTGCGGACTCAGGCCGTGCCGCCAGCGGTCGTATTTGGGCTTAATGTTCAAGAACGCTTGCGCGTCGGTAAGCCTGCCCGGCACGCTGGCGGCGCGAAGGCCAATCAGTTCGCGAAAGACGACCGTTCCCAGCGCGGCCGACTCAAGTGTCGCCTTCACGCCCGGGTCATCCGTTCCCCAGCCGGCGGTGGCGATTTCGCCCAGCGCCGTCGTCCCGTGCATCTGCGACTCTCTCACGCCGCGGTGCACCGCCGATCCGACGTCGCCGCGGCATTCCCGTCGCCAGGCAATCACGGCGCGGATCCAATCCGCCAGCGGCACGCCCGGCTGACTAAGCGGCGCCGTCAGGTCGCTGAATTCCAGATGGGTGTGGGCGTTGACGATTCCGGGAATGATCGCCGCATTGCCAAAATCCGTTACGTCCTGAACGTCGCCGTCGGCCGTCGTGCCCACGGCCACAATACGCTGGCCCTCAACCGTCAGCACGCCGCCCTCAATCGGCGGCCCGGCGACGGGAAACACATACCGGGCGCGAAACGCGCGTCGCATCGTGGCCGCCATAAGAGCGTCTCGAGAAAAGTGGTTCTCAGCGCATTGTCCCGCCCGATGGCCCGACGGCAAGCCGATCCGCCGCTGCCCCGGCCACGGAGCTTGCCGGCGTCGAAAAAAAGCTACATTCCCTTGGGGGAAGCCGCCACGGGGCCGTGAAGCGCCGTGTGATCCCCCTTCCCCCCTTGCGGGGGAGGGTTGGGTGGGGGGTTGTGGGCGCACGAAGCGCCGCTCAAAAGTCTCTGTCAAAACCAATTGGACTCAGAACGCCTCCTGGAAATGATCTCGCTGAAAGTCAAGCGCGGTGTGGGGCCGATCGGCGTGGACGTCGGCTCGCGCTGGATCAAGGTGGTCCAGCTTAGCGACGACCGCGCGCGTGTCGTCGCCGCCACACGCCTGGAATTGGCCCGCCCCGCTGCCGACAAAGCCGCTCACGAAAAAGCCGCTGCCGACAAAGCCGCTGCCCAGAAGTCGGCGGGCGACAAGCCCGACGGCGCCAAGGCCGCTCCCCAGCCCGATCTGGCCGAAACGCTGCGCGAGGTCCGCGAAAGCCACGATTTCCACGGCAAAGAGGCCGTGCTCTGTCTGTCGGGCCGCGACTTGTTCGTGCAGAACATCCGCGTGGCCCGCGGCGCGCCCGGCGGAATGGACGCGGCCGTCCGTCAGGAAGTCGCCGGCCGGCTGCCCTTCGACGCCGCCCAAGCCGACATCCGCTACCTGGAAGCGGGCGACGTCCGCCAGGGCGAGCAGGTCAAGCGGGAGGCCATCGTCATCGCCTGTCGCCGCGACGTCGTGCGGAACCTGTTGGAGACGGCCGAGCGGGCCGGACTCCGTCCCATCGCGCTCGACGTCGAGCCTTGCGCGATCGTCCGCACCGTGCTGCGGTCGTTCCGCCGCGACGAGGACCGCGCGCAGACCTTGCTGATCGCGCACGTGGGCGCTTCCGAGTCGGCCGTCATCATCACCCGCGGCGAAGAGCCGGTCTTCGTTAAGTACCTGGACATCGGCGGAAAGCACTTTGACGAAGCGGTCGCCCGCACGCTCGACATGAAAATCCCCGAAGCCGCCTCGCTGCGCCGCAACCAGTGGGAGCGCCGCACCAGCCGCCAGGACCCGGAGCTGGTTCGCACCGTCGGCGAGGCCGTCCGCACGGCCGTCGACCGCCTGGCGGGCGAGCTGTCCATGTGCATGCGCTACTACAGCGTCACCTTCCGCGGCCAGCCGCTGGAGCGGCTCGTGCTGGGCGGCGGCGAGGCGACCCCCGACCTGGCGGAGATGCTCAGCAAGCGCGTGGGCTTGCCCTGCGAAACGTGCGACCCCTGGCGCGGGTGGAAGACCGCCGCGACCGGACCCCGCACCGGGCAGTGGGACGTGGCCGTCGGCCTGGCCCTGAGGGAGGCGGCGCCATGAAGAACATCGATTTTCTTCCGGAGGGCTACCGGCAAAAGACGGTCCGCCGCAACGACTGGCTGTGGCGGGTGCTGGTCGTCGTGGCGTTCGTGGCGCTGATCGCCGCCGCCACGTGGATCCAGCAGGTGCGCCGCCGGTCGGCCGAAGCGCAGCTCGCCGGCGCAAAGCAATCCGAGGAAGCCGTCAACTTCCAGCTTCAAACCCTGCGCGGATTGCAGGAGAAACTCTCCGCCATGCGCCAGCACGCCGAGCTGATCGCCTACTTGCACCATCCCTGGCCCCGCACGCAAATCCTGGCCGAGGCGCTCGTCCCGCTCCCCGACTCCGTCCGCCTGGAAGAGCTGCACGTGCTCCAGTCCTCCGCCGACGAGCCGACGGGCCGGCGCGGACAGCGCTACATGCCCGAATCCCTCGTGTCCGACCGCGACCTGGAAAAGCTGCCGCCGGCCGTGGCCGATTTGAAAAGAATTTCCCGCGCCGGCGAGTCCGTCCCCGTCAGCGTGCTCCTCATCGGCACCACCACCGACGCCGAGCGCCTGCTGAAGTACGTCGGACAATTGAAAAAAGTGCGGCTCTTCAGGAATGCGGAGCTGCTCACGATCGAATCCCGGCCCGAACCGGGGCGGGACGTAGAGTCCCTGCAATTCCGCGTGCGAATCACCGTCCGCCCCGGCATCGGCCAGCCCGGCGGGCCTGCGGAAAGCGAAAACCCGGAAGTCGCCGCCCGGCCGGCGCCGTAGCGCGCCGCCCACGAACAACGAGCGCCATCGATTGCCCATGAAAAACGCGACGGAAAAAAAGACGTGGCTGGGGGGCTGGGTCCTCACCGCCGCGCTGTTGGCGCTGGCGCTGGCCTACTACTTCCTCTCTTACCGGCCGGCGGGGAGGAAAATCGCCGCCATGAAGGCCGATCTGGCCATGATCCAGCAAACGCTGGCCGATGCCGCGGTCCTTCCTGCACACATCGGGAGGGTCTCCGCCGAGCTGAAGGAGACGGGCCAGTTTGTGCAGGAATGGGCGTCGGCGTCGCGGCGCGACGAGCTGCCGGCCGTGCTGGGGCGCATCACCGCGGCGCTGGCGGAGGCGGGCGTGCGGACGGTGCAGTTCACGCCCGAGCCGGCCGTCGAGCACGCCGTCATCGAGAAGGTGCCGCTCACCGTGTCGGTGGAGGGTACGCTGGAGCAGTTGGCCGACGTGCTGTCGAAGCTGGAAGCCCTGCCCACCACCGTCTGGATCGAGGAGCTGAAGGTGCTGCGGTCGCGCGAAGATGGGGAGACTCTGGCGTGCGAGCTCAAGTTGGCGATTTTTGCCGACAAGTCAAACGTTTCTGATTAGGTCAAACGTGCCGGCGTCCGATACTAGAGTTGCCGGACCGGCCGGGCAGGTGATGCGATGAATGCACAGCAATTCCAGCAGCGTCTGGTGGGCGAGGTCCGGCGCAGCCCCGTCAAGGCCGCCCTGCTGGCAGTGCTCCTGCTGGCGGCGGCCTGGTTCTGGGGACCGCTGGTGTTGAAGCTGTTCACGAAATCGGAGGACGCCATCGCGGCCGACGCCGCGTCGCTCGTCGCGCCAGCAGGGGCGAGTGCCAGCGGCCATGGCACGGAGGCAACCCCGGTCGCCGGGCAACCCGCGCCGTCGGCGGTGCGGGCCGAAACTAAGCGGCCCTCCTGGCGGACGGTGGTCAAAATGGTCGCCGAGCAAAAGTCGAGCCGCACCGGCCTGACGCGATTGCTGTCCGGCCGGAACCCGTTTGCGCGTTGGGAGGAAACGAAGATCGAAACACAGTCGCCCACCAGCGTGCCGGCCGATACGCACGCCGGCTCCCGGCCCCCGGTCGACGTGACGGCCAGCCTGAAGCTGGCGGCGGTCTCGATCGGCAAGGAGCGGCGCGTGGCAATCATCAACGGCCGG
>JACOUI010000155.1 GCA_016177915.1 Planctomycetia bacterium
CCGTGAAGATTGGCAGCGAGCCAGGAAAAAACGACGGGATTTTGCGTTCCCATCATCCTCTGGTGCTCCGTCTTCGCGGCAAGTTTCCCAAAAAATCTCGGCAGATCGGCTTTTTCACAATTTCCGACAGACTGTAACTAGAATGTGGGATTGACGACAGTTGTCGTTTCCAAGCCCGCGCTTCGTCGGAGGAAATGTGGTTGATCCGGAAGGCAAGTTGACCGCCGCGCAGCACGAAATCCTGGAGTCGGTCTGGGCGGCGCAAGGCGTCGGCGCGACGGTGACGCAGATTTGGGAAACCATCCGGACCCAAAGGCCCGTGACCCGGACGACCGTGCTGAATCTCGTGGACCGCCTGGAGCGGCGCGGCTGGCTGAAACGCAAGAAGGGCGAGGGACCGATCCGGTATTTGGCCACGATCGACCGTGCGACAGCGGCCCGCACGCTGGCCGAAGGGTTTGTCGACGAGTTTTTCGGAGGCTCCGCGAGCCAGTTCGTGATGAGCCTGCTGGGCGGCAAGCGGCTGAATGCGAAGGAGGTGCAGCGGCTGCGGAAGCTGCTGGACTCCGCCCGAACAGAAGAGGACGAAGGGGAGGATGGCGGATGAGCGCCCTTCAGCAATACCTGGCGAGTCTCCGTGCGCTGCTTTTCCTGCTCAATCTCGCGCTCGCGTCGTGCCTGGCGTGCGGCTTGGGGCTGGCTGCCCTGCGCTTTTGCCGCGATCGTTCGGCGCCGTTTCGACATGGCCTCTTGGTCGCCGTGCTCATCCTGCTGGCCTTGAGTCCGAGTCTCGTTGCGGTTTCCCAGGCGTGCGGCGTGGGCGGATTCCGTCTGCCGTTGATCGCGCCCGGCGCGGAGATAGGGCAATCCGGGCCGCTGATGTCGGTGCTGGCGCGGCACGCTGACCCTGGCCGGGCTGGGATTCCGAACTTGAACGCGGACGACGCGGGAGTGGCCGGCGGCGCAGGGCTGCGATTCTTGCTCCCAATGTTTCAGGCTGCCGGAACGTGTCTGGCCTTGGTCTGGGCGGCGGGGAGCACGGTGATGGCCGTGCGTTTCGTGTGCGGGCTGGGGGTGCTCGCGCGCTTGCGCAAGACGCTGACGGCGGTCCACGATACGATGGTGAATCAAACGGCCGCGGAAGCCTGCCGGGCGATGGGGATCTCCGGCTTGAAAGTGTACGAAACGCCCCTGACGCTCGCGCCGTTCTCCCTCGGGTTGTTCCGGCCCGTGATCGTCTTGCCGGACGGCCTTGCCGGCAACCTCAGCGAGGAGCAGTTGCGCTACGTGCTCCTGCACGAGGCGGCGCACATCCGTCGGCTGGACCTTTGGGTGGCGCTGTTGCAGTTCTTTTGCACGGCTCTGTTCTGGTGGAATCCGCTGCGGCGCGCCGTCCATCGGCGGATCGAGCGGCTGCGCGAACAGATCTGCGACGATTTCGTGATTTGTGCCGGCGGCAGCGGCCGCGGCATCGCCGAAGTCCTGGTGAGCGTGGCGGAATGGGGCTTCTGCCGCCCGCGCGCGGTGTGCAGCGCGGCGCTGTTGGACGAGGATGGCAGGGACCTCCAGGAGCGGATCGGGCGCCTGTTGCGACAGACGGGGCGCCGGACGGCGGGGATGGGTGCGCCATCGCTGATCGGCATCGCGGCGTTTGGATTGTGGACATCGGCGGCGCTCGTCGCATGCGGGGTGCGTGCGGCTCCAGCGCCGAAGGCGAGCCAGGGGGAGACCGCGTGGCCGGCGGCGCGAGCGCCGGCGCCGGCGGAGCCAGGCCGTCGCCTCGAATCTCCGGCGGAGTCGCTCGATCCGATGCCAGAAAAGGCGGCGGAGCCGCCACCGGGCCAGAGCAAGCGAACCCTGGCCGGCGACTGGCAAATGCGCTTGCCGGCCGGTTTCGTACACTCGGTCACGCTCACCTCGCTGGGCGGGAACCGCTATCGGCTCGAGCCGCGGAAGCTGAACAGCAGCGGAGTCTATGAAGTCCGCGACGGCCGGCTGACGATCATCGAGCCTAACGACCGGCGGCTGCTCGGCTTCGAGTGGGAAATCCAAAGCGACGGCCAGTTGAAGCTGGTCGGCCAACCGCCGCTCCGGGAGACCGGCTCGAACTACGTGGGCGCGACAATGATCGCGGCCACGAAGTAACGCAAAGTCGTGGAAAAAATTTTTGGGCGAGGGAACGACAAGTGTCGTCCGCTCGTCATAGGGTCGGTAGAAAAACAGAGTTGCACGGGAAATGCAAAGCGAGGTGCCGCATGCGCTCTTGGTCGTTTGCCTTCGGTGTCTGCGTCGTCCTGGGCGGCTGGGCCTTGTCGCGCGCGGCGCAGGCCGACGATTCGGACGATACGCTCCGCTACTACCTGTCGAAGACGGACCTGTGCTTGGCGGGCACGATCGCTTCGGAGCCGATTCCCGAGATCACGGAGGCAGGCGCGCCGCACTACGTTTGCGAGATCGACGTTTCGGAGGTGCTGCTCGGGCAATTGACGGAGAAGAGGATCTCCGTAGACGTTCGCCGCTTCGAGATGGTCGAGGCCGACAAGTTGCCGTTCCTGAAGAAGGGGGGCAAGTGCATTCTCTTTCTGAAGGCCAGGACCAAGGCGATTCCGGCCTGGGAGACGGCCGACTTCTGGTTTGGCTGCCAGCAATACCTTCCCAGGCTGGCTTCCGCGCTCAAGCGCGTCGCCGGCGAGAAAACGGGTGACAGGGCGGACGCCGACCGGCCGGCGAAGGCGGGGGCCGCCGACCTGGCCGGCGATTGGCTGTTGACAATGCCGCTGGGAGCGCAGCACCAGGCCGCGATCAAGGCGGTCGGGGAGAAGCGATTCTTCCTGCAGAAGGCGGGGCGCTTCAGCGGCGTTTACGAGCTTCGCGATCAGCGCCTGGTGATGGTCAAGCCGCTCGAAGCCGCCGAGACAGGGTACGAGTGGGAACTGCGCGGCGACGAGATCGTGCTCGTCGCGCAGCGGAAGGGGCTGGAAAACGATTACGTCGGCGCCGTCCTGAAGCGACAAAAGGACGACGGCGCCGAAAGGCCCAAGGCGGGCGGCGAAAAGCAACCGCCGAAGACCCGCGCTCCCGAGAAACCGCAGGGCAGCAGCGGGAAGCCGGCGCCTCCCAAGGCGGGCGGCTCGACCGGCGCGCCCCAAAACGGCCCGACCGACGAAGAAGCGAAAGCCGCGCGCACGCTCGAGCGGATCAAGGCCGACTATCGAATCCGCAAGGAGCCGGCCTACCAGGCGCGGGTGCAATACTGCCTGCTGCTCCTCGGACGCGAGGCGAAGACGCGGCTCTGGCTGGCGTCGGACGGCGCGACCCTGTACGTGGACGTCAACGGCAACGGCGACCTGACCGAGCCGGACGAGGCCGTGCCCTTCAAGCCGGAAGCCTTCGCCGCGTTCTTCGGCACTCCGCTGCGCGGGCATAACGGCGACGGCGACTATCCGAACCTGCACATCGCGGTCCGGCAGCGCGACTGGGAGAAAAACACGGGAGGTTATTGGGCCATCCGGTCCGACGTCGGCGAGTACCACATGTACGCCTTTGCCCACAAGTTCGCACAGAAGGCGGAGGACGCTCCGGTCATCCACTTGGGGGGGCCGCTGCGGATGGGCTTGTACCAGTTGTCGGGCGAGGGGCTGGTTCGCGGGAAGGAAACCGAGGTGGAGGCGTTTGTCGTCTGCAACTATCCGGGCGTGGAGAAGGCCTACGTCGACGTGGACCGGCGGAGTCAGAGCGACGTATGTCCCTTGGCAGAGATCGAACTGCCGGCCAAGGCGGGGACGGAGGCCACGATCTTGCGCGTGCCGCTCACGACGCGATGTTGAGGGAATCGTTTCCACGACCCGGTTCGGGTCCCGGAAGACGCAGTTCTGGGCACGGCGACGGTGAACCTCGCGTTTCCGGATTGGAAGGAGGGGAGCGTGGCGCCGTTTTCGTTTCAGGTGCGCGTGGCGGATCGATAGGTGAGTACGGACGGCCCAGAAGGGCCGTCCTACTCTACCGATTGGTCTCTCGATCGGCGGACGGCGCGGGCTTGTTCTCTTTCGGCAGCCAGCGGGCGAGGTCCTTCTTGACGGACTCCAATTCCGCGGAGCCCGCCAGGTTCGTCCACTCGTAGGGGTCTTGCGAGTGGTCGTAGAGTTCCTCGCCGCCGTCGGCGTAGCGGATGTACCGCCAGCGCTCGCTGCGCACCGCGTGGTTCTGGTAGCCGTGCGTCGTTACGGCCGGCTTGTCCCACTTGGCCTGCGGGTCGGCCAGGAGCGACCGGATGCTCTGGCCTTCGACGTGCTGGGGAATGGACAGGCCGGCCAGGTCACAGAGCGTCGGGTAGATGCTCATGAAATCGACCGTGCGGTCGCACGTGCCGCCGGCCTTGGTGACGCCCGGCGCGACCCAGATCAGCGGGGCGCGGGTCGCTTCCTCCCAGAGGGTGAACTTCCGCCAGTGGTGTTTCTCGCCCAGATGCCAGCCGTGATCGCCCCAGAAGACGACGATCGTGTTGTCCTTGTGTGGGCAGCGCTTTAGGGCTTCGAGCAGCCGGCCGACCTGGCCGTCCGTAAAGGTCGTGGCCGCCATGTAGGCCTGGATGGCCTGTTTCCAGGCGCCGGCTTTGGTGATGGCGGCATGGTCTCCCTGCGGGCGGGCCATGCGCACGCCGGCCTGCGGAAGGTCGTCAAGGTCATCTTCTTTGAACGGCGGAAGCTGGATGCTCTCGAGCGGGTAGATGTCGAAATACTTTTTGGGCACGCTCCAGGGCATGTGGGGCTTGGTGATGCCGCAGGCCAGGAAAAAGGGCCGGTCGTGTTTCTTCTCGAGCTGCTCGATGCAGTAGGAGACGGTGTGGTAGTCGATGACGGCCGTGTCGTCGGCATTTTCCAGGGCTTTCCAGGTGATGCCGCCGACGTTGACCAGGTCGCCGGCCGCGGCGGCGTTGCGCGGAGCGCCGCCTCGCCGCGCGAAGTAATCGTCCCACTCCTCGCGCCGGCCGGCGCCGCCGTGATAGATCTTGCCCGCCCCGGCCGTAAAGTAACCGTGCCTGCGGAGGTGCGAATTGAGCGTCAGCTCGGGGGCGACGTGCGGGCGGAAATCGATGTTGTTGTTGTAGACGCCCGTCGTGCCGGGCCGCATGCCCGAGAGGAGTGCCGTCCGCGACGGGTTGCAGACGGGCGCGGCGCAATAGGCGTGTGTGAAGGTCACGCCCATCGCGGCCAGGCGGTCGATGCTCGGCGTGCGGATTTGCGGGTTGCGGCCCAGGTGCCCGACCCAGTGGTTGAGGTCGTCGATGGCGATGAAGAGGACGCTTTGCCGCTTGGCCGTCGCGTCGTCGGCCTGAACCGGTGCTGCTGCCGCCAGAAGCCCGACAAGAACCCCAGCCAGAAGGCACGAAACGCGCAAACGGAAGACTGCGACCATGGAATCACCGGAGTTGAGAATTGTGAGGCGGCAAACGTGCGGCCGCGCACGTGCGCTATAGATTTGCGGCGGCCCGATCGTCACGATAGTCTAACGACCGCCGCCTGCAAGTCGCAAATGTGCGGCGTAACATTGAGCGGGCCACGGGGTTAAACCGCCTGCCGGGCGACGCCAACCGCGCCTGGCCAATCCATGAATCCATCGCTTGGAGAAGGACCATGCAGCGCATCCTGACCTTGATTGCCGCCGCCGTCTTTGTGTTCGCGGTGACCGTCCCTCTGGGAGCCCTCGCCCAGGACAACGTGAAGGAGCGGCTCGACAAATCGCCGCGGCATCTTGAGTGGGTCAAAATCAAGCACGGCAACCGCGACGTGAATTCCTTCATCGCCTTTCCCGAGGTGAAGGACAAGGCGACGGCCGTCGTCGTGATTCACGAGATCTTCGGGCTGACGGACTGGGTCCGCGGCGTGTGCGATCAACTGGCCGAGGCGGGATACATCGCCATCGCGCCGGACTTGCTTTCGGGCATGGCGCGCGGCGGGGGCGGGACGGCGGAGCTGGGCGGCAGCGACGCCGTGCGGCGGGCGATCCAGTCACTCCCGCCCGACCAGGTCACCGCTGACCTCAACGCGGCCGTGAGATATTTGGCAGAGCTGCCCGCCTGCAACGGCAAGGTGGCGGTCGGCGGGTTCTGCTGGGGCGGCGGGCAGACGTTCCGCTTCGCCACGAACAACAAGGAGATCAAGGCCGCGTTCGTCTTCTACGGCGGCGGCCCCGACAAGGCGGACGACATCGGCCGGATCGCGTGCCCCGTTTTCGGTTTCTACGGCGGCAACGACGCGCGGATCAACATGACGATCCCCAAATCGACCGACCTGATGAAAGAGGCGGGCAAGAAGTATGAGCCGGTGACGTACGAGGGGGCGGGGCACGGGTTCATGCGGGCCGGCGAAGCGCCCGACGCCAACGAAGCCAACAAGAAGGGCCGCGACGCCGCCTGGAAGCGGTGGAAGGAACTCCTGAAAGCGATCTGAGTTCAACCGCCAAGTAGGACGGCCCTTCCGGGCCGTCATTCGCGTCATTCGCGCGACGGCCTGGAAAGGCCGTCCTACATACCTCACTCTGGTGCGAGTGGCTTGCGCGCCACGAGCAGCAACACGCTGCCGTCGGCAACTTCTCTATTCTCTTTATCGAAATCCGCCCCCGCAACCGGACAGCCTCCTTCGCTCGCCGCTGCGATCGCCCGACTATCTTCTCCCCCCCTTACGAAGGGGGGGCAGGGGGGGTCCTCTCCCTCCCCCCTTGCGTGGGGGGGTCGGGGGGGTCGGGGTGGGGGGCCGCTTTCCGGCAGGCCGTGTTTGGCGCCTCCCATCGCC
>JACOUI010000156.1 GCA_016177915.1 Planctomycetia bacterium
CGGGAAATCCGCCTGTCCGGTTCGACGAGCGGGAGGTGGAGACGGAGCAGGGTGTGGCTAGTGAAGCCCCGGCGCCGAAAGGGCCGGATCGATAGGCTGACACCTAAACCACCGCGCCACCTCTCGACTCTACTGCGGTCCTTTGGGCGAGGCGGCATCTTTCGGCAAGCGATGTAGAATCACCACCGAACCCCGACGTCCCAGTTCATCGGGTCCTCGGGTTGTGGCAGGTTGCAGCAGCCAGAAAAACGCATCGGCGGTAGACTGCTCCGATCAAGGCAGGCCCGCCCTGGGGCCGCCGGCGCGCCGCATTTCCTTTTTTGCAGGAGGCAAGACATGAAATCCGCAGTCGTTTGGACGCTGTTGGCGATGTCGATCCTGTTTGGCGCCTCAGCGCTTGCCCAGGAGCAAAAGACGGCAACGCTGGACCTGAAAAAGGTCTACGACAACTACGCCCCGTTCCAGCAGGCCTACGAAGCGATGAAGAAGGAAGTGGAGGCCGCCGCGGAGGACCTCAAACTGCGCGCTGCTGTGATCGAGTCCGACCGCAAGCAACTCGCCGAACTGCCCAAAGACGATCCCGGCTACAAGGATCTGGAAGCCAAGATCGCCGATGATCGGGAGCAACTCAGCGAGCTGGCCTGGACACACAAGACGACGTTTGCACGCCGGGAAGCGCAACTCTATGCGGAGGCGTACCGGGCCATCTTCAAACAGCTCGATGCCTACTGCCAAGCAAACAAGATCGACGTTCTCATGCGACCCAACCGGGGTCAATTCGCGGAGGACCAAGCAACGAGTTCCGATCCCAAGACCGTGGCCGAGCAGTTGAATCGCCCGGTTCTGTACACCAGCCCCCGCCTCGACATCACCGATGATTTTTTGAAATTCCTGAATCGCGAGCCGGCCAAGGAACCGCCGAGCGAAAAGGCAGACCGGAGGTAGAATCGCTCACGTGGCCGCCGCTTCCCACTGCCGGGCGCGGGCCGCGAGCGCCTCCGCGTGCATCGGCCAATCGTGGAGCGTCGCCGGGTCGAAATCGGCACCGCTGGGCCAGACCAGCGTGTGAACTTCCGGATCGATGCGCACCTGATTGAAAACAGTCGGGTCGCGCAAGGGACGAAACAATCGCCCGAAGAGGACAGGCTCGAAGTTGATCACCTGCTCGGTCCCGTCGTCGAAACCCACCCGCAAGGTGTACGGCCCAACGTGGTTGAACGACCGGACGCGATAGATTGCGTGGATCACAATCTGTCCGAACGAAAAAGAACGCCCCGGGCAAGCCGGGGCGCTTGGTGAATTGCGACACCGTGAAGCCGGACCGCCTGAAGGCGGGACTCCAACATGCCGCGTGAAGCCGGGACTCCAACGAGGACCGCCTAAAGCGCGACTCCAACCTAAATCAGCTCCTCCATCGGCTTGCCGTCCTCGATCATGTACACCGGCCGGCCGGCGGGGTTGACGATCTGCATCTTCGGGTCGAGACCCAGCACGTGGAACACCGTGGCCATCAGGTCCTGGGGACGGATCGGCTTTGACCTGGGCACGTCCACCTTGGGCGCCGACTCGCCCACCGCGCCGCCCATCTTCAGGCCGCCGCCGGAAAGGGCCAGCGTGCTCAAGGGCGCCCAGTGGTCGCGGCCGGCGTTGCGGTTCACCTTCGGCGTGCGGCCGAACTCGCCGGTGATGACGAGCAGCACCTTGTCGGACAGGCCGCGGTCGTAACAGTCGGCGACGAACGCCGCCACGGCCTGATCGAGCTGCGGCGAGCGCTGCGTCATCGCCTGCTTGATGTTCCCGTGCATGTCCCAGCCGCCGTACGACACCGTCACGAAGCCGCAGCCCGCCTCGCACAGGCGCCGGGCCCGCAAAAGCTGCTCGCCCAGGCCCTTGCCGTAGGCGTCGATGGTCTTCTGGCTCTCGTCCTTCGTGTCGAAGGCCTTGGGGGCGCTGCCCAGGACGAGGTTGAACGCCTGCTGCTCGAATTTCGTCAGCCCGTCGATCAGGCCCTGGTTGTCGGCCGCGTCGCGCAGCCGGTCGAGGTCCGCCAAGAGCGCCTTGCGGTCGTCCAACCGATCCTCAGGAACCGCCAGCGACATGTTGCGGCGGGCCTGACCGTTCGGATCAAACGGCGCAAAGGCCGTCCCCAAAAACGCCGGACCGTCGGCCCCGATGCCGCCCAGCCGCACGTACGTCGGCATGCCCGTCTGCAAATGGTTCGGGCCGCGCACGCGCGAGACGATCGAGCCGATCGAGGGCCGCGTGGGCAGCCCGCCGTTGTCGATCATGCGGTTGTCGTAGCCGGTCATGACGAAGTGCGTGCCGCCGCCGTGGCCGCTGTTGGTGTGGGCGAACGACCGCACGAAGGCCATCTTGTCGGCCACGGCCGCGATCTTCGGCAGCGTGCCGCCGAGCGTCAGGCCGGTAACATTCGTTTCAACCTCGCCCGTCACGCTGCGATACTCGACCGGCGCCGACATCTTGGGATCGAAGGTCTCGACGTGCGTCGGTCCGCCGCCCAGCCACAGCCAGACGACCGACGTGTCCTTGACTTGCTTCCCCTCGGCCGCGGCCGCTGCCCGCGCCGCCAGGAGGCCCGGCAGCGTCATGGCGCCCAGGCCGAGCGTCCCGACCTTCATGAACTCGCGCCGCGTGGCGCCTTCGCAATCCCGGTACGCGCGGTTACTTCGCAGCTCGAACATGGCGATATCTCCTTGTGGACGAAGTCTGCTCTCGGGTCTTTTGCGGCCACGCGGCTGTGGGCAACGCGCGGGCGAACGTCGGCCGGTCTACTCTCGGCCTTGCGTCTCTTGTCTTTGACGCTAGCACCGGTCGGGTTACACGGCCGATATCTTAACGTATCGAAAGTCCTTTATGCAAAGGGCATTTGCAGTTTTTCCGTGGCGTAGGCGTCTCGCCTGCCATTGGTTCGGCAACGCCGGCCATTTGCCCGGCAGGCGGGCCGCCGGCCCGACGGCATGCCCGCGACGCGGTACAATCTCATGCCATGAGCGCTTTCTCAGTCGCCCGCTATCTCGTCCCGTTCCACCCTAAGCGCGTGCCGCACCAGTTTGCCGACGTGCTGGTGATCGGCGGCGGCATTGCCGGCTTCCGTGCGGCCCTGGAGATCGACTCGCGGCTGTCGGTCGTCGTCATCACGAAGGAGGGCGTGCAGCAATCGAGCAGCAACGCCGCGCAGGGCGGTATCGCCGGCGTCCTGGGACCGGAAGACCGCTTCGAGAACCACGTTGAAGACACGCTTCGCGCCGGCGGCGCGCTCTGTCACCGCGACGTCGTGGAGATGGTCGTCCGCGAGGCGCCCGATCGCATCCGCGAGCTGATGGCCTGGGGCGCCAACTTCGACCGCGAGCTGGCCGGCGAGCTGGCGCTGGGGCGGGAAGGAGGCCATAGCCACCACCGCATCGTTCATGCGCTGGGCGACGCGACCGGCCGCGAGGTGATGCGCGTGCTCATCGAGCGCGGGCGTCAGGCTGCCAATGTCGAAATCTGGTCCGACACCCTGATCCTCGACTTGCTCACGCACGAAGGCCGCTGCCGCGGCGCGCTGGCCTGGAACGCCGCCCGCGGAAAAACGCTCGTCTGGGCCAAGCAGACGATCCTTTGCACGGGCGGCGCGGGACAGATTTATCGCGAATCGACGAACCCCTCCGTGGCCACCGGCGACGGCCTGGCGATGGCCTATCGCGCCGGCGCCGAGCTGCGCGACATGGAGTTCATGCAGTTTCACCCCACCGTCCTCTACATCGCCGGCAGCGGCCGGCAGCTCATCACCGAGGCCGTCCGCGGCGAGGGAGCGCACCTCGTCGATCGGAACGGCCATCGCTTTATGCCCGACTACGATCCCCGCGCCGAGCTGGCGCCGCGCGACGTCGTCAGCGAGGCGATCGTCCGGCAGATGGAAAAGACGAAAAGCCCGTGCGTCTTTCTCGACTTGAGCCATCTCGACCCGGAGCGCGTGCGGCAGCGGTTTCCCGGCTTCGTGGCGGTCTGCAAGGAATTCAACCTCGACGTGACGAAAGACCGCATCCCGGTCCGGCCGGGGGCGCATTACATGCTGGGCGGCGTTTCCGTCGACCCCGCCGGACGGACGAGCGTGCCCGCCCTGTGGGCCGCCGGCGAAGTCACGTCCAGCGGCCTGCACGGGGCAAACCGCCTGGCCTCCAACAGCCTGCTGGAGGGACTCGTGTTCGGCAAAAGCGCCGGGGCGGGCGCCTCGGCGCAAGCGCTGCGCCTGGCCGACGATTTCCGCGGGCTGGCCCTGGAAAACCCCGCCCGTGAAGATTCCCACGAGCCGCTCGACCTGGCCGACATCCGCAACTCGCTGACGAGCCTGATGTGGCGGTGCGCGGGCGTCCACCGCAACAAGATATCGCTGAAGGAGGCGCTGGCGACGATCGACCAATGGTGCGAATACGTCCTGTTTCGCCAGTTTTCGGAAGCGCCGGGTTGGCAGCTTCAGAACATGCTCACCGTAGCGCGGCTGATGATCGACGCCGCGCTGCATCGGGAGGAGAGCCGCGGCGTCCATCGCCGCACGGACTTCCCCAACACCGACGACGCGCACTGGCTCAAGCACATCGTGTTTCGCCGGGAACCGGATGCCCTGTGACCACTGCCGGCTGCCTGCATGCGCTTTCGCAACGCATCGCATCATCAAAGCGGCAAAGAACTTGAGTGGACTTCTGGCCTCGCGCGCCCAGGCTACTATTCTCCCTTGACTAGATATGATTTATAGAACAAAATATTTTGGTCGATCAAAAAGTAGGCCCTGCTCGTTTTCCGTTGCGGCTGCCATGAAAACTCGCGCGCTCCTCATCATCTTCGCCGCTGTGGCTTTGCTAAACGCCCTCGGCTGCGGCGCCGCAAATTCCAACGGCGCTTCCGGCGGCACCGGCGGCGTTTCGCTCACGAGCGGATCGTCGCTCAGCAAGACGCACGATGGCCCCTATCCCTACAACGTCGCCTGCACCGTCGGCATGGTCACCGACATCGTCCGGCAGGTCGCCGGCCCGCGGGCCAACGTCGTTGGCCTGCTCGGCGAGGACGTCGACCCCCACACCTACAAGCCCACGCGCGACACCGTGCAGGAGCTGCTCTCGGCCGACGTCGTTTTCTACAACGGCCTGCTCCTCGAAGGGCGCATGGGAGACACGTTCGCCAAGGTGTCGCGCACGGGAAAGCCCGTCTTCGCCGTCACCGAGGCCCTCGACGATTCGTACCTCCGCGAGCCGCCCGAATTCCGGGGCCACTACGACCCGCACGTCTGGATGGACGTCGCCGCCTGGAGCCGTTGCGTGAAGTTCGTGGCCGACTCGCTGTCGCAGTACGACCCGGCCGGCCGCGACGAGTATCAGGCCAACGCCGCGGCCTATTGCGAAGAGCTGACCAAGCTCGACGCCTACGTGCGCGAAGCCATCGGCACGATTCCCGAGGAGCAGCGCGTCCTCATCACCGCCCACGACGCCTTCGGCTATTTTTCGCAGGCCTACAAGATTCCCGTCCGCTCGCCGCAGGGCATCACCACCGAGTCGCAGCCGTCGCTCAAGGACATCAACGACCTCGTCGATTTCATCGTCGAGCACAAGGTGAAAGCCATCTTCGTGGAGTCGAGCGTGAATCCCAAGAGCATCGAGGCGATCGTCGCCGGGGCGGCCAGCCGCAAACACAAGGTGACGATCGGCGGCAAGCTCTTCTCCGACGCGATGGGCAGGCCCGGCACTTACGAAGGGACGTACATCGGCATGATGGACCACAACGCGACCACGATCGCCCGCGCCCTGGGAGGCAAAGTCCCCGAGCGCGGCCTGAACGGAAAACTGAGCCTGAAGTAGCCCTCACGCTCCGCGTGAGGCAGCCCGAATCGCGATGTGGGTCACCTGACGACCCGCGACCCGATGATCGTGGCCCGTTGCCAGCGCGCGCTACATCACGCGGAGCGTGATGGCCACAAGAATCCTCCCATGATCACCAGGACCCTCCCCGCGCCGCTGCCGATTTCCGACCAGGAGCATCCCGGCTCTTGCCCGCTGTCGATCCACGACATGACGGTGGCCTACCATCGGCGGCCGGTGCTGTGGGACATCGACTACGATGCCCCGCCGGGCAAGCTGATCGCCATCGTCGGTCCCAACGGCTCCGGCAAAACGACGCTCATCAAGGCCGCATTGGGGCTCGTTCCGGCGGCGTCGGGCGAGGTGCGGTTCTTCGGCATGCGCTATGCCCGGCAGCGCGGCCGCGTGGGCTACGTGCCGCAGCGGGAGAGCGTCGATTGGGACTTCCCCGTCAGCGCGCTCGACGTCGTAGCGATGGGCCTCTACGGCCGGATCGGCTGGTGCTGGCCGGTCACGCGCCGCTACCAGCGCGAGGCCCTGGCTGCGCTGGCACGCGTCGGCATGGCCGACTACGCGCATCGTCAGATCAGCCAGCTTTCCGGCGGGCAGCAGCAGCGCGTGTTCCTGGCCCGCGCCCTGGCCCAAAGCGCCGACGTGTACCTGATGGACGAGCCGTTCGCGGGCGTGGACGCGGCCACCGAACGGGCGATCGTCGAGATCCTTCGCGAGCTGAGGTCGCAGGGAAAGACCGCGCTCGTCGTCCACCACGACCTGCAAACCGTCACCGACTACTTCGACGAAGTCCTGCTGCTCAACATGCGCCTCATCGCGGCCGGCCCGGTCGAGCAGGTGTTCACTTCCGAAAACCTGCGAAAGGCCTACGGCGGAAAGCTGGCGCTATTGGATGAAGTCGGGCACAAGATGCGCCTGGCGGGAGGGGGGCAATGAGCCGCTTCCGCCTGGCGATTCGTGCCCCGGCCGCGCCATGCGCGGCCGCGATCGTCTTCTGCCTGCTGCTCTTGGCGTCGCCGCTGCGCGCCGCGGGCGAGAAATTCGCCGCGCGGCAGGGGGAGCTTGCCGTTGCGGCGCAGAACGACGCACCGCAGCGCCACGTCCCTCGCCGCGATGCCGATCACCACTCCCTGACCGACACCCGCTGGCAGTGGCCGACCTGGGACGACTTTGTCTCCGTCGTCTCGCTGCGGAACGTCAACACGTTGTGGGTGCTCTTGGGCACGACGATTCTGGGCGTGTCGGCGGGCGTCGTGGGCGTCTTTATGCTCCTTCGCAAGCGCTCGCTGGCCGGCGACGTCGTCGGCCACGCCTCGCTTCCCGGCATCGCCGTCGCTTTCCTCGTCTGCGAGGCGATCTCGCCGGGCGCGGAAAAATCGCTGCCGGCGCTTCTCGTCGGGGCGGCCGTTTCCGGCCTGGCGGGCGTCCTGTGCATGGCCGGCATCCGCCGGCTGACGCGGATCAAGGAGGACGCGGCGCTGGCGATCGTGCTAGGGACGTTCTTCGGCTTGGGCATCGCGCTTTTTACCGTTCTGCAAAGCATCCCCTCTGGAAACCAGGCCGGACTGGACAAGTTCATCTTCGGCAACGCCGCCAGCATGCTCGGCGGCGATTTGTGGCTCCTGGCGATTACCGCCCTCGTGGTGCTGCTGTCGTGCGCGCTTTTGTTCAAGGAGCTGTCGCTCGTTTGCTTCGACGAGGACTTTGCCGCCGTGCAGGGCTGGCCGACGTTCCTCGTCGACACCGTGCTGATGGGCCTGGTCGTGCTCGTGGCCGAAGTCGGCGCCCAGACCGTCGGCCTGATCCTCGTGGTTGCCCTGCTGATCGTTCCCGCCGCGGCCGCCCGCTTCTGGACGCAGCGCGTGCTCGTGATGACTCTGCTCGGCGCCGCGCTGGGAGGTTTGAGCACCGGCCTGGGAACGATCCTGAGCGCGCTCTTCCCGAACTTTTCCGCCGGGCCGATTATCGTCCTCACGGGCGGGGCCATCTTTGCCGTGAGCCTGGTGTTCGGCGCCCGGCGCGGAATGGCCTGGCGGTTGATCACGCTCATTCAAATGCGAAACCGCGTGGGAAGGCACGACCTCCTGCGCGCCTTTTACGAGGCCCTCGAAAAGTCTTCCGCCCGTAACGGCAAGCCCGCCGCGGCGGCCGCCCTCACCGAGCGTTCGATCGGCCTCGACGATCTCCTTGTCCGCCGCCGCTGGTCCCCGCCCCGGCTGCGCCGTCTCGTCGCGGCCGCCAGAAGGCAGGGGCTCGTCGTCGTCGATCAAAAGCAGCTCAGGCTGACCGAAGCGGGCGCCGCCGCCGCCCGCCGGGCCGCTCGAAACCACCGCATGTGGGAGCTGTTCCTCATCCAACACGCCGACGTCGCCCCCGGCCGCGTCGACCGCTACGCCGACCAGATCGAGCACGTGCTGGAGCCGGACGTCGTCCGCGAACTCGAGGACCTATTGGCCCGCGGCTATCCGGAGCTGGCCGTGCCGGCCAGCCCGCACGCCCTCGAACCGGCGGGGGGCAAGCCATGATCCGCGAAGCCCTGGACATCCTGGCCGGCTGGTCCGCCATCGATTTGTGGATCGTCGTCACCGGCGCGCTGGCGGCGATGGCCTGCGCCGTGCCGGGCTGTTTCCTGCTGTTGCGGCGGCAGAGCATGATGGGCGACGCGCTGAGCCACACCTCGCTCCTGGGCGTCGTGCTCGCGTTCCTGGCCGCCGACAAGCTGGCGGACCTCGGCTGGCTGGCCCCGGCGGCCAAGGGCGGAGTCCATCACGCCATCATGGTCGCCGGCGCGATGGTCGTGGGACTCTTGGCGGCGATCCTCACCGAGTGGATCCAAAAGCGCGGCCGCGTCGAGGCCAGCGCCGCCCTGGGCGTTGTGTTCACGATCTTCTTCGCGCTGGGACTCTTGCTGGTGCGCGTCGCCGCCGACAAGGCCCACATCGACCCCGATTGCGTTCTCTACGGCACCGTCGAATCTGCGGGCATCGGCGACGGCGTCCCCGAGCCAGCCCTCGTCAACGGCATCGTGCTGCTCGTGAATCTCGCGCTCGTCTTTTTGTTCTTCAAGGAGCTGCGGATCAGCGCGTTCGACCCGGGCCTGGCGACGGCGCTGGGCGTCAACGCCCGGGCGATGCACTACGCCTTAATGGCCGTCACGGCCGCGACGCTTGTCGCCGCGTACGAGAGCGTCGGCGTGATCGTCGTCGTGGCGATGCTGATCGCGCCCCCCGCGACGGCGCACCTGCTCACCGACCGTCTGGGCCGGATGATTCTGATCAGCCTCGTCGTGGCGGCGGTGGGGGCCTTGCTGGGGCATGCGATGGCCGTGGTCCTGCCGCGGATCGTTTTCGCTCGCCTGGGCTACACGACCGTCGGTTCTGCCAGCTCCGCCGGCATGATGGCGGTGGCCTCGGGGCTGTTGTTCGGTGCGGCTGCGCTGTTCGCGCCGCGCCATGGCGTGTTGAGTAAATCGCTCGCGCAGTGGCGCCTGGGGCTGAAAATCGCCGCCGAAGACCTGCTCGGTCTCTTGTACCGGCTCGAGGAGCACGGCTTGTCGGCCCATGGCGCAGCGGCGCCGGACCTCTTGCAGCGCGCGCTGCCCGTCGGCAGGCTCACGGCCGCTCTGGCCTCCTGGACGCTTCGTCGCAACGGCAGTCTTCTCGTCACGGCGGGGGGCTACCGACTGACCGACAAAGGCCGCATGGCCGCCCGCGGACTCGTTCGCGGCCACCGGCTATGGGAGAGCTACCTGGCCAAGCACTTCCCGCTGCCGCCCGACCATCTGCATGCGTCCGCCGAAATGGCGGAGCACTACCTGGGCGCCCAGCTCCGCCAGGAACTGGCCGGCGAATTGGCCGAGACGGCCAAGGTCGATCCGCACGGGCGATCGATCCCAGGCGAGAAGGACAAGGCTTGAATGGCCTCAGGTCGGCAGGGCCGGGACCGCGGTCGTCTTCGCCCTTCCGTCCAGGCTCATCCTCCCGGCACCGTTGCCGATGATGAAGAGCATCGCCCCCATTAGCGCCAGGTTCTTCATGAACTGGATCGTCTGCTCCTGCTTTTCCTGCGGATCGGAGATCGCCCAGAAATTGTGGAAGTAGTAGCTGGCGAGGATGAGGAACACCAGCAGCAGCGTCGCCCCGATCCGCGCCCTGTAACCCAGCGCCACCGACGCGCTGCCCGCGAGTAAGAAGGCGATGGCCCCGACGAGCAGGAGCTGCGGCGCGGGCACGCCCTTGGATTCCATCACCTTCACGGTCCCGGCAAAGTCGGGGATTTTCTGGCCCACGGCGGCCATGAAGAAGATCGCACACAGCAGCACGCGCCCGATCATGACGACGACGCCTTGCGCCAGCGGCGACATGACCCCCTCCCTTCGAATCGGCATGAGTTCTTCACCGCCTGTCCCTTACGCCAGATCCAGCAGCATCACTTCGGCGTCTGTCTGCGCGAGGATGCCGAGCGAACGTTCGTCGCTCAGCGCCGCGCCGTCGCCGGCCGTCAGCCCGTGGCTGTCGATCGCCACGTCGCCGCGCAGGACTTGCAGCCAGGCATGCCGCCCGCGGTCCAGTTCGTGCGTCAGTCGTCCGCCCTCGGCGATGCGCGCCAGGTAGATCCGCGCATCCTGGTGGATGCGCATCGAGCCGTCGTGCCCGTCGGGCGAGATGACCAGCCGCGGCCGGCCGGTGGCGGCTTCGACCGGAAACATGCGCTGCTCATATTCCGGTTCGAGCGCACCGCGTTCCGGCAGGATCCAAATCTGATAGAGGTGCAGCTCGTCCGTCGCCGACGGATTGGATTCCGAATGCTGAATCCCCGTTCCCGCCGTCATCCGTTGCAACTCCCCCGCCCGCACGAGCGACAAATGGCCCAGGCTATCGCGGTGCTGTAGCGCACCGGACAGCACGTAGGTGATGATCTCCATGTCGCGGTGGCCGTGCAGCGGAAAGCCCGCTCCCGGCGCAATGCGGTCCTCGTTCATCACGCGCAGCGAGCGGAACTGAATGTTCGCGGCGTCGAAGTACTCCCCGAACGAAAACGTATGCCGTGTGTCGAGCCAGCCGTGGTTGAAGCGGCCGCGCTCGTCGGCTTTACGAATACGGACCATGGCACCGCCTCCTGGAACCATCCCCCGGGAACACTTCCCTGGGAACGGATTCGCGAAAGCGCCCCTCAACGCCCTTGGAGCCGCGTCTGGCGGCCGAAGCGACTGGCCCCTCCTTCAGCCCTGCCTGGGCGGAATGACCGGCCGGGTATGGCCTCTGAATCCATTCCCGGCCTGCATTCGCGCAATGAACCGGGCCCTGTGTTTTCGCTTGCGGCGTGCAATGAGATTCCTGCGAGCCGGCCAACCTGAAGCAGCTTCAGGTGCGGAAGCTTGTCTTGGGCAGGTGGGAAATCCGCGTCGGCGGCTTGAAAAAGGCTACGCGCCAGGACGCGCCCCGTCAGCCGATTTACCTTCCGCCGCGGCAGCAACCGCATTCAAAGTGCTTGCCGCACAATGGCTTGTGAATTCTTTCTCAAATCACACGCGGACCTGGACTCTTGCGCAGCTCACGGCAAGTCGCGGGCGGGAAACAGCCGTCAGGAATCGGCGCCGTTAATTTTTCCACACGCCGGCCACCCACGACCGCCACTGGTCCAGGTGCTCCTGCGACAGCCCGCTGGCGCGCATGATCTCCTGCTTGGCCTGCCTGTCGGTCCCCGGCACCTGCACTGACACCGCCAGCCGGCCGTTCGAGGCGTACTGAAACTCGACGTTCACCGGGCTCATCGCCGGCAGGTCCTTCGGCAGGCCGGTGATCATGCACTGGCCGATGGCCGTGCAGACATCGGGGTTGGCGCTCTCCCCTTCGACGATCTGCACGAGCACGGAGTCCTGTCCCGCCTTCTGCGTCTTGAATTCCCGGCGCACTTTGGCCGGCAGCGGCGTGTTCCGTTTGATGAGCACGGCCGTGCGCTTCCGCCCGGTCGTCCGGTCCGTCCCCACGACGCCCAGGCTGTGCGAGTTGACGTTCTTGATCTTGAAGGCCGGCTTGATCCCCTCCGCCCGCGACAGGATCAGCCCGGCCCGCAGCGCCGCCCCTTGGGCCACGGCCTCGTCGGCCGACACGGAGGCGTCCGGCTCGCGGGCCGACAGGTTTTTGAGCATTTCACGCACCATGGGCATCCGGCTGGAGCCGCCGACGAGCAGGATGCGGTCGATGCCCCCCCAGTCCAGGCCGGCGTCCTTCAGCGCCTGTCGCGTCGTGAACCGCGTCCGGTCCAAGAGGTCCGTCGTGATTTCGATGAACTTCTCCCGCGCCACCTCGACGCGCACGGCCCGGCCCTCGAAATCGAACGTGATCGTCGCCTTGGAGCGCGCCGAAAGCGTGCGCTTGGCGTCCTCGCATTCCCGCCACAACCGCGCCGAAGCGTTCAGGTTCTTCCGTGGGTCGATCCCGTGCTGCTTTTGAAACTCGTCGGCCACGAGCTGCATCAGGCGGTTGTCCCAGTCGCGGCCGCCCAGCTCGACGTCGCCGTCCGTCGCCAGGGCGCGGAAGTCGCTGCCGGCGATCTGCATCACGGTCACGTCGAACGTCCCGCCCCCCAGGTCATACACCAGCACCTTTTGCGGCTTGCTCGACTCCCCTTTGGTGTTCAAAAACCCCTGCTGATAGCCGAACGCCACCGCCGCCGCCGTCGGCTCGTTGATGATGTCGATCACGTCGAGTCCGGCGATGTAACCCGCGTCCTGCGTCGCCTTCCGCCGCACCTCGTCAAAGTAGGCCGGCACCGTGACCACGACCTTGGAAAATTCGCCCACCAGCCGCTTGGCGTCGGAGGCGACTTTCTTGAGCACTAGCGCTTGAAGGACCTCGGGCGGATACTGCCGGCCGTCGAGCGCCTTGTGATAGAGCCGCTGGCCGACGTCCCGCTTCATGCACTCGGCGATGCGGTGGCCGTCCGTGCCGAGCGCTTTCACGGCCTCTTTGCCGACCACCACGTCCTGGCCGTCGATGAGCACGACGCTCGGCGTCGTCAGGTCCCCCTCGCCGTTGACGAGCGTCACCGGCCTTCCCGTCTCGTCGAGCCGGGCGATCGCGGAGTACGTCGTGCCAAGATCGATCCCGACGGCCGGCGTCTTCCCAGCCGCGGGCGTTTGCGTTGAAATCATGAGCGTGTGTGGGCGGTTGACCTTGCCGGTAGCTACCTTGGACTCTAATGCACCTCTGGCGGCGCCTCAAGGTAAGGATAGCCCGCTGCCCGTCAGACAACAGCGATTTGCACCCGAACCATGGCCGAACGTCTCGTCAAGATCGCCCAGCTCAAAACGCCTGAGGGCCTTCGCGCGCGGCTGGCGGAATTGGGTTGTGACTTGCCGGTCGACGAGCGGATCTTGACGGCGGGAGAGGGTTCTCCGCTGGCGGCGTCCTTGGTCATCGGCGGTTTTCGCATCGGCAATCGCTGGTGCATTCACCCGATGGAAGGCTGGGACGCCAACACGGACGGCTCGCCATCGGCGCACACGCTCCGTCGCTGGCGACATTTCGGCGAAAGCGGCGCCAAACTGATCTGGGGCGGCGAAGCGGCGGCCGTTCGGCCCGACGGCCGCGCCAACCCCAACCAAACTGTCGCCACGCCCGAAAACCGGGCCGGCCTGGCGGCGCTTTTGCAGGAACTGCGCGCGGCCCACCAGGCCCGCTATGCCAACTGCGACAACCTCCTCGTGGGATTGCAGCTCACGCACTCCGGACGGTTCTCGAAGCCGACGTCCGCCGGGCCGGCGCCGCGGATCGCCTATCATCATCCCATTCTCGACGGCAAGTTCGGCATCGACCCGGCCGACGACTCGGTGATCTGGACGGACTCCGAACTGGAGCGGCTCATCGAGAGCTTCGTTGCGGCGGCGCGACTGGCGCGCGACGTCGGCTTTCAGTTTGTCGACGTGAAGGCCTGCCACGGCTATTTGCTGCACGAGCTGCTCTCGGCGTTCATTCGCCCTGGACCTTTCGGAGGCGACTTCGCCGGCCGCACGCGCGTCCTGCGCACGATCATCGAGCGCGTCCGCGACGAATGTCCCGGCCTGCTCGTGGCCGTCCGGCTCAGCGTCTTCGACACCGTCCCCTACGAGCACGGTCCCGACGCCGGCCGGCCCGTCGATCACCGCCATCTGCTCCCTTATCGCTTCGGCTTCGGCCTGAATGCGGACGAACCGCTGCAAATCGACCTGCACGAATCGATTGACCTCTTGCACGAATTGAAAAAGCTGGGGGTCGTCGCCGTGAATCTCTCCTGCGGCAGCCCCTACTACACGCCGCACGTCCAGCGCCCGGCGGCTTTCCCTCCGAGCGACGGCTACGCCCCGCCGGAGGACCCGCTGGTGGGCGTGTGGCGGCAGATCGACGCCGCGCGCCGCTGCAAGGCGGCCGTGCCCGACCTGCCGATGGTCGGCACGGGCTATTCCTATTTGCAGGATTTTCTGCCGCACGTCGCGCAGGCCGTCCTCCGTCAGGGCTGGATCGACGCCGTCGGCATCGGCCGGATGGTGCTGGCGTACCCGCACCTTCCCGACGACGTGCTGCGGCAGGGCCGGCTGGACCGCAAGCGGGTCTGCCGCACGTTCAGCGACTGCACGACGGCCCCCCGCAACGGACTCGTCTCCGGCTGTTTTCCGTTGGATCCGTATTACAAGGCGCTCCCGGAAGCGCGGCTGCTGCGCGAATTCAAATCGTAGTGCCGAACGCCTTGCTACAGTCTGTCGGAAAAAGGGCGATTTTCGGGCAGGTGACTCGTAGGATTCAGTGGCGGCTCGCTGTCGGTCATGGCGAAATGACCGGCTGGCACACGAATCGATGCGGTTTCCGTAAGCGTTCGCCTCTGGCGAGGC
>JACOUI010000157.1 GCA_016177915.1 Planctomycetia bacterium
CCAACCCGACGCGCCAGCGAGGGAGCACACCAACCCGACGCGCCAGCGAGGGAGCACACCAACCCGACGCGCCAGCAAGGGAGCACACCAACCCGACGCGCCAGCGAGGGAGCACACCAACCCGACGCGCCAGCGAGGGAGCACACCAACCCGACGCGCCAGCAAGGGAGACGGTCTTTGGTTCGATGCGCCTGAGTCGGGCAGCGAGGCGCGACGGCGCGACGAATAACTCCCTCGCTCGCGCTTCGGGTTAGTGTGGATCCACTGCATTCCGCATTCCGAATTCCCCATTCCGCATTTCCGATGCGCCGCGCCATCATCAGCGTCAGCAACAAGCAGGGTCTGGCCGAGTTCGCCCGCGTCCTCGAAGACCACGGGATCGAAATCTACAGCACGGGCGGGACGCGGCGGCATTTGGAGTCGGCCGGAATCCCGGTCCGCGACGTGGCGGCCTACACCGGCTTTCCGGAGATGATGGACGGCCGCGTCAAAACGCTGCACGCCAAGATTTTCGCCGGCATCCTTTGCCGGCGCGACAATCCGGAGGACATGGCCGCCCTGGCCGAGCACGGCATCCTCACGTTCGATCTCGTGGTGGTGAACCTCTATCCCTTCCAGGAGACGGTCGCCAAGCCCGGCGTGACGTTCGACGAAGCCATCGAGCAGATCGACATCGGCGGCCCGAGCCTGGTGCGGGCGGCGGCGAAGAACCACGCCTTCACGACGATCGTGACCGACCCGTCGCAGTACGACCGCGTGCTGGCGGAAATTCGCGCGACGAAGAGCGTGTCGCCGGAGCTGCGGCGCGACTTGGCGGTCGCGGCGTTTGCGCATACGGCAAAGTACGACGCGGCCATCGCGGAGTGGTTTGCCCGCCAGCTACCCCCCACCCCAACCCTCCCTCGCAAGGGGGGAGGGGGCGAGACGGACGCGCCGTCGAAGTTCCCGCCGCAACTTCAGCTTGTGCTCGAAAAACTCGACGACCTCCGCTACGGCGAAAACCCCCATCAGGCCGCGGCGGTCTATGCGCAAACAGACACGCCCGGCGCGGCGCTCGTTCGAGCCGAAAAACTCCACGGCAAGGAGCTGTCGTACAACAATCTCCTGGACCTCGACAGCGCCCTGTCGGCCGTGCGGGATTGGCCGGCGCCGTGCGTCGTCGTCATCAAGCACAACAACCCCTGCGGGGCGGCCACCGACGGCGTCCTTTCCGTCGCCACGCGGAAGGCCCTCGACGGCGACCCGATCAGCGCGTTCGGCTCGGTGCTGGGCTTCAACCGGCCGCTCGACGCGGCCGCGGCGGAAGTGCTGGCCGAGCCGGGGCGGTTCGTCGAGGCGATCGTCGCGCCCGACTACGATCCGGCCGCGATCACCATCCTCACGACGCGGCCGACTTGGAAAAACAGCGTGCGGCTCTTGCGGCTTAAGCCCATGGAGGCGTCGTCCGGAGCGTGGCAGTGCCGGCCGGTCGACGGCGGGTTCCTCGTGCAGGAGCCGGACATCGAAATTCCCGACGAAACGAAATGGCACGTGGCCACGTCGGTCCGCCCGGCGGAAAGTCTCTGGCCCGACCTGCGGTTTGCGTGGCGGATGGTGCGATATGCCAAGTCCAACGCCATCGTCGTCGCCCGCGAAGGGTCGCTGATCGGCGTCGGCGCCGGGCAAATGAGCCGGGTCGATTCGGTGAGGATCGCGCTGGAAAAAGCCGGGGACCGCGCTCGCGGCTCCGTGCTGGCCTCCGACGCGTTCTTTCCCTTCGCCGACTCGATCGAGCTGGCGGCGGCGGCGGGCATCGCGGCGGTCATTCAGCCCGGCGGCAGCAAGCGCGACCAGGAAGTGATCGACGCGTGCAACCGGCACAAGCTGGCGATGATTTTCACCGGCACACGGCATTTCCGGCATTAGAACGTGCTCGTTACCAAACGATCCGCACGTTGGGTCGCTTCTCCAGCTTCTCCGGCGGCTTGCCGCCCAAGTCCCAGGCGCCGAGATTGATTCTCTCGACGTTGCGGATTTCACACAGCGCGTCGACGGCCTCGTCGTCGAGCGGGACGCCGGAGATCGTCAGCTCCTTGAGCTTCGGCGAACTTTTGAGCAGCATGAGGTCGCGCCCCTCCAGTCCACGGACTTTGACGAGCGCAAGCTCGGCGAGGTTCGGCAACGCCGCGATTACGGCCAGGCCGTCGCCGTCGAGATCGACGTTTTCCAGCCTCAGCGAGACGAGCTGCCCGCACGGCGCGAGATCTTCAGCCCAGAACGGCGTGCCGGCGATTCCCAGCTCCTGCAACGTCGGCGCGCGCAGCAGCGCGGCCAGATCCTGTCGCTTGACCCGGCAGGATGAGAGGTCAAGCCTCGCAAGGATGAGAGGTGAGTTAGAAACGGCGCCGAGATCGCAACCATCGAGAATCAATTCGCGGAGGGCGGGGATCGCGGCCGCCTCGAGCGACGAGATTTGGATATCGCTGACGGCCAGCACCTCGATCGACTTCACGTTCCCCAGGTCGAGCGTCCCGCGGGCGACACTCGCGGGCCAGTTGCAGATAAGCTGCGTGAGCACCGGCAGGTCGGCGAGCCGCACGTCGCCGCGGACGTCGTACAAGCCTATCGCCTCTCGCCTCGCCCGTCACGGCGATCGACCCAACTCGCCGAATTTCTTCCCGATCCGCTCCTTCCCCACAAACGGCCGCAACGGCTCCGGCACCACGATCGAGCCGTCGGCCTGTTGGTTGTTTTCCAGGATGGCGATCAGCGCCCGGCTGACGGCCACGGCCGTGCCGTTGAGGGTATGGACCAGGCGCGTGCCCTTTTCGCCTTTCTTCTTGCAGCGGATGTCGAGCCTGCGGGACTGGTAGTCGGTGCAGTTGCTGGTGCTGGTGATTTCGCCCCAGTCGCCGGCGCCCCCTTCGCCGCGGCCGGGCATCCAGGCCTCCAGGTCGAACTTGCGATAGGCCGGCCCGCCCAGGTCGCCCGTCGGCGTGTCGATCACGCGATAGGGCACGGCCAGGGCGTCGAAGATTTCGCACTCCAAGCCGCACAGTTCGTCGTGCATTCCGTCGCTTTGCTCCGGCGTCGTGAAGGCGAACATCTCGATCTTGGTGAACTGGTGGACGCGGAACAGGCCCCGCGTGGCCCGGCCGTGCGCCCCGGCCTCGGTGCGGTAGCAATGGCTCACGCCACAGAGGCGCAAGGGGAGCTGCCCTTCGTCGAGGACCTGCCCGGTCAGGAGTCCCCCCAGCGTGATCTCGGCCGTGGCGATCAGGCTGAGGTCGCTGTTTTCGATGCTGTAGATTTGCGTCTCCGGCCCGCGGGGGAGGAAGCCGATGCCGGCGAGAACGTCGTTCCGCGCCAGGTCGGGCGTGATCATCGGCGTGTAGCCGCGGCCGATCAGAAAATTGACGGCGAACTGCTGCAGCGCCAGTTCCAGCAGCACGGCCTCGTTCTTGAGGAAGTAGAAGCCGTGGCCGGCGACGCGGGCGCCGGCTTCCAGGTCCAAAAGGTCGAGGGACTGCGCCAATTCGACGTGGTCCTTGGGCTTGAAGTCGAACTTGGGGACGGGCGCCCGGCCGCGGCGGATTTCGACGGCGGCCGACTCGCCGCCGACGGGCGCCTGGGGGTGCGACATGTTGGGAAAGAGCTTTTGGATTTCCACGATCTCGGCTTGCAGCGCGTCGAGCTCCTTTTGCGCCGCCTCCTTGGCTTCGCGCAGTCGGCGGCCTTCCGCCTTGCGGGCTTCGCGCTCGGACTCGTCCTTGGCCTGGCCGATCGTCTTGGAGACTTCGTTGGCGCGGCGATTGAGATCCTGGACTTCGGTGTCCTTGGCGCGGCGGCGGGTTTCGAGGTCGACGAACTTCTGCACGTCGACGCTCGCGCCGCGTCGCCGGCAGTTTTCCTGGACGATGGCCGCGTTATCGAGAATGAATTTGCGATCGAGCATGGGGGCCTCGGCGGTCGGTGCGCTGGGCGTAAAACGTTCGCCCGGTGCGAAAGAAGACACGCAATCGGGCGGAAAAGTTCAACGACCGCCGATGCTATCGCGGGGGGGAGATGCGTACAAGACGAGCGGTGCGCGCGTCGGCTCACTCAAAGAGCTTCGACACCGGCACAGAGAACCCGTCGAGCGGCGGGGGCAGGCGAAGCTCGTCGTCGCCGGAAAACGAAACCACCGGCTGATCGCCGTGAAAGAGGCTGACCGTTTCCGAAGCAGGATCGACGAGGACGACCGCATTCACCCCGGCTTTCAAATACTCGACTGCTTTTGCGAGCATTTCCGTCCAGCGGTCGCTCGGCGAGCGGACTTCAAAGACAATCTCCGGAGGCTGGGGAGCAGATCCCTCAGGAGAAATCCCCTTGGGCACTCTCGAATAACTGTAAAACGAGATGTCGGGTCCGCGGACCGTGTCGGGATCCCGCGCCGTGACCACCGCTGCCTCATTTCCGATCACGCGACCTAAATCATGCTGCTCCACGTACCAGGTCAGCCGGCTGGCGAGGCGAATGCAGACGTATCCGTGATGGAATCCCGGACGCGGCATCATGACGATATCTCCCCGGACCAGCTCACTGGGCTGGCCGTCGTCGGCCATTTGCAAGAATTGCTCGGCCGTCAGCGGTGTGGTCGCGATAGTCGACATGGTCTTACCAGTCTATTTCTACCCCAAACGAACGCAAAGTCCAACGTTCAGGCGCCACAATGGAAATGCGTCCGGGTGGAAGCGCGATGGGGCGCGAAGTGAATTGGGACTTTGCTAGGCGTTGGACGGCGGATACGACGCATTTCCCAATGGGCCGTACGGCTCGCGCTTACTCATCCTTTTCCACCGGCTCCATCGTGGCCTTCATGATCCGCTCGATCTCGTCGGCCGACATGCCGCGCTCGACCAGAGCGTGCTTCAATTCGATCTCCATCTTCCGCTTGCGGTAACTCAGCCAGCAGCCGGCTCCAATGGCCACGCAGGCGATGATCACGCCCGGCAGGGCGAAGCCGAGGACCCAGGCGGCGTGGGGGCCAAGGGCTTGAACGAATTCGGTCATGGCGGGTCTCCTGAGACGGGGGCGGGCGCGGATGGGACCAGTGCGTACATTCTATTCGCTGGAGGGCGGGATTTCTTGTCTTAACTGTAGGACGGCCTTTCTAGGCCGTCGTTGTCGGCCCGGAAGGACCGACCTACGGCTACCAGCCCAGGCAGCAGGGGATTTCGGGGTTCGCGAAGAAAAACCGCTGGGCCAGCGGGGCCGGCGGATTCTTTGAGGCGTCGTAGACGACCCGGCCGTCCACGATCACCCCCTGAACGTGCGTCGCGTGCTCGAAGGGGTCGCCGTCGTACAGCACCAAGTCGGCCGTCTTGCCCGCTTCCAGGCTCCCGAACCGGTCGTCGATTTGCAGGATTTTGGCCGCGTCGAGCGTCACGGCCCGCAGCGCCCCCTCGAAGCCCAGGCCATACGGCACGGCCATCCCCGCCTCGTGCCGCACGACGCGCGTCTTGGGCACGTAATCTTCATGCCCCGTGCTGATGGCTGTCAGAATCTTCGCGTCGGATAAGGCCGCCGCGTTGCCCAAGAAGCTGTTGAACGTCTCCAGGCCGCCGCTGCGCTGCATCGTCGGGTGTACGATGACGGGCACGCCGGCCTTGGCGATTTCGTCGGAGACGAGATAGCCCTCCGTTGTCGCGGCCAGCACGCACTGGAGCTTGAACTCGTCCGACAGGCGCAGGGCGGTGAGGACGTCGTCGGCGCGGTGGGCGGTGAACATGGCCTGCACCTTTTTGTCGAGCGCCAGGCCCAGCGCTTCGTGCTTCAGGTTGCGGTCGGGCGCGGACGCCGGGTCCTTCGCGTTCTTCCGCTGCCGGGAGTCGTTGACGGCCTCCGTCAGGGCCGTGCGAATCAGGGCCGCCGTGCCCATGCGCGTGCCGGGTTTGCGGCCGGGATAGGTTGTCTTAGGAGCGACGCCCAGGTTGAAGAGCATGGCCTGGGGGAAACGGACGGTCATCTTGTCGACGTTCTTGCCATGCGTGCGAAAGACGCCCGTCGTGCCGGCGATGGCGTTGGCCCTTCCTGGGCAGGCGTGAACGACCGTGATGCCCTGCCGCAGCAAAAACTGCAACAGCGCCTCGCCCGGATTGAAGGCATCGAGCACGCGCGTCTCGGCCTGGTTTGGGTCGCTCATCTCATCCTGGTCCTGGTCGGCCGGGACGTTGTACTGCCCGGTGAGCGGCACGCACGTGTAGGCGTCGATCAGGCCGGGCGTGACGTTGGCGGCGGCGACGACGGGCACGCCCGCGGGAATCTGAAAGTCCTTGCGCGGGCCGGCGTAGACGATCTTGCCGTCCTTGACGTGGACCGCGCCATTCTCCATCGTGCCGCCGGAGACGGTGTGCAGCCAGCCGGCCAAAACGACGAGTTCCTTGGCGTCGGGCGCGGGGGCCGGCGAGCCGGCGGGGATTTCCGGCGCCTTGGCGGCCGGCCGCGGTTTTTCGGGGGCTTTTTCGGCCGGCACCTTGTGCCCCTCGCCGACGGCGAAGCCTCCCGTCTGATAGAGCCGCTCTTTCTCGTCGGCCAGGTCGAACACTTTCTGGCCGTCGATGTACGTCCAAAGCACGCGCGTGTAGATGGAAAACGGCGGGCCGCTGAGGACCACGAAATCCGCGTCCTTGCCCGGCGCGAGCGAGCCGACGCGGTCGGCCAGGTGCATGACCTCGGCCCCGTGCAGCGTGATCGCCTTGAGGGCCACGTCCTCGGCTAGCCCCCCGCGCACGGCGATCGCCGCCGTCCGCAGGAAGAACCGGCTCTCCGTGATCGGGTCGTCGGTGTTGACGAGCACTTTGATGCCGGCCTTGTTCATCTCGAAGCCGCACTGCTCGATGAAATCGACGACCTCCGCCTTGCCGCCGGGGCTGTCGACGATCGTCATCGAGACGGGCACTTTGTGCCTGGCCAGCTCGTCGAGCACCTTGTACGACTCGGTACCGTGCTGCAACACCAGCTC